>NZ_JBVIQN010000005.1:0-390089 GCF_055577005.1 Streptomyces sp. NPDC033221 | reverse complement strand
CTCCCTCCCCTCCCCCCCCCTCCCCCCCCCCCCCCCCCCCCCCCCCCCCCCCCCCCCCCCCCCCCCCCCCCCCCCCCCCCGCTCGTGGTCATACTGCGTTACGGGCGGGTGTCCGCGGGTACGGCGGTGGTGCGGTGGTGCAGTGCTGCGTGGCGCGGTGGTGCTGTGGCGTGAGCCTCCGCGGGCCTGGCTGCGGCCCGCTACGGCCCGCCAGAGGCTGCTGCCAGGGTCAGCGGCCCGCCTCGGGCGACTGCGGCGTGCCGCTGTTCGGCGAGGCGTTGCCGCCACCGTTGGTCCCGGCGTTGGCACCGGCTTCGGCCCCTGCCGAACCGTTCGGCGAGGCCGTCGACGACGGGCCGCCGGCCGGTGCGGAGGGGCTGCCGGAGGGGCGGCCCGAAGCGGACGGCGATGGCACCACGTTCGGGCCGTACTCCTTGAAGTAGCTCTTGGCCGGGACGACGAACGCCCGCAGGGTGACCTTGCCGGCGGAGCTGAAGTCGAAGGTCACGGACTGCGCGTCGCCGTTCTTCACGGAGCCGCGGCCGCTGTCCAGTACGGCCGTCGGGTTGTTCTTGCCGCCGATCACGACGGAGCCGCCGGCCGGGACCACGATCGATCCGGAGCCCTTGGCGGGCGCCAGCTTCGCTTCCTTGTTCGTGCCGTTGACCTTGATGGACTGCAGCGTCTGGTCCTCGCTGCCGTTGTTGAAGATCGTCGCGGTCACCGCGGCCGGACCCTCGGCGTCCGGGTCGGGCTGGGTGACGAAGGCGGCGTTCTGGATCTTGAGGTCGCCGACGCTGGTGGCGGCGTTGTCGGGCTTGACCTGGAGCGTCTGGGCGTCGTTCCCGGCTCCGCACGCGGAGAGCGTGGCGATCGAGAGCGTGAGAACGGTGGCGGCGAGGACGCCGCGTCGAAGGCTGCGGCTCACGGCGGCGGCATCTCCTTGGACGAACTACGGCGGCCGAACTTCGAGCCCGGTCGCGAATGGGCGGCTGGACGGCCGTGCGCGGGTGCCGTGCCGGCATCCGCGTAAAGCCGCCCTAAGGGTGTGTCAGCGCCGCTAGGTTACCGAGCCGCCCCCGAGGCGCCGCACCCGACCCGCCCCCAGGACGATCACACCCTCGTCACATCCTGCCGCGGCCCGCCCTGACGCGCCGGAGCCGGCCGCCGCCGTGCGTCCGATCGCCGCACGCCGTCCGCCGTCGTACGTCCGAATGCCGGACACCGGACGCCATCGCGAAAGCCTTCCGGACCCGCTTCACGGAAGATCACGATCGGCGCAGCGGCCGGCGTCGGGAAGAAACCCGAATATCCGGCAAGCGGCCGTTCGGGTGAAGCCTGGGCGGTTTCCTCTGAGGTAAATCGGCATTCGCAGGGAATGCGTCCGCTTCCCGGAATTGATCACGTACGGCGGCCGGTGCGCGGCGCTCGTCGGTGTTCGCGCGGTGATCGTCCGGTGATCAATTCGCGAAACGGCGGACACCTGCTCTCCAGAACCGAACGGAGTAGCGGAACTGCGACATCCGGATTCCGGCAAAACGGGACGTACGGCCACCGCTCCGGGCGCTTCCGGGGGTGTGACGTACGTGTTTCAGGCTGCCCGCGAAGCGCCTCCGACCTGCGAATTCCTGCACCCGGAGGGCCGTCGAAGCACGTTCCGGCCGCTGTTGTCAAGCCCCGAGATATGCCCTGACCTGCGAAAACGCCATTCAGAACAGCCCGTTCCCGTGTTAG
Source organism: Streptomyces sp. NPDC033221 (assembly GCF_055577005.1). Lineage (NCBI taxonomy): Bacteria > Bacillati > Actinomycetota > Actinomycetes > Kitasatosporales > Streptomycetaceae > Streptomyces > Streptomyces sp. NPDC033221. Next base: position 388,355 of record NZ_JBVIQN010000005.1, on the reverse strand, counting down.
CATGGATAGCCACGGAAGGGGTACCTGTCACATGACGTTCAAGGTTGGCGACACCGTGGTCTATCCCCATCACGGGGCCGCGCTGATCGAGGCCATCGAAACTCGCCAGATCAAAGGCGTGGACAAGACCTACTTGGTGCTGAAGGTCGCCCAGGGCGACTTGACTGTTCGTGTGCCAGCGGACAATGCGGAGTTCGTCGGCGTACGCGATGTGGTCGGCCAGGACGGGCTGGACCGGGTCTTCGAGGTGCTTCGCGCACCGTATGCCGAAGAACCGACGAACTGGTCCCGTCGTTACAAGGCAAATCTGGAGAAGCTCGCTTCGGGTGACGTGATCAAGGTCGCCGAAGTGGTGCGAGACTTGTGGCGCCGTGAGCGGGAACGCGGTCTTTCCGCCGGCGAGAAGCGGATGCTCGCCAAGGCGCGCCAGATCCTGGTGAGCGAACTCGCCCTCGCGGAGAACACCAACGAGGACAAGGCCGAGGCTCTGCTCGACGAGGTCCTCGCGTCCTGACGACGTACGAATGCCGCGGCGCCCGAGTGGCGGCCGACTCCGGCCAGGAGCGGTCAGTTGCCGGGCGCTGCGGCATATCTGCGTCGGCTGCACCCACATCCGTATGCGCGCATCCGCACGCAACGCCCCCGGGCCGGCACGCTTGAGGTCCCCGGGCCGGCACGCTTGCGGAAGCCGTGCACCACTGCCGAGGCCGTGCACCGGCCGTGCACCACTTACCGAACTCAGTGATCGTTCTCCGTGGTGACCGCCCCCGTGCTCGTCCCCGAAAAGATCCGCCGTCCCGCCGGCGTATGGCGTGCCGGGCTCGGGCAGCTGTCCCGACCGGCGTCACGGAAGGGTCCGGATCGGGGCGTCGCGCCCGGCACACTGCGGCCATACCCATGTCGGCTCAGGAAACAAACCTGTCTGCGCTAATTCCGGGGTCTCCCCGGGCTTCGGAGCAACCGATGTCTGACGTATCCCCAGATTCCGCCATCGATCCCGCCATCGACCCGGCCATTGATCCCGCCACCCCCTCCGGTACGCCCCGGCTCCGTACCGCGGCCGTGATCCCGGCTGCCGGACGCGGCGTACGGCTGGGCCCGGGCGCCCCCAAGGCGCTCCGCGCTCTGGGCGGCACTCCCATGCTCGTCCACGCCGTACGGGCGATGGCCGCCTCCCGCGCCGTCTCCGTCGTCGTGGTCGTCGCCCCGCCGGACGGCGCCACCGAGGTCCGTAACCTGCTGGACCAGTACCCGCTGTCCGAACGCACCGAGCTGGTGGTCGTACCCGGCGGCGAAACCCGCCAGGAGTCCGTCCGGCGTGGCCTGGAAGCCCTGCCCGGGGCCATCGACGTGGTGCTGGTGCACGACGCCGCCCGGCCCCTGGTGCCCGCCGACACGGTGGACTCGGTGGTCGCCGCCGTGCGGGACGGCGCCCCGGCCGTGGTGCCGGCGCTGCCGCTCGCGGACACCGTCAAACAGGTCGAACCGCGCACCGGCGAGCAGGCCGGTGAGCCGGAGCCCGTGGTGGGCACGCCGGAGCGCGCCCGGCTGCGCGCCGTACAGACTCCGCAGGGCTTCGACCGGGCGACCCTGGTCAAGGCACACGAGACGGTCACCCTTCAGGGTGCGGGCGCGACCGACGACGCCGGCATGGTCGAGCAGCTCGGCACGCCCGTCGTGGTGGTGCCCGGACACGAAGAGGCGTTCAAGGTGACCCGGCCGCTGGATCTGGTCCTCGCCGAAGCCGTACTCGCCCGCAGGAGGGCCACCGATGGGTATGTATGAGCCGCAGCCGCAGCTGATGCCGCTGGTGGGCATCGGCACCGACGTGCACGCCTTCGAGAAGGGCCGTGAACTGTGGGTGGCCGGCCTGCTCTGGGACGACGCGGCGAGCGACGGGTACGGCCTCGCCGGCCACAGTGACGGCGACGTCGTCGCGCACGCGGCCTGCGACGCGCTCTTCTCGGCCGCCGGCGTCGGCGACCTGGGCGCGCACTTCGGCACCAGCCGCCCGGAGTACTCCGGCGCGTCCGGGGTGACGCTGCTGTCCGAGGCCGCCCGCATCGTACGGGCCGAGGGCTTCCTGATCGGCAACATCGCGGTGCAGGTCATCGGCGTACGCCCGAAGGTCGGCAAGCGGCGCGCGGAGGCGCAGAAGGTCCTTTCGGAGGCGGCCGGCGCGCCGGTTTCGGTGTCCGGCACGACGTCGGACGGCCTGGGCCTGACGGGCCGGGCGGAAGGCCTGGCGGCGGTGGCGACGGCGTTGGTGCTTCCTGCGCTTTAGGGAGGACGGCAGCCCGCAGCTGACTCCGGTCTGGGCGAAGCGGGACGGCAACGACGTGCTGTTCTCCACCACCGCGGGCTGCCGCAAGGCGCGGAACCTCCAGCGGGACCCCCGCGTCACGCTGCTCGTGCAGCCGGCCGACGCGCCGTACACCTACGCGGAGATACGCGGCTCGGCCGTCCTGAGCAGCGAAGGCGGCCGGGAGCTGATCGACGAGCTGTCGTTCACGTACACGGGCAAGCCGTACGCGGAGTTCAACCCCGTGCCGGACAACGGGGAGCGTGTCGTCGTACGGATCACCGCGCGCAAGGTGGTCGGCAGGCTCTGAAGCCGGGGCGGCGGGGCCGGCCCGTCGCTCCGTCGCGCCGCTCCTGCCCGTTCCGGCCACCCGGGGGGAAATATCACGCTTCTGTGTCCGTGGCCCCGGGGGTCGCGGGGCACTGTCCGGTTCGGACTACCCTTGTTGCGTGACTATTCGGCTGTACGACACCAGCGCCCGGCAGACTCGCGATTTCACCCCGCTCACGCCGGGCTGTGTCTCGATCTACCTGTGCGGCGCGACCGTACAGGCCGCCCCGCACATCGGGCACATCCGGTCGGGACTGAACTTCGACATCATGCGCCGCTGGTTCCTGCACCGCGGCTACGACGTGACGTTCATCCGGAACGTGACGGACATCGACGACAAGATCATCGCAAAGGCCGTCGATCAGGGCCGCCCGTGGTGGGCCATCGGATACGAAAACGAGGTCGCCTTCAACACGGCCTACGACACCCTCGGCTGCCTGCGCCCCACCTACGAGCCGCGTGCGACCGGTCACGTCCCCGAGATGATCGAAATGATGCGGGGCCTGATCGATCACGGTCACGCCTACGCCGCGGACGGCAACGTCTACTTCGACGTGCGCTCCTTCCCGGGCTACCTGGAGCTGTCCAACCAGGAGCTGGACAACCTTCTCCAGCCCTCCGGCGAGGGGGAGACCGGCAAGCGCGACCCGCGTGACTTCGCCATGTGGAAGGCGGCGAAGCCGGGCGAGCCGAGCTGGGAGACCCCGTGGGGCCGCGGCCGCCCCGGCTGGCACCTGGAGTGCTCGGCGATGGCGCACAAGTACCTGGGCGCCGCCTTCGACGTGCACGGCGGCGGCGTCGACCTGGTCTTCCCGCACCACGAGAACGAGATCGCGCAGGCCAAGGCGTACGGTGACGACTTCGCCGGGTACTGGTGCCACAACGCCTGGGTCACCATGAGCGGCGAGAAGATGTCCAAGTCGCTGGGCAACTCGGTGCTGGTCTCGGAGATGGTCAAGCGCTGGCGCCCGATCGTGCTGCGCTACTACCTGGGCACCCCGCACTACCGCTCGATGATCGAGTACAGCGAGGAAGCACTGCGCGAGGCCGAGTCCGCGTTCGCGCGGATCGAGGGCTTCGTCCAGCGTGTGGTGGAGAAGGCCGGGACCGTGGAGCCCGCCGCCGAGGTGCCGCCGGCCTTCGCCGAGGCGATGGACGACGACCTCGGCGTACCGCAGGCGCTGGCCATCGTGCACACCACCGTCCGCCAGGGAAACTCCGCGCTGACGGCCGACGACAAGGAATCCGCCGTCGCCCGCCTGGCGGAGGTCCGCGCCATGCTCGGCGTGCTGGGCCTGGACCCGCTGGACGACCAGTGGTCGGGCGGCGGCACGGACCGCGGCGAGGACCTGCACGGCGTCGTCGACTCGCTGGTCCGGCTGGTCCTGGAGCAGCGCCAGGCGGCCCGTACCCGCAAGGACTACGCGACCGCGGACGCCATCCGCGACCAGCTCCAGCAGTCCGGGCTGGCGATCGAGGACACTCCTTCGGGTCCGCGGTGGTCGTTGTCGTGAGCGGGGTTCTGCCGTGAGCCGGGCTCTGCCTTGAGCAGCCGGTCGTTGCCCTGAGACGGTCGTTGTCCGGAGGCGGTCCTGAGCCGGGCCATGGGCCTGTCGGTTCGCCGGCCCGGCCGGACCGGATCCCGAACCGCCGACCCGGCCGGTGCCCGCCCCGGTGTCCGTACCGGCGGGTGCCGGTTGGCAGTACCGGCCGCCTCCGGGCGACACTTCTTGCAGAGACGCATCACACGCACGAGGCGCGCACCGAGCGCGCACCGAGCACTTACATTCGTACGTACGTATCCACTCCACGTCGCGAGACGTCGAGAGCAGTGAAGAGACAGGTGACCCATGGCCGGCAACAGCCAGCGCAGGAACCGCCGCACGTCCAACAAGAAGGGTATGCAGGTCGGCAGCGGTGGCCAGCGACGCCGGGGCCTGGAAGGCAAGGGCCCGACCCCGCCCGCGTCCGCGCGCAAGGGGCATGTGAAGAACCGCATCGCCAACGCCCAGGCCAAGCAGGCCGCCAACCGGCGCCCGGCCCCGCGGCGCGGCGGCGCCAAGGGCACCTCGGAGCTGGTCGTCGGCCGTAACCCGGTCTTCGAGGCGCTGCGCGACGGCGTGCCCGCGACGACGCTGTACGTGCAGCAGTTCATCGAGAACGACGAGCGGGTGCGCGAGGCGCTCCAGCTCGCCGCCGACCGCGGCAACATCAACCTGATGGAGGCGCCGCGCCCCGAGCTCGACCGTATGACCAACGGGCTCAACCACCAGGGCCTGGTGCTCCAGGTGCCGCCGTACGAGTACGCGCACCCCGAGGACCTCGCCGCCGCCGCCTTCGACGACGGCGCGGACCCGCTGATCGTCGCCCTCGACGGCGTCACCGACCCGCGCAACCTCGGCGCCGTGGTGCGCTCCGTCGCCGCGTTCGGCGGTCACGGCGTGGTCGTGCCCGAGCGGCGCGCCGCCGGCATGACGGCCGGCGCGTGGAAGACCTCGGCCGGTACGGCGGCCCGTACGCCGGTCGCCCGTGCCACAAACCTGACGCGCGCCCTGGAGGGCTACCAGAAGGCGGGCATGACCGTCGTGGGCCTGGCGGCGGACGGCGAGATGGAGCTCCAGGACCTGGAGGTGCTGGACGGCCCGGTCGTCATCGTCGTCGGCAGCGAGGGCAAGGGCCTGTCGCGGCTGGTCGGCGAGACCTGTGACGTACGCGTGCGGATCCCGATGCCGGGCGGCGCCGAGTCGCTGAACGCCGGTGTCGCGGCGGGCGTGGTGCTGTGGGAGGCGGCGCGCCGGCGCGGCTGACCCGTGTGAGGTCGTGAAGTCGTGAAGTCGTGAAGTCGTGAGGGCGCGCGGACGGGGGGCCGGGCCGCGCGCCCCCGCACACCCCTCCTGTGACTTATTCGTACGGAAGTTCGAACAGTCATCCGGAAGGCTGTTCGGCGAGGCGCGTACGAAACCGTGCGGTCGCGGAGCCGGGGCGCCCCTGCGGAGGTCACCCGTGGGCCCGGCGGTGATCGCGCGTTCCCTTGACGGGTCTCGGACAGATCCGGCCGGTCAAGGCAGTGTCTTAAACGCGGGTCACTCGGTTAGATGAGCGTGGACACCAGAACACCCCGCACGCCTACGGGGGGACGCTCGCCGGGCTTCGATGACGAGCCGGTGCTGAGCTCGGTCAAGGTGCCGTGCGATCCCGCGCAGGTCATTGTCAATCACGCCAGCTTCCGCGTGCAGCTCGCCGCGCCCGCCGCGAGCAGCAGCGCCATGGCCGACACCGCGCGCATCCCCGTGGTCCGGGAGCCGGCGGGCGGCAGACGCCGCGCACCCGTGGTGTGGAGCGGCCGCACCGAACCGGGCGGCACCACCGCCGCCACCAGCCAACTTCTCCATGCCGTACGCAAGTCGGGCCGGACCACGGTCACCACCGACCGGAGCGACGACATCGGCACCACGACGCAGGTCCTGCCCAGGGTCCGGCTCGACGAGGAGCAGATCGGCGCGGGTGCCGGTACCGGTATCGGCGCGGGCCCCCGTACGGCCACCGGGTCCGGCGGTCCGGCCTCGACCGTGGTCGGCCAGCGCGGCCCCGTGGACGCCCGCGTGGACGCCCCCGTGGACGCCGAAACCACCCTGCTCAAGGGGGTGCGGCCGACCACCGGCGCCTACGACCATGACGACGACGAGCCGCTGTACTCGGACGAGGAGATGGCGGCGTACGAGCGGTACGGCGACGGATCCAAGCCGCGCAACGGCGAGACGATCCGGCACGCCTACTACCCCGGACGCCGGATGAACCTCGGCGTCGTGCTGCTGCCGCTGCGCGTCTTCCTCGGCCTGATCAGCGTGTACGCGGGTATGGGCAAGCTCTGCGACCCCGTCTACTTCGACGGCGGCGAGCGCGGCTCGATGGTCAAGTGGCTCCAGTCGCTGCACCCTTGGTCGCTCGTCGCGCCACTGCGCGACTTCGCGCTCTCGCACCCTGTGGGGGCCGGCCTGACCGTCGCCTTCCTCCAGGTCGTGGTCGGCGTGCTGACCATGTGCGGGCTGTGGCAGCGGGTCGCCGCGTCGTTCGGAGCGCTGCTCTCCGCGGCCCTCCTGATGACGGTCAGCTGGCGCACCGTACCGGTCTACGACGCGCCGGACATCATCTACCTCGCCGCCTGGAGCCCGCTGGTCATCGCGGGCGCGCCGGTCTACTCGATGGACGCCCGGCTCACCGGGGAGGCGTGGCGGCGGCTCGGCCCGCGCGTCGAGCTGTGGGACCTGCGCCGCCGGGTACTGCGCCGCGGCGCCGTCCTGACCGCCGTGGTCGCCGGTCTGACACTGCTGGTCGGTTCACTGCTGGGCGGGGCCGTACGGTCCGCCTCGGTACCGTCCGTACCGGAGCCCGGCCAGCCCGCGACCAACAACCTGCCCGGCTCGCCGCTGCCGCAGCAGTCCCAGCCCGGCGGCGCGAAGGCGCAGCACGGACCCGGGCACACCGGCAAGACACCGAAGCACCCCGGAAAGCCGTCGGCCGGCGCCTCGCGCAAGGCAGGCTCCCCGAAGTCGAAGTCCCCCTCGGCCCCGGCCCCCGGCACGGCCCGGGCGACCGGCAGCGTGAGCGGCTCGGCGCAGGAGTCCGGCCGCGGCTCCAGCGGCACACCGTCACGGCAGTCCGCACCGACGCGCGCCCCGGCGACGACCCCCCAGGCGCCGTCCGTCGGCGGTACGGCCGGCGGCACCAACGGCGGCGCGAGCGAGAGCGGTTCGAGCAGCTCCAGCAGCGGCAAGCGGCGCGGGGGGACGTTGGGCGGGTTGTTGGGGTAGAGGGGTGGAGGGGTGGGGCTCGGGGCTCCTCGGGCGCCCAGGGGCCCCTCCCCGGCCCTCCTGGCCCCTCCCCAGCTCTACTGGCCTCTACTGGACCACTTGGACCACCGGCCTCAGATGAATGAACCGCCCCCACAGCCAAGCCGTGGGGGCGGTTCATTCATCTGAAGCGGGACCGGACAACCCAACCCAGCCGATGCCGGGCAACTCAACCTGGCCGATGCCGGGCAACTCAACCTCAAACGTTCCGCGCGCCCAGCTCCTTGGCGGCCTCGGTGAGGTCCTTGGCGGTGTCGATGGCCCGCCAGTAGGCGCCGTTCGGCAGCGGGAAGCCCGCCAGCCGGCGCTCCCGGGCCAGGCGGGGGAACGTGGTGCGCTCGTGGTCACCGCGTACGGGCAGCAGCCCGGTGAAGGCGGCCGAGAAGACGTACACACCGGCGTTGATCAGATAAGGGGAGGGCGGCGACTCGATGAAGTCGAGGACGTGCCCGAACTCGTCGGTCTCCACGGCGCCCCAGGGGATGCGCGGCCGGGCCAGCGCGAGCGTGGCGTCCGCGCCGCGCTCATGGTGGAAGTCCGCCATCTCGCGCAGCGAGAAGCGGGTCCAGATGTCGCCGTTGGTCGCGTACCAGGGCTCGTCCGGCCGGGGCAGCGAGGCGGCGGCGTACTTGAGACCGCCACCGCGACCGAGGGGTTCGGTCTCGACAACGGTCGTGACACGCAGGGGAAGTTCTGCCTGGGACAGCCAGTCCTGGAGCACCTCGGCGAGATGGCCGCAGGAGACGACCGCGTCCGTGACGCCCTCGGCGGCCAGCCAGGCGAGCTGGTGGCCGATGATCGGGGTCCCGGTGCCGGGGATCTCGACCATCGGCTTGGGACGGTCGTCGGTGTACGGGCGGAGTCGCGAACCCTGGCCTCCGGCCAGGACCACGGCCTGCGTGGGGTGCGGGTACGGGGCTGTCATGGTTCGCACCCTATGCGGTGCGAGCCGGACTCACTGGACGGAGGCGACGCCGGTGGCGAACGACGTATCGCAGACGGGCCGGGACCAGGCTTGCGCACGGTGCGCGGCACCGCCGTACTTGGCGACCGCGGCACGGCCGAGGGCACGCGCGATGGCCACACAGTGCTTGGCCAGCGAGGGGCGCTTGGTGGTCGCCTCCTGGAGGTGGGTCAGGGCGACGCCGGGGTTCTTCTCCTGGAGTTCCACCAGGAGCCGGTCGCGGAGCACGTCCTGCGGCGCCCGGGAACCGGCCTTGGTGGAGGCGTTCTCGGAGGACGCGGTCAGCATCTGCGAGTCCGTCACCGGGGACGCCCACGGGACGCGGGTGACCGCGAGTGTCCCGGACAGGACGAGCACGACGGGAAGGACAAGGGCGAGGGTTCGGCCGATACGGCGGGCTGCGGAGTTCACGGGGCGATGGTAGCGAGTAGTGATGATTTGGCGACATTTAGTCACCGAATCGAGGGATGTTTTCCCTCGATGTGCGTGCGTGATGTTGACGTACAGGCTCGAAATGGCGGCTCTGCCGGGGTATTTGTCGACAAGGTGCGTACGTTGGGGTGCGTACGGAGGCGGCGGTGCCGACGCCCGCACACGACGCGGCGGTGCCCGCCCCGAAGGGCCGACACCGCCGCAAACCAGAGATCCTGCTCAGTCGCTCAGTCGCTCAGTCGCTCAGTCGCTCAGTCGCTCAGTCGCTCAGTCGCTCACCCGTGGACGTGGAGAAGACGTGCGTCTCACCCGGCCGCGGTACGACGTGCAGCTCGGTGCCCTTCTCCGGCACCTGGCGGCCGTCGACGCGTACGACCAGGTCCTTGTGCTCGTCACCGACGACCGCGGACCCGTACACGTACCCGTCGGCGCCCAGTTCCTCGACGACGTTGACGGTGACGGCCAGGCCCGCCGGGGCGTCCGCGGCCTCCTTGGAGAGCGACTTGGCGGCGCCGCCGTTCTGCTCGACGATGTCGAAGTGCTCGGGGCGGACGCCGACGGTGACCGTACGGTCGCCCTTGTCGGCAGCGGCGGCCAGCGCCTCCCGGCTGACCGGCACGACACTGTTGCCGAACTTCACGCCGCCGTCCGTGATCGGCACCTCGACCAGGTTCATCGCCGGCGACCCGATGAAGCCCGCGACGAAGAGGTTGCTGGGCCGGTCGTACATGTTGCGCGGCGAGTCGACCTGCTGGAGCAGTCCGTCCTTGAGGACGGCGACCCGGTCGCCCATCGTCATGGCCTCGACCTGGTCGTGGGTGACGTAGACCGTCGTGATCCCGAGGCGGCGCTGCAGGCCGGCGATCTGCGTACGGGTCTGTACGCGCAGCTTGGCGTCCAGGTTGGACAGCGGCTCGTCCATGAGGAACACCTGCGGCTCCCGGACGATCGCCCGGCCCATCGCGACACGCTGCCGCTGACCACCGGAGAGCGCCTTCGGCTTGCGTCCCAGGTACTCGGTCAGGTCCAGGATCTTCGCCGCGTCCTCGACCTTCTGCCGGATCTCCGCCTTGTTCACGCCCGCGATCTTGAGCGCGAAGCCCATGTTGTCGGCGACGGTCATGTGCGGGTACAGCGCGTAGTTCTGGAACACCATGGCGATGTCCCGGTCCTTGGGCGGCAGGTGGGTGACGTCCCGGTCCCCGATCCGGATCGTGCCGCCGTTGACGTCCTCCAGCCCCGCCAGCATCCGCAGCGACGTGGACTTCCCGCACCCGGAGGGGCCGACCAGGACGAGGAACTCGCCGTCCTCGATCTCGATGTCCAGTTTGTCGACGGCGGGCTTCTCGGAACCCGGGTAGATGCGGGTTGCCTGGTCGTACGTGACCGTAGCCATGGTGTGTCCCTTCACCGGCAGGAACGTGCCGGACGATCCGAGTAAAAGGAGTGGTGTAGTCCACTGCTGTGGACTGACCGTGACGGTACCGGGGCCGACGCCCGGTGTCAGTAGCCCGCGGGTCACGAAATATCGGCGCCGGGTAGGCTGCGTGCCTGGGTACACTGCACCAGGCGCGCCTCCTTAGCTCAGCTGGTCAGAGCAACGCTCTTGTAAAGCGTAGGTCGTCGGTTCGAATCCGACAGGGGGCTCTAGTTGTGACCAGGTAGAACGCACTGAGAACGCCCCTCCGGAAGACCTTCCGGAGGGGCGTTTGTGTTCTTTTGGGGCCCGTCCGTGGACAGACCGTGGACAGCGCGTAGCCCGGATGCGGGCGAGCAGTGGACCTGCTCTTTCGGAGTTCTACCGAGGTTCCAAGGCGGCCCAAGCGGCCTTCCGGGCGCTGACAGCCGCACGGAATCAGTGGCTCTTGAGGGCTCGCGCGCGCGGCTGAGGAAGGCCGCGCGTCCTCAAGGCCAGGGGCGAACAGATGAGGGTTCTCGTGGTGTCAGATCACGCCGGGAGGACCATGCGCTGAGCGGCGATGTCCCAGTGGCATTCGGCGTAGAGGCGGTTGAGGTCGTGATGGGCGTCGGGGGCGTCGGCGTTGCAGGGCTCGTAGCCGTTGGGGCCGTGCCGGTAGTAGAAGCCGTATTCAGCGCACTCGGCTACGCCGGGGTACTGGCCGGTCCAGATTGGTGTTGCAGACGTCCGCAGGGTGGCAGGTGCCGCGCTGGCGGCCGGTGAGGGCGCAGCGTGCGATGTCGCAGTGGTCGGCGTGCAGGGCGCCGGGGGCTGTGGAACAGGCGGAGCATGCGCCGTTCGGTGCCGGCTGGGTGATGGGGAGGGGGTGGCGGGTGAGGTCGCCCAGCCAGAGGTTGCGCAGTGCGCGGTCGAGCTGGTGGGTGTCGGCCACGGTGTGGAGGTCGAGGGAGCGGTGGAGGAGTTCGCGAAGGAGGGGGGCAGGCAGTTGGGCGGTGGCCCAGTGGAGGGTGAGGCCGCGGCCGGGGTGGTGACGGACCCATGTGGTGCGGAGGCGGGTGGAGGCGGTGAGCATCATGTCTGGTGTGTTGGTGTATCGGGTGATATGCGGGCCATAGGTTTTCAGCCATTCCTGAGCAGTTTTAGCGTGTAGGTTGATCAGTTCTCGACGTGCTTTGTCCAGGTTTAGGCAGGTGCTGCGGCGCATGAGGATGGCAGTGCCCGATTCAGGGTCTTCTTGCCGTGTGGCGGGGGTGGCCAGTGCGCCGTCGGGGACGATGCGGAATCGGTGCGGGCGCCCGAGAAGGGTGAACTGCTCACCGTCGACGAGATGCCGTACGGGGGTGTGAGGGGCGGTCTCGGCGAGGTGATTGAGCTGTCGGTAGATCCATCGGCGGCGACGCTCGACAAGGGCGGCTGCTTCGGCGTTGGTGGTGCGGTGGGGGCCGCGGACGATGATGTCGCCTGCCTTGGTGACGTCGAGGCCGAGAGTGGTGCGGTTGCTGGTTCGCACGGTGACGGTGGCGCCGCCGACGTGGAGGGTGCGCTGGTGCTGAGGCATGGGTCTTTCGGGCTGGCCCGGCGCTACCCCACCCTCATCTTGGAAGTTTTCTACTATGGATGAGGGTGGGGGCGGGGCGACAGTGGGGCGGGGGCGTGGTGATGCGCAGGAGCTGGTCAGGCAGCGGGCCTGGATGACCGGTCGCGAGCGGTATCGAGGACTTCGGCCTCGATGTCGCTGAGTGCGTACCTCTGCCGTTGCAGGAAGGCCAGCCAGTCAGTGGTGTCCTTGCTGATCGGGTCTCGCCACGCCTGATCGGACATGGCCTGATGCTCGTACGTCGCGGCGACCTGGGCGAAGAGGAGCCGCCAGCGTCCGCTTGCTCCGGTACGGGCGATGAACGGCCCGAAGGGGTCTTCGACTCGCCGCCACGGCTCACTGTCGTGGTTGGGGTCCTTGACCTTCAAGAAGCCCGAGATGAGGTCGGTGCGATGGCGTGAGATGTAGCGGGAGTATGTCTCAGAGGTGCCGGTGATGGTGATAAGGATCAGCCTCCATATCTCGTCGGTGGCCTCACCGGGACGGGCGCAGAGGTTCGCGATGAACTCCTGCCGTACAGGCCGGGCTTGGCGCCAGGCCGCGTTGTAGCGAATGGTCCTGCGTCGCTTCTCTGCCATTTCCGCGGCGTCCGGCGCTGCCGATCCGGACGCTTCGGGGCTCAACTTGTGCTGGTAGGCACGCCAGTTGGTACACAGCCAGACCACGGTCGGCTTGAATGGATTGAGGGTAGCTGCGTGTCCGGGGCACCGGGCGTGCTGGTCGGTGGTGATGGCGTTCCCGAGGGGGCTGACCAGGTCCTTGAGGGGACGCGTGGATGTCTCGTGCCACCTCCAATCCCAGTCCACTAGCGTGACGCCGGCGGCGGCGAGGTCCTGCTTGAGCTGGACGCGCTTGGCCTTCTCGACTGCCTCGTCCTTGAGGCACTGAAGTGCATGGGCCCAGTGGCCGCGCGTGCCCGCACCGTCGTTGCGGTCCCGGTGTTTCGCCGCTTCGAGGCGGCTGCGGGCGTTGTGGATGTGGGCGACTTCCTGGTAGTCGGCTAGCTCGACCAGGTCGAAGTCGTCAGCGACTGCGGCGCTGAGACTCTTGTCGTCCAGCTTCGATGCCTTGTCGGCAGCGGTGAGCTCGGCGGCGGACAGGCCGAGCGCGCGTGCGTGACGTTCCTTGGCCGCTTGGGGGAGCGGCATCAGGGACAGTTGTCGGGCGGCCTCGACGTAGTCGCGGGCGTGCGCGTCCCGGCGGTGTTTGTTCTCGATGACCGACAGGGACAGTGCCTCGTCATCGACGCCGCGTAGGTCGTCGCGAATCAAGGCGGGGACGAGCGTGTAGGCGCGGCCTTCGTCCTTGGCCTTGTTGGCGGCGATGATCGCTGCCTTGCAGCGACGCTGCCCGAAGATGATGCCGAGCTTGCCTTCGTTGTCCCCGGTCTGCGGACGCAGGAGGATCAGGCTCTGCACGCCGACCTCTTCCACGGAGGCGATCAGGTCGGCATCGGGCTCGGTACCATCCGGCTCGTCGTTCGTTCGGTGTTGGCGGTGGTTGTACGGGTCAACGACGAGGTCGTAGGGGTCGACCCAGGCGAAGCGTCCTTCGAAGGCTGGCTGCGCGGTGACGGTGTCGGTTCCGCCCGGTGCGGTGAGGGTGGTGGCGGTTGTCATGGGAGCTCCGTGATGAGAAGAGGGGCGGGCGGTGGCGCCCGCCCCTGCGCGTCGGTCAGGCGGCGGCCGGTACGGCCTTCGGCTTGGTCCGGCGCTTGAGCTGCGCCGCTGCGGTCTTGGGGCGCGCGGCCGTGGGTGTCTTCTTCGCCGGGCGCTTCGGGGCGGGCTTCTTGGCGGCGGGCTTGGACGGCGCGGTCTTCTTCGCGGGCGACTTCTTCACGGTGGTCTTCGCAGCGGCCGGCGCGCTGGTTGGCGCGGCGGGTGCCTCCGGCTGGGCGGGCTGCTGCGGCGCGGGCTCGTCGACGGTGGTGGCAGGGATGCGGGTGCCGTCGTAGCGGAGCTTCGCTCGGTGGCCTTGGAAGACGGGGAAGAGGCGCAGGTGGAGTGTGTCGAGGAGGGTGTCGAGGGGCGCTTCGGTGGTGGTGAAGTGGCAGGCAGCGTTGTAGTGCGGGCCGGTCTTCTCGGGGCCGCGCGCGAAGGTCTGGGCGGCGGAGCCGTTCCACAGGCGGCGGATGCCGAAGGTGCGGCCGTCCTGGTGGGCGAAGTGGATGGTTTCCGGGTCGATGGAATCGTCGGCCTTGTGCCAGCCGTCGCCGAGCTTTTCGACGATCAGGTCGGCCAGGAGGTAGAGGTCGATGAGGGAGATGTCGAAGGGAGCAGCCTCGATGGTGTCGGCGGCGGTGTCCTGGTCGGCGTCGGTGGTGGGGTTCTGGGCGGTTGTGGTGGTCACGGTGCGTGTCTCCAGGAGGTGTGGGGTTGTGGGTTTCCCTCAACCCACTGACTAAATTCTACTATGTTTAGGGGGTGGGTCAACTGCGAAAGTGCAGGTCAGAGCCGTGTCAGGTCATGCGTCAGCCGGATCCGCAACCCACATCAAAGGGAAGCTCCTCCTGCGCTGCCTCGACCGCTTCGAGCAGAGGCAGGCCGGTACGGGTCAGAAACACCGCGTCGCCCTTGCCGCCCCACTGCCGCGTCTCGTTCAGCGACTCCTCAAGGCAGCAGGCACGCAGGAACAGCCCCGGACGGTCCCGACGCATCTCCTTCCAGCCCCCCCAGCGACTTCAGCGGACAGAACCAGCAGGCGCTCTTCGGCGGCATCGGCAGACCCGCATCCGCGATGAAACGCTGGCAGTCGACCCGACGGAGCTTGAGGTCGAGCAGCGGGTAGACCAGCCGCTCGTACGGCTCGCCCCGCCGGTTGATCGCCCGGGTGATCTCATCGAGCGAGATGCCGACGGCGACCGTCGCCAGGTTGCCGGGTGTCGCACCATTCGCCTTGAGCCACCTGCCAGTGACCCGGATCTTGAAATCCCGAGTACAACCCCGCGCGCTAGGAGCGCCGTTGGACATGCGTATGGGGATAGGCAGGGCGCGAGAACCCTTTCGCATCATCCGACCCCACAGTGTCTCCGTCCCGCCGGCGCGCTGAGTGCGGTTCAAGACGTGCAAGTTCAGACCGTTGGCTGCCGCGTACGGTCTCGCCACATGCCGTACGTACTCCAGTGTCGCCGGATCTTCACTGTCATCACCCACGTTCGCGAACAGCAGGGTGCGGTACGGGATCTCGCGGCGGGCAGCCAAGACCATGAGCGCGCTGCTCTGCGCTCCGCCGCCATAGCTGATCACGTTCACGCCGCGCACTCCGGGACCTGGTCGAGGAGTCGCTGAGCCTGCCGGACGGCGGCAATGACCTTCGCCTTACCCAGGACGGAGTTGCGATGCCCGGTCACGGCGCGGGTGTGCTCGGCGGCTTCTTCAATGGCCCTGGGGTTGACCAGGGAGTCGGCGCAAGCCACGGTGACGCGGGGGCCGAGGCCCCAGATGATCGCGTTAACGGCGGCGCAGGCCGCAGCGATCTCGTCGATATCGCACATCGACCACTGGAAGTCGGCGGGGTCCAGGTCTTTCTCGCGCAGGTTCTGCGCTGCGGCGCGCAGCAGGCCGCCGCTGCCGCCAGCCGGGTCGTGGATGTGCTGGCCGGGCCGCGGGCGGCCGGTCTCGGTGTCGGCCATCAGGATGTCCAGGGTGTTGAAGCCCATGAATTCAGCCATGGCTTCCGCGACGGAAGCAGGGGTGTGGAACTCGCCGAGTCCCTGTTGGGCGCCGCGGCTACGCAGCAGCATCATCACGGGCGAGAGCACGTCGGTCATGGAGCGCAGGTAGGGGTCGGTGTACCCGGTCAGGCTGAGCAGGCCGTTCTTCAGGGCCGCTTCGGTGGCGGCGCGGACGGCTGATATGCGGTGCTTGTCGATGACCGTGTCGTTCAGCCACTCGTGGAGGACGCGGGCCCGGTCGATGAGGTCGGGGCGCTGGATCCAGTGAGTGGACCAGATCTCGCGGTACAAGCCGATCAGGTCTATGTCGTTCAGGCTGAGGATCTGCGTTGCGAGGTCGGGCCCGTTCGGGTCCTTTTGGCCGATCAGGCTGAGGGCGGCCACGATGCCGATCGGTACGTGCATGTGGTTGCCGCCGTGCTGGCGATGCCAAGCTCCGGCGACGGCTTCGCCGATCTGCATGGCCTGGGCATGGGGGTCGCTCGCTGGGCGGTGGCTGATGGTGCGCGGGCGTGCCGGGGTGCTGGGCTGCTCCTTGGCTGGCCGCGGTGCGGGTGAGGGCGGAGTGGTGCTGTGGCTTGGCTTCGCGGCGAAGGTCACGGGGGCCTTGGGTTGTGGCGGCGCGGGGGCCGGCTGGAGGTCGGCGAAGAGGTCGAGCTGCTGCGTCATGAGGGTCCGAATCTGTCGGGGTGGTGAAAATGCGGCGGCCCGCCCCGCGGGTGCGGGGCGGGCCAGGATCGGAGGTTTCCCTCCAACCGTTAGCTAAATTCTACTATGCTTGAGGGGTGGGTCAACTACGCAGAGTTGTGGCATCAGGGGGCTGGTGCCTCCTGATGCTGCCGCATCTCCTCCGCGGACATGCGGCCGGCGAGTCCGTCGTACGGTGCCGTCCACGTCCAGCCGGGCCGGACATCCTCGGCGCGCACGACACCCCCGCTGGTACGGAGATGAAGGTGGGGGATCGTCACCGACGTGTTGTTGAGCCGCAGTACCTCGTACCAAGTGCCGCGATACTTCACGAAATCGCCGCGCTGGAAGTCGGTCCTCGACCACCGCTTGCGGACCTTGCGGGTGGCCTTAGCGCCCACTGCGCCGCGACTCGAACCGGGAGTGATGCGGTGGCGGGTGTACCAGCCGCTGAAGATCTGGTTAGCGGTTGGGTGGTCGGTGGTCAGCCGGTACCAGGTGCCGGCGGTGAGTGAGTCAACGGCCGAGATCTTGAAGGTCACTGGCAGGCCCTCGGCGTCGAGGATGTAGCGGCCATCGGCGTAACGCAACCAGACGGGATCGCCAGGTTTCACATCTGCCTCCCGGAGCCGCTCGCGGGCAGCAGTACGGCCAGGGATAGGAAGACCAGTAGGGCAAGCTCGGTGTTCGCTTCGCTGGCCAGCCAGGCGCATGCGTAGAAGGCGGGGTGCAGGCCGTCGCAGAACTGGTCCAGGGAGCCGTCCGGCTCGTCGGCCGTCCACTTGCGCGTGGCGTCGATCAGTTCGTGGGCGAAGCGGTCTTCGTGGAACGTCCCCCGTACGGCCTGGGTGCCGCCTGCGGCCCATGAGGCGATCAGCAGCAACCGGCATCGGCGGGCGGGGGATAGCTGGCTCCACAAGTGCAGCAGCGCACGGTGGTTGGCGAGCGCGAGATGTGGTTGGGGGTGAGAAAAGTCGGCCAGAAAGCGGGACGTAGTTATCAGCGTGCGGTGCAGGGCAGCGTTGTCGGTCACGAATAGCTCCTTCTCGACGCAGTGGTTGCGTGCTCTGTTTGCGGGGTGCTAGCCGGATCCGGAGAGGAGTAAAGGGCTCGCGCTGTGCTGGTCAGTGCGTAAGCCTCCGCGAAGCGTTCGAGGTGGATGAGCGCACAGACTTCGAACATCAGGGTCCAGTGGCATTCGGGCACCGTGTCGGCGAATTCTTCGTAGTTCAGGTGGCGCTTGGCTCCGGTACGCCGCGCGAAGGCTCGCTGCACAATGTGCTCCATGGCGTTGGTGGCGCGGCGGATCTGCTGCGAGTTCAGGTCGAGACTGCTGATCACATCGGCGACCGCCAGTAGCGGCAGGCGTCTAGGCAGCATCAGGGGTGTGAAGTCCTTCCAGGGGGAGTGCCGCTGACCGCGGGCGCGGCCGGCGGTGGGGTGTCAGCAAGAGGCCCAACCGAAGAACGGCTATGCGCCTTTACCGTCGCTGCGGATCGGCAGAGCTCCGGCGACGCGGCCCGCCCTGGTCGAGCGGGCCGTAACGCGTCAGTAAGGGTCAGCGGATGTGTACGCGGGGACGGCTGGTGCGCATGACGCGCGGCCGCCGGGGGGAGGTGAACGGGCACCGGAGTGCCGGGGAAGGTTCGGTGTCGGCGGCGAGGACGACGGCGATGGACTCCTCAAGTACGGCTCGGCGGTGGCAGGAAGTGAACTGCTGCGCCCACCGCTCCATGGCTGAGCCGTCGGTACGGTCCTGACCGCTCGCATCCGCGTGCAACTGCCAGGTGTCCACCAGGTAGTTCGCCGCGAGCAGGAGCGCGGCTTCCGCCTGGTGCTCGGTGACGCCGTAGTCGGTGGCGGTCTTCAAGACGGTCAGCGGGTCGGGCGTGGATGCGTTCACGAGAGTCCTTTCACTCAGCACGGGTTTCCCTCCGTGTTGACTAAATTCTACTATGGCTAGTGGGGGTGTCAATTGCGAACGAGCAGGTCAGGAGCCTGGCAATGTGGTCCGCCCGGGTGTGCGCGCCATCCGCCGCGCGCTTCGATCAGGCTGCCGCGGCGGAACTCTTGCCTCGCGAACGCTTGCGAATGCTCGCCGGGCCGGCGGAGCGCACCTGGGCGCGCAGCGCCACCTCCCGGCACTCCCCACACAAGGGCTCCCCCACTCGCCCGTGACCGGCCACCCCTCCGCTAGTGCCGCAACTCCCCGCCCGTGAAGGCAGTTTGCCCAGCGCCGGAGCGCCCTCGGCCTTCGCGACCCCCCTCCCGTTGATCCACACCCGAGCCGCGCACACGCCGTCGAACCGGCCGGCTTCCGGGCGCACCCGCTCGTAGCACCGGAAGATGAACGGGCAGGAGTCCGCGCAGTCCTGCATCAGTGGAGTGCTTGCGGCGATGAGGTCGCTGGGTGAGTCGACCTGTGAAGCATCGGGCACGTAGCCGTCCTTGGCGGCGCACGGCACGGCATCGATCCAGGTAGACGGCTTGGTAGGGGTGATCACGGAATGTTCCTCGCGACGTCAGAAGAGGGGCGGGTGAGCCACGGCGGCGGGCACGATGGCGTTCAATGCGGCCGTCGAACGCAGAGACAGAGCGGCCGAACGACGCGACCACGAGCGGTAGAAAAGGTCGTTCCACACTTCGGCCGTCCGGTATGGAAGGGGGCATGTCGTATATGCGGCCGCGTGTGCCTGCTCGACCTCGACTGCTTGGCGCAGGGCTCCGTAGCGCACGGGCGTCAGCCGCTCGGTGACCTGAATGTGCACTTCCGACCACGACAGGCGGCCAGTGCGAGTGCCCGAAGGCGCCTGCACCTCGTACGTGAACCCACCCGTGCTGGGGCCCCAGCAGGTTGAGGCCCCAGCGTCAGGCTCGCCCTTCACGCGCTGCATTCGGCGGGGAGCTGTGGGCCGCCCGAAGTGGTGCGCCGCCCACGCGACGCGCGCGCTGGCGTCGGCGAGATGGGCGAACTCCAACAGCTCGGCCGGGGTGAAGAATCCGTGTACGGCCATCCGTCGGTCTTCGTCCGTCAGCTCCGCTGTGGAGTCCCCTGCCTTCAGTCCGGCCCACTCTCGTGGGGCGTCCGGTGCGGGAACGGAGGCGTTCGTCATACCTTCCCTCAAGTAATGCAGCGGCCTATTAAGCCGCGGTCGAATGTGTGAGTCGTTGCCTCCTGTGGTGCGCTGGGTCTACCGCAGGGGCTAGTCGTTGCTCGGGTGGCCTGCGGGGGGTCACTCGGCTCTCTGGGATGATTAAGCAGGTGGCTAGCAGTCCAGCCGGAATCATAAACGACGGCCTATTTCTTGGTCGATATCGCCCCCACTCCAGAGCTCGGGTGCATCACCTGCTGTCGCACCCCGCGCATCTCTTCGATCCGACGCCGAGCCACCTCCGACAAGCCATCACCACCCGGCCGGCGCCGAAGCTCCGCCAACGTGCTCTCGTTCACCGCTCGCTCAGCCCGTTTGACCCGCTCCCTCTCTGCCCGTTTCTCCGCCTCACGCTGCGCACGCGGACTTGTCCCGCAGCCTCGACACGAACGCCCTGGAACATCCGGATGAGCAGCACACGCCCGACGCGGCGCCCCCTTCCCCGCAGACGCTGGCTCTTCGCCGTCAGCGGGCAATGGCTCCCCTGCGGCGACAGCCACGGGGGTAGGGGGGATCTCTTTCTGAAGGTGTTGGTTGTGGTTACTACCTAGAATCCCCGGTCCACCCGACTCCGGTGAACCGACCCCCGGTGAACCGACCCCCGGAAACCCGTCTTCGGTCCCCGAAGAACTCTCCGCAGCGTCAGAGCCCAGCTTCTTGGACAGCTTTCTGGACAACCGGCGAGCCTCCAGCCGCTCATACTCCTCGGCTACCCAGCCCTGCGCCGTGTCGTACACCTCGGTGAAGCGCGAGAGTCGTCCACCCGGACCCCGGTCGGTCACCACGCGGTAGTAGCCGAGCCTCTTCAGCTCCCGCACCGCCTCCGCCACAGCCTCCCGGCCCTCTTTCCCTGCGGCCGCGATCGCCGTGATCCGTACTTCCCAGTTGTCCGGCTTCGAGATGAGCCACGTCAGGATGCCCCGCGCCCGAAAACTCAACCGCTCATCGTTCACGGCCGAGTTGGGCATCACCGTGAACCCGGAAGTCAGGTGGCGGCGCAGAATGGTCACGGAACATGCCTCCAAGGCAGCACAGGGCTCGAAAAGATCAAAAAGGGAGCGGAACCCCGCGCCGTGCGCGCGGGGCCGCTCAAGGGGGCGTCAGGGGCGCTTGCGGGAACGCGTGACGTTGATGGTGCGGGGCGTCTTCTGCCCCGCCGCGTTACGCATCGGCACCGCCACGCCGGCGCGACGGGCTATAGCCACCATGCCGTTCACATCCGGGACCATGGGAACCGTCAGCCCGGCGTTCTCGAACGTGTCGACCAACGCCTGAACGTCAGGTTCCTCCTTCGGGTTACCGCCACCCCAGCTCAGCGTGTTGTCCCCATAGCAGCCCTCGGGTGAGTCGTCGAGCATCGCCCGAAGCACTTGCTTACGCTTCCTCGACGCGCTCTCCCGCTCACGGTGGCGCGCGTACTCCGCCAGAGCAGCAGTGCGGTCTTCGTCGTCGTGCACCAGGATCGTTTGCACTGGGCTGCCCGGAGCCGCCCCGGGCCAGCACGCCGACGCCCACGGGCAGTAGTCGCACAGCGTCTTCGTGGGCAAGCCCGGACCATCGTGATCACGGGACAACTCCTCGGGGGTGTCCGCTTCCAACACCCGGTCCACCCACCACCGGGCCTCGTCCGCCAGCCACGGGTCAAAGTCGAACTCGTCGATGTGCTCTTCGCCGGTATCCCGGCACACGAAGCGAAAGCGGATCCGCTGCACGTCCACAGGCCCTATCCGGTGCAGGTACCGCTGCCCAGGCACATCCGCGAACCCGACCGTGCGCAGCAGGTCGGCGTACAGCAGGACCTGCCGCACCTCGGCAGCCGTCGGCCCGTACCGGATGACGCGGTCCCACACGCGGCTCGACTTCGTCTTCACGTCCTCGACCGTCAGAACCTCGGCCGGCTGGACGGGCCGGTGCCGCTGCGGCAGACGAGCGGCCGTCGCGGCATCCAGCTGTACGACGTCGATGTGCCCGCGGATCCGGTCGTCGGCGACCGTGCGTTCCACCAGCCAGCCGTATTCGGTACGGGCGGACTCCAGCAGTCCGGCGTGGATATAGGTGCCGAGGATCGCGGCCTTCTTGTCCGGCGTGTCCGTGGGCGGCACCTGGTGCACGACGTATCCGGCGCGGCGCTGGCACACGGTGTCGGACGCGCCGAGTTGTCGTTGCTGTGACCGGGGGCGCCGGGCGTCGACGGCGGTAGCGGCATCCCAGATCGACACCGGGGCGGGCTCGGTCAGTGTTGCAGTCACGCGTTTCTCCAAGAGGGCACGCCGGGCCCGCCCGTAATGACGGGCCCGGCGTGAATGAGGCAGGGGTGATCAGGCGGCGGGGGCGTACGGGTCCTCATCGAATGGATCCGGCTCCGGCTCGCCTTGCTCGTCCTGCTCCGTGAGGGCCGCTGCGCGCAGTTTGGCCGCATCGCTGGTCGGGTCCTCGATCTTCGGCGGGTTCTTCAACGCCGCTACCTGCTGGGTGATCGCGTGACGCACCACGTTGATCTCGTCCCGGCTGAGGGACTTGTCTGCCCCGACCTTCTTCCACAGCTCCTGGAGCCCCGGAATGCCGTTCTTCTCAGCCGTCTCCTGAACCTTCGCGATCCACGGCTGTGCCAGGTCTCCGGTCAACTGCGGGGCCTGGCGCGGCGCCGAGTGGGGGCCGCAGCCCATAAGGTCGAACACCAGCGACTCGATCGAGAAGTTCGGTATCGCCTTGGGCCTGCCCTCGCGGGGGACGTGGAATTTCAAGGAACGGGCACCTACCACGTAGGCGTGATCATCCCCGCGCAGGAGCCGCACCCACACGGTGGCGTCGAACGCCAGCGACTTCTGCCCCTCGACGCGCCACGTCTTCGTGTTCGGAATGGGCTCTCCCGCACCGTCGATGGCCTGCACTTCCTTGCCGCGCGCCAGGAGGAGCACGATGCCGGGCATGGTTCGCACCAGGTACATCACCCGGTTCCACCGTTCGGTGGCGTCGTTCCACAGGTTCATGCCCGGCTTGATCTCCGCGTCCGGGTCGTAGCGCAGCTTCTTCTGCCCGGTCTTGCTGCGCCGGCCGCGGTCCTGCGTCCAGTTCACGAGCATCCGCCACAGCAGGGACACCGAGTCGATCACCAGCACGACGGGCGGCTCTCCTGCGGCGGCGGCGCGCTTGGCTTCGGCGTGCACGGCTTCGATCTGGCCGAGGATGTCGCGGTAGGTGCCGTTGTGCTCGATCAGCAGGTAGTCGGCCCCCGGAACGGCGGCGTACTCGTCGGCGGTGTCCTCGCCGAGTTCCAGCCAGTACGCCTGACCGGTGCGATGGCATCCGGTGAAGGAGGCGGCGAGGTGGCTCTTGCCGCCCTTCTCTTCACCTTCGATCAGGATCTTCGGCCAGGGGATGGCGCCCGTTGGCTGGCGGGTGCGCAGCTTCGGGACGGTAGGGGTGGTCATGCGACAGCTCCAGTCCAAGAGGTCATCAAATGCGGCGGCCTATTTTTAGGCCGAGCGAAGGCCCCGGAGCTCGAACAGGGGTGTCCACTCGGGGTGCAGGTCGATGAGCTTGCGCACGTACCTGGATCGGTAGTCGTTGTTCAGCTTCCATGGCTCGCCGAGAGTCGCCCTGCCGTACTGCCAGCGCAGAACCTCAAACAGCATCCCGATGCCCACGCGCTTGATCCCCTGGTTGACGCAGTCGGAGGTCAGCGCCTCCAGCTGGTCAAGAATCCATGGGTTGAGCTGGTGGAACGACTCGAAGCGATCCTGGATGCTGGCACTGCTGAGGTCCTTGGGGTGCCGCAAGGGCGCAACGGGTAGTTCCAACTGTTCTGAAGCCATACCTTCCCCCCTCCGTTTAAATGCTGCGGCCTATTTTGCGACATGGGGCGCGTCTGATCAAACGCCCCCCTCCTTCGATAACTACATTCTACTATGTATGGGGTGGGGGTCAATCACGGAAACGGCGGCGGCGCCCACCCGGACGCCACCGCCACCTGCCCAGCCGTATCGCACTCGCTATGGCTTCTGCGCGGCAACGCCGCGCTTCGCGATGAACGACCCGGGCCCGTCGTACCGGCCCTCCCGCAACGCGTCCGCGACATCCAGCCGAAGCTGCCACGTCGACTTCCGGGACTTCTGCATCGTCACCTCGGCGGCGTCAAGCACCGTGTCCAGGAGCCACAAGCGCGAGCCCGACAGCGTGTAGTCCGCCGGCGGCAGCATCCCCGTGCTCCGAGTCACCGCCTGGGCGGCGGACACCTCGCCGACCCCGAACAGCTCTCCGTACTCCTGCGTCCCCACCAACGGAGGCAGCTCACCCTTCTTCTTGGGGCGCGAGGTTGCCTGCTGCTCCTCCACCACCTTCTCCAACAGTCCCTCGTCCAGCTGGCGCCCCCTACCTCCGGGCGGCAGCGCGACATCTACGACCAGGCCGCCCGGCCAAAACGGCTTCCCGGAAACGATCGCCGCGTCCTCGTACGACAAGATTCCAGCCGGCACCCAACGGTCACTGACCGCTGTCGGTGCGATGTTGTACACCCGCGCGATCTCCTTACGGCCAAACAACAGCGGCTTCGCCACAGCGGTCTCCTTCCATCCCGAAATAGGGATAGCAGAATACGCGTAAGCGTCGTGTCGTCGAACTCTTGGCCGGACTGTCGGCAGCCACTGTTAGTGTGAAGACGCCCCTTCCAAGAGGTGCAGCGAAGGCCCCGAGTCTCACGACCGGGGCCTTCGCGGTTCGCGCCTTACGTCCCCCGTCAGAACGTCCGGTGCGCCTCGCGGTCTGCCGGGAAAGGCGGGGGGCCACCGGTCGGCACCCGAAAAGGGACACCCGTGCTCCGCATGCGCCGAACGGGTCTCTCGAACCGCCCTACCGAAGGCCGGACATCCCTGACCAGAGGCTTCTCGTGAATGTGCTGGTCGACCAGCACTTGCCACATGAGACCGTCATCGCCGCTGACCTCGTAGCGCCCTGGCTGCCGGGGGGCCAGCTCAGCGACAGCTATCGCGCGCCGCGCTGTGGCCACGTAGGCATCGGCGAGCTCCATAGGAGAGGCCCCGCTGTCGACGTGCCGGGCATAGGCCCACACCACGTCTTCGCTCATTCGCACCGATAGCGATGAACTGAACGACAGCAGATAGCGCCACGGAACGATACTGTCGGCAGGCGGCAGATCCCCGCGTACTGGCGGGAGCCACAACCGCGCTCCTTCGAGTGGCGGGTTCACCGCAAGGCCACACCGTGCCGCCATGTGGCTGGTGCGGTATTCGTAGGCGTGCAGCCCAGTCGGCCCCACCACCATCTGGTGGCACAGGCCATGCTTCTTGCTCTGTTCTCGCACGCAGTACAACCCGCGCTCAGCCGAATGCCTCCACGAGCCAGACACGATCAGGTGCATGGTGAGTGCCCGCAGAAGACGGGCGCCGAACCAGGCATCTATGCGGTGGATGGCGGCGAAGGCCCCCCTGATCGCAGGGGAGACATACATGGTCTGCGGGGCTCGTAGGGCTGTAGCAGGAGCCTCACACGGCTCCCAGGCTGTTCCCTTCAACAACCGTGACTGGGGTTTGATGCGGTAGGGCACGTCACGCGGCCTGCCGATCACGACGGGTGGGCCGGCACGGACGGATGACCTGGCCGTCGGGCAGCAGGTCTCCGGTGTCTTCGAAGTGCAGAACGCCGTTGCATAACAGGCTCCAGCCCTGTTCCGGGTGGTGAGCCACCAGGTGGGCGGCGTCCCGGTCGGCTGCGTCGGCCGTCGGACAGGGCGGCTGGTGCTGGCACATGAGCGGTCCTTTCGCGACGTGTCGGGCTACATGAAGCTGTGCCGGTTGGGGTCCGTGCAGTGGCCCTCGGTGGTGCCGCAGCCGATGCTGCCCAGCCCCTTCGGGAGGTCCTGATCCTCGTTCTGGCTGTCCTGGTCACTGGTGTTCTGCTCGGGCAACGTGTTCCTCGGTGTGGTGGTGTACGGGGAAGTGGATGCCGCTCGGTGGGCCAGGGAGGTTCGCTCCGGCGCACCGAGCGGTCGTCTCAGGCGGCCTTGTCGGGCCGGCCGTTGCCGGGCGGGCCGGAGTTGTCCGCGTCCTCGTTGAGGAGGCCGTACTGCTCGCAGACACGCATCGCGTCTATGCGGTCATCAGCCCCCAGCCTGCTGAACAACTGGGCCATGCTGACTTTGACCTGGTCGTAGGTCTTGCCGTTCTTGGCAGCGATCCCGTTCAACGTCAGGCCGTCCGCCACGTCCCGCAACAGGACCCGTTCTCCGTTAGCCAGCGCGGGGGCATCGCTCTTGGCCGTGCCGGGATCCACGTACCGGAGGCGGAAGGCGACGCGGGCCAGCGTCGCCCGGTGTCCCCGGACGCCGAGCTTGTGGCGCAGCATGACCAGGTAGGTGCGCACGCTCGTGGGGGCCAGGCGGAGCTCGGCGGCGATCTCCCGGTTCTTCTTGCCCTGCGCGACGAGGATGAGCAGCTGCTTCTCCCGGGCAGTGACGTGCGCGGGATCGACCGGGGGCGGAGTCATCGCTTCTGTCTCCTTCGGGTACGGGCGGAGGCGGTACGCGGAGGGACGACCTCAGGGTCCTCGCGGGGAGCAGCGGGACGGGGCTGTGGTGCCCAGGCCCGCACGACGGTGCAGCCGTTGAGCGTGGCCACGAGCTGAGAAGCGAGGACCCAGAGCACGTCCGGCGCCTCGTAGAGACGGGTCACCTTCTGGACCGGCGTGGGCAGCGGCCGACCGGGGCGATAGAGCTGCCCGTAGACGCCGTCGACGACCGGTTCGTTCACGCGCACGGTCACCCAGTTGTCCCGCAGGTACCGGCATTGCCCGGTGGCCTTCTCGATGCACGCAACGCTGCAGACGGGCGGGTGGACGGTCAGCTCGCCATCCGGCCAGTCCGGCCGGTCGGCGCGGCCGTCTTCCAGAAGCCACAAGATGCCCTGCTCGTTACGGTCGGCCGGCTGGCGGCACACCTGGCAGTGCAGCCGTCGCATCGCGTACCGCTGGCGCACCGAGTGCACCAGCGAAAACTGGGGCGCGCCAGTACCGAAGTTGACCTTGCGGCGCATCCACAGCACACCGTGCCGATCGCGGTCACCGGGGATCTCGTCCGGGAAGGCAATTCCCGCACCGCCTCGGGCGGGTATGACCGGGGTGCTGATCTCGGTTTCGGCGCTCCAGCGGGTGATGTAGGGGACGGTGTCCGGCCGCCGCAGCACCGGAGCCGAAGCCTCGGACGAGCCCGGTACCGAAAGGGTCGCAGGGTTGATTGGAGATGGTGTGTTCATCGGCCGTGTGGTCTCTTCGTGGTGGTGAACGCCGCGTACGCCGGGACTCTGTGGACAGTCACAGGCCAACCCGCAGCAGCCACGCTTCGGGCTGTCGGATCTCTTCCTCGGTAGGCGCCAGACTCCGGTCGTGCCAGATCAAGTTGAACTTCGTCACATCGCCGACTCCGGCCACTGCGGCGGTGACGAAGCGTGCTCCATCCTCCCGCGGGTCCAGAGCGGGGCCACTCGGTTCAGGTGGGGCTGCTGTGCCCTGTTGTCCTCGGCGTGCGATCTGCTGGTGCAGCCGGTAGCGCCAGGAGCGGTGTAAGGCATCCGCAGGCGGTAGAGCGCCGAACAGCTCAAGAGTGTGCAGGCGTTCGGCCCATTCCGCATGTCCCTCGAACAGGGCCGGGACCGCCCGGTCGTCGTAGGGGTAGCGGCGTACCGACACGCGGGGCGGTACGACCACGCCCTGGCTGGCGAATATCTGAGCGTGGTGGACGCACTCGTGCACCAGCAGCCGTCGCAGTGCCAGGCGGCTGCGGCAGACCCCGGTGTGGTGCAGTGCCCGCGGCGCGATCAGCGTCTGCGGCTGGCCATTGGGGTCGGTCAGGGTCATGGCTTCGAACAGCGGCCAGGACCGCGTCATGGCCTTGTGCCAGGACGCCACCTTGTACTCGGCTTCCGCCCGCTCCCGCGCGGAGACCTCGGAGCCGACGAACGCCTGCTGCACGCCCCGGTCGACGTAGGCCACCACCTCCGCCCGCCAGACTCGCGGTGTCACCAGGCGGTAGGTGACCGTGGGCGTCACCAGGCCGGTGATCTCCTCCAGCCGAGGCGACGCCTCAGTCAGCACCTGCCGGGCCAGCCGGGCGAGCCGGGGAGCCAGCCGGGTCTCGTCCCGGACGTCCACCTTGATGCCGCTCATGAGGCGGCCCAGGAAGGGCGAGGGGCGGGAGCGGTCGGCAGCGGCAGCGGGGGACTGGTCGACAGCGGCACGGTGATCGCGCCGACGGGGGTGCCGTCTACGCGCACTCGCCCGAGGTACTGCGGGGCCGACACCGTGCGGCGTGCCGACCACGGCGGGGAAAGGAAATGGGGAGCCATGTCTGCTTTCGAGGTGAGCGGACGGAAAGGGGGACGGGCCTCTCCGCCGGGACGGCAGGACCGCGGGGCCCGGCGAAGAGGCGGCACACGGGGCCGGAGAGAGCCGGCCGAGCGTCAGGCGTGCAGGACGGTGACCAACTGGCTGATGCCGTAGAGAGTCGGCAGACACACCACGGTGGTCAGTACGGCCGCGCCCGGATGCCGCCGGATCAGCGAGGCAGCACGCCGAGCACATCCCGCGCGGCGATGTCCCACCGGCGGGGTGCGCGGTTGGGGCCTGACAGGGCGAGGGCGGAGCTGAGGCGGGCGCGCGGTGACAGCCGACGGGGCGCGGTTCAGGGCGGTGGGGCCCGCCTCCAGGTAGCGCACCTGCTGCTGAATCTCCTCGGCCAGGCGGAGCATATGAACCGTCGGGCCCATCGGCCCAGGCGGCGTCTCCCGCTGAACGTGCTGGGCGCGGGTGAGGAGCAGCCGTAAGACATGCGGCGGGTCGTCACCGACCCGGCTGTTCAGCAGACCGGTCACGGCCTGGAGGTGCCGCTCCAGGCCGACGATGCGCCGACGAACCTCGGCGTCCGACAACAGCGGCGCATCCTTCATCAACACCGCATCGGCCGCCTGCGCAGCGGCGACCCGGATATCGGCGTCACGCTTGACCTTCAAGCAAGCGGCAGCTCGCCGCAACTGGTCAGCATCCCAAGGAGAATGGCCCGTCACTCTAGAGCGAGCCGCCTTCACCTTTCTGGTCGGGCGCGTGCCTTCGTCAGGCCGCGCTGTTGTGCTCGCGGGGGACATCATGTGCGCTCCAATACGTGGCGCAAGGCCGGGGAAGCATCACCCCGGGGGTGGGCGTGCTTGCTCAGGCGTCTCGCCAGCGCCCCAGGCCAGCAGTTGCCGCACAGGACGACGCGGTAGACGACTACGAGCGGAGACCCGGAAAGACCCCGCGTCGGGAGCCGTCTCGACGAGACGCTATGAGCCTGGCGGCTGGTCAAACGCAGATCCATCCGCACGCTGACCTCACATCTCCCTCACTACGCCGAGTCCGCGAAGCGTGGTTTCCTCATTTCCACCTCATAGTTCGAAAGCGCCCACTTTTCGCCGGGAGTTGGGAAGGGATAGTCCTACCGTCGAAAGACAAGTGCTGAGCCGAGGGGATGAGGCACACGATGCACACGCTGTTCCGTGCGCTGATCGATCAACGCGAGTGGAAGGCGTTCCCGGCGTTCCGGTCGCGATACCAACGGGCAGCGAAAGAAGTCGCCGCCACAGAAGACAACGCGGGCCTCATGGGCCTGACGCTGTCCAACGCCACCTTCGAGCGGTGGTACTACGGCACACACATCCCACGCGGCGACGCCCGGCGGGTCCTGGTGCACATGTTCAACTACTCGATCGACGAGCTGTGGGCGCAAGCCCCCGACCAGTTACCACCCGTCGAACAGCACGGTCCGGCACCGGCGAACACCAGCGCCGAGGACGGCGCACACCTACGACAGATGGGGCGGCAAGCAGCCATGGCAGCACGGCGCGCGATGCAATTCGCGATAGGAGTCGAACACGAACAGCTCGGAGAGGAGACCATGGGCTACGTCCAAGACCGCGTACGCGACCTCGCCGCGCGGTACACCCGCGTACCGCTCGCGGAAATCCTCGACGACCTCACCGAGACCCAGGAGCAAACGTTCACCCTCCTGGAAGGCGGCCGCGCCCGGCCGTCCCAGACCCGGGACTTGTACCTCCTGTCGGCCCTGACCAGCGGCATGTACGCCAAGGCATGTCACGACCTGGGCGACCCCACTTCGGCCATGATGCACGCCCGGGCCGCCAGCGTCTGCGCCACCAAGGCCGACCACACCGCCATGGAAGCGTGGGTCGGGGGCCTGAAATCCCTGATCACGTACTGGGCGGGCGAGCCGAGCCGGGCGCTGCACTTCGCGCGGTCAGCCGCAACCACCGCCCAGGGGCAGCGCGGCAGCGTCACCGTATGGGCGGCCAGCTTGGAAGCCCGCGCAGCCGCACTGCTCGGCGACCAGGAAACCGTCCGCCAGGCCAACCGGCGCGCCACCGAACTCCGCGAAATCTGCGAGCCAGACGAGCTCGACGCCCTGGGCGGACTTTTGGAGTTCCCCAAGATTCGGCAGGACTACTACGAGGTCGAGGCGAAGGCCCTCCTGGGCCACGGGGACGCCAGGCTGGTCACACAGGCCGAGCAGACAGTGCACGGCTACAGCAACCCCACCGACCCGCACTGGGCCTTCGGTGACGCCGCCGGCGCCCAGACCAATCTCGCCCTGGCCCGGCTGTACACCTCCGAGCTGGACGGCGCCGTCGAAGCCGTCCGCCCCGTCCTCGACCTGCCACTGCGCCAGCGCAACGCTGGCATCGTCTACTCCATCAACCGCGTCGCGAACCAGTTGAACACCGGGTACGGCCGTGACTCCATGACCGCACGCGACCTGCGCGAAGAGATCGAAATCTACGGACGGCAACGCCCCCTCGCACTGCCCCGATGATCGGCGAGTAACATCCGCGGTCATGTACCCGGTCAACCGCCACAGCACCCGCCTCGCACTACGCGAGCTGACCCTCGACGACGTGGACGCCGTGCACGCCATCTACGGGAGCCCGGCGGCCACCGAACACCTCAGCTTCACCCCGCGCACTCGCAACGAGGTCGGCGGCATCGTTGCCCGCGGCATCACCGCCGCAACGGCCAACCCGCGCCAGGAATACGTCCTCGCCGTCGTCACGCAGGGGAACGACGGCGACCTCATCGGCCTCACCCGCCTGGCCACCGACCCCCACCAGCAGAAGGCCGCCACCATGGGCTTCGCCCTGCGGCCCGACGCCTGGGGCGTCGGCTACGGCCGGGAGACCGTACGGCTGACCCTCGACCTGGCCTTCACCGATCTCGGCCTGCACCGCGTGTGGGCAGCACGGGCCCCGCGCAACGAGGCATCCGCCAAGACCCTCCTCGCGGCCGGCATGGTCGAAGAAGGGCGCATCCGCGGGCACGTCTACGTCCGGGGAGCGTGGCGTGACTCCATCACGTACGCGATCCTCCAGGACGAATGGCAAGCCCGCACCGACACCTAGTAGACGGGCACCAGCCCCCAACCTCCGGTTCACCGGCGCCGCTCGCGAGCGGCCAGCCGCCGCATACCACCCGTACGACAGCATTACGCGCGATTCGAGAAGCCCGACCGAGCATGTCCTCGGCTCGGCCCCGCCCCTGTCACCCGGTGACGGGGCCCGAACTCACCCGCCCGCCAACAGCGGAGGGAACATGCGTGTAGCACTGGTCTATCCGGAAGTCCTCGATCTGGCGCGCTTCAAGGAGAACCGGCGGGAATTCCCGCCCTTCGGCGTGCTCTACCTCGCCGCCGTCACCGAGCGGTCCGGACACGAGGTCACGGTGTTCAAGGTTGCCGACGGCGACCACGTACGGGACTTCACCGGCTACGAGGCGGTCGCCTTCACCATCCCCTCCTCGGCCACCTACGGTGTGATCCGCGATTGCCGTCGTGACAGCCGCTACGACAAAGACCCGCTGATCCTGGCCGGCGGCGTGCACCCGAACTTCTACCCCGAGCAGACCCTGCTGGACATCGAACCGGACGTGGTCGGCATCGGCGAAGGCGAAGAGACCCTCCTCCACCTGCTCACCCGCGCCGCCACCCGCCGCTTCGAGGACGTCGACGGCATCTGCTACCTGCGTGACGGTGCGCCGCACCGCACCCGGCCGCGGACGCTGCTTAAGAGCATCGACCAGCTCCCGCTGCCGGCCCGGCACCTGCTCCCCGAGGCCGACCTCGTCATGAGCGACCGGCTCAGCACCACGGACCTGCGCATGGCGCACGTCATGTTCAGCCGCGGCTGCCCCTTCCCCTGCCGCTTCTGCGCCGCCGCCCAGACCCGCATCCAGTACCGCTCGGGTACCAGCGCCCGCCAGGAACTGGTCGACATGATCGACCGGTACGGCATCGAAGGCTTCGCCATCGTGGACGACAACTTCATCGTCAACAAGAACAAGGTCCGCGACATCTGCACCCACATCACCGACCTCGGCCTCAAGTGGTCGGCCCTGTCCCGCGTCGATACCGTCGACGGGCCGCTGCTCGCCGACATGGCCGCCTCCGGCTGCATGGAGATCAAGTACGGCATGGAGTCCGGCAGCCCCAAGATCCTCAAGGCCATGCGCAAGAAGATCACCGCCGAACACATCCACCGCGCCGTGCACAGCAGCCGCGCCGCGGGGATCAACGTCAAGCTGTTCCTCATCCACGGCTTCCCCGGCGAGGACCGGCACACCACAGCCGAGACGATGGACCTGTTAGCCGAGATCGCCCCGGACATCGACCGCGTCTCCCTGTTCCGCTTCGTGCCACTGCCGGGCACCTACGTCTACGACCACCCCGATGAATTCGACCTGCACGGCACCAGCAGCCAACCCGGCTGGAACGGCGACTGGGGCCAGTACCACATCCACCACAACGACACGCACTGGTGGGGAACCGAAGAGCAGTTCGCCGAGGTACAAGCCGGGTACGAGCAGCTTGCCGCCATGGTCGGTGAACTGTGGCCCGACCGGCACCAACTCCCGACAACCGCCGCCCCCGCCTGATCGCTCCCCGCTACGCTCGGATGCTCCCCACGGCACCGTAGCCACCGGCGCCCCGCCGAGCCCAAGAGGAGCATCCGCAGTGCACTCCACCTTGACGCTGCCGGCGGCCGTCGAACGAGCCGCGATCGCCAACCGACACGGCTGGGGCCCCCAGCCCGGCCCCGCCGACCTGGCCGCACTCGCCACCGCCCAGGCGGGCCTGCACGCCGCCCGACTGCTGACGCCCTACGTCACCGCCCACACCCGCCTGCCCGAGTTCTGCGCAAACGATCTGCGCCACGCCCTCTCACCCCACGGCACCTTGATCAAGGTCCGCTGCGTACGCCGCACCCTGCACCTATGGCCCCACGAACACGCAGCCGACGCCCACACCGCCACCCTGCGCCTTCGCCAGGGCGCCACCCTGGCCACCGCCCGCCGCCACGGCCTGAGCCGCAACGACCTGGAAAGAACTGGCATCCAGTGCCAAGACGCACTGGCCGGCGGGTCGCTCGCCTACCGTGACCTGCAAGACCGGATGCTCAAGGCTCAGCCCTCACCGGCGGTCGAAGCGGTGCGGCTGGGCATCAAATGGGCCTGGGAGTCCGGACACGTCACCTGCCGTAACACCTCCCCTTCTCTGCACCGTGAACAACGCGGGTTCGCTCTCGTCGAGCACGCCCACCCGGCAACCCGCCTCACCCACCCCGACACCACCACCGCGACCGCTCGGCTCATCCGCCACTACCTTCACGCCTACGCTCCGGCCTCCACCGCGGACCTGCTGTGGTGGACAGGACTGAGCCAGGCCGAGATCAGTCCAGCCCTGGCCACCCTGCGCTCCGCCATCACGCCCGTGCGCGTCGAAGGGCTGCCCGGCGAACTCCTCGCCCTGGCCGAGGACATCGACCACATCCGTGCCGCGCCACCCCTACCGGCCGACCACGTACGCCTGCTCGCCTTCGAAGACCCCAGCCTCAAGGGCTACTTCGCCACCCGCGACCGCTACCGAGACGCCGCTCACCACGCCCAGGTGTTCAACCAGATCGGCGAAGTCCGCGCCGCCATCACCCTCGCCGGCCGGATCGTCGGCACCTGGAACTGGGACAAGAAGACCCGAACCGTGCACCACAGCCTCCTCACGCGGCTGTCCCGCACAGTGATGCGCGACGTCCGCCACCGCCTAGACCAGGCCGAAGCCTTCCTGCGCACCGAACCCGGCTGAGCCGTTCCCCCGAAGGGCGCAAAAGGCTCGGCCAACCCCCGCAGCCGCGGCATAATCGGTGGCTTCACCGGACTCACGAGAAACGCCCTCACCGTGACCGCACCCCTCACCGTCCAGCGCCACCGCCGGATCATCGACGTTCACCTCCTGCTGATCCGCGGCAACCGGGTCCTGCTCAGCCTGCGCAAAGGCGGATACGCCTCCGGGCTATGGCAGGTCCCCTCCGGCCATCTGGAAGAAGACGAACCCACCGACCACGGCACCGTCCGCGAAGGGTGGGAAGAGATCGGCGTACGCGTCGACCCGGACCACCTCGAACTCGCCCACGTCATCGACCACCGGGCCCCCGGAGAAGACCCACGCTTCGGCATCTTCTACCGCGCCCACTCCTGGGACGGCGAACCGTACAACGCCGAACCCGACAAGTGCGGCGGCATCTCCTGGTTTTCCCTCAACGCGGCGCCCGACGACACCGTGCCCTACCACGCGGCCGCCCTGCACCACATTGCTGTCGGCCGCATCAGTAGTAAGTACGGCTGGTGACCGTCCGACGTCACCGGCTTACCGGTCCTGCCTACCTCGCATCAGCTCCGAGGTAGGCGTAGAACAGCACCCGGACACCGGGCCCGTTCCCATCGTCGGACCGCTCGGGTCCACCACACGTCCAGCGGCTGGCCAACTGCTGGCGCACGACATCAGTGGCGTATGTATCGAGAGCAGTGACTTCGATTCGTACAACTCCGGGCTCACAGTGCGCGGGATGCGACACCAGCCCTCCCCTCATTGGCGATAGTCCCTCGACATACCGGAGAGGGGCTGCCCGAGGACGGTTCCGGCCTAGGCCGCGATTCACCCGATAGGGAGTGCCAAGATGTGGTGAGGCCCCTGCTGGCAGGCAGGGACCTCACGTGAGTTATCTGATGTCCGTCAGCTCGTAGCTGACACGGTGAGCGCCTTGGTGGTCTTGGCGTTTTCTATTCGCTGGACCGCCTCACCCGTACCGAGGATGGCGGCAGTCAGGGCGAGGATCAGTTCGGTTGGAAGACTGGGTACGTAGTAGGCGATCAGGGCGAGCGCGGCTGCGGCAATGGCGTACAGCCGGGTGCTGTGGGTGTGGATGAAGGAGAGCAAAGGTTTCAGTTTCCGTAGGCGAGTCGGTGGAGCAGGTCCCAGCCCCGGCGGCCGATGGCCGGATCCTCGGGGTGGCCGGTGGTGAACAGGTTGTGCTTGCGGTTGAAGCTGGCGACGGCCTTCTGCGTCTGCGGCCCGTAGTTGTCGGACAGCGGCACCGAGGGGTCGAGCCAGCCAGTGTCCTTCAGCCCCTGCTGGAGGCCGCGTGCGGACGGTGAGCTGTGGTTCGGCGCGAGGCCGGCGGGGAACGGCGGCGGGCTGTACGAGCCGCCTCCACCGGAGGACGCACCGGTGCCGGGGAGCTTAAGCTGCTGACCGGGCTTGATCACGTACGGGGCCGTGAGGCCGTTCGCCTGCGCGATGGCCTTCCAGTTGATCTTCAGCTTGGCTCCGATGCCCGACAGGGTCTCGCCCGGCCGCACCGTGTACGTCGAGGCTATCGCCCCGCCGGTGCTGGAGCCGCCACCGGTCGGTCGCCCCTTGAGGCGCACGGCGATCCGTGAGCGCAGGTCGCCCATGCCAAAGCCCTTTGGGTCGACCTTGCCGGGCTGCCACTCCCGGTGACCGATCACCGACCCGGCGCCCCAGCCGTGCACCCGGCACACCGCGGTCGCCGCCCGCTCGATCGCCTCCAGCTGCACGTCCGGCCACGGATCAGCGCCGTCACCCAGGTTCTCGCACTCGAAGCCGTAGAAATGCGTGTTGCCGTCGGTGTCAGCCTGGTCGGCTGCGGGCAGCGGCCGCTCAGCGATCACGGCTCGCAGCACGTCGCCGTCCCCGCGGCCGGCGTGGTTGGCGCGGCCGTTGCCGATCAGGTAGACGGTGCCGTCCTTCGCGATCACTCCGTGGCACAGCGGCCCGGGGAGTCCCGCGTATCCGTTCTCGCAGATGCTGACCGTGTTGCTCGTGCCGGACGTGACGGTGTGGTGGATCACCACACCATTCACCGGGCCCCACGGCCCCTTCCCATTGCGGTTGTGCGTCCGCCAGCCCGGACGCTCCACCACCTTCACACCCTCTGCCCGCAGAGCAGTCACCAGACGGTCAGGGCTCATCGGTGTCGCCAACTCGGCGCTCACTATCTCCCCGCGCCCGAAAACTCACCCCTCGACCGGCTACGACGCCGACCCGTGCGAAGCCAGCCACAGCTGCAACGTCATCACCAGCAGCGGCGAGACGAACGAACTGATCACCAGGCGACGGGTCGCAGCCGCCTGCGCCTGATCTTCCCGGCGCTGCTGCGCACCGCGCTCGACCACCTGCTCGTGCTCGCTCCGCAGGGCCGCCAGGCCGGCTTCGACCTGGCCGATGCGCTGTTCGACCACCCGTTGATCCGCCCGGTACACGTCCTCAGTGACCACGTGATCGAGGCGGGCGGCGAGCTGGGCGAGGTCGCCGCGCAGGTCCTCACGCAGCTGTGAGACGGCGCGGTGCAGCTCCCACAGCGTGGGCTCGGCACCCGGCGGCACAGACACCGCAATCACTCCCGGCAACCCCACGCCTGATCACGATCGTACGGTGACGAGCGGCGGTGGGTGTGAGGGCGGCCGGTCCGTCCTGACGCTAGTGAACTTGACCAGTTTCCCCACCTGTCAAGTTGGAATGTGACATCCTCGGAGACACCCGCCAAGAACAAACTCTGCTCGTTCGGACACAGCGAACCGAATGCGCGGCACACACGAGCCCAGGAGCATCCGAGAGCCAATGGGTGGACGACGTATCGCGCTGTAACTGGCGCAGCCCTCATTCCGAACACAGTGTTGCCCTGCCCCATACCTGGCTGGTGTGGGGCAGGGCGGGCGGCCGTTGAGCCGCCGACCCTGGTGTATATCGGACACCGGGGTCGGCTTCTACGACACGGCGTCCACGAGCCTCGCCGCAATCGCCGACACGAACCCGGCGATCACGATTAATGCGAGGTCACGTCGGCCGAGCCTCCGCAGCCACTTCTGGATGCACCTCCACATGCCCGTTTCTCCCATCGCGCGCCCCTGGGCCCGGCTGGCCCGGGGAGAGGTGAAGATGAGGACGAGGCGTGCCTTGGCACATGGTGAGCGTACGGTGAACTCCCCGCTGGGGGTGCTGATTCGGGAATTCTCGCGCGCATCGATCTCGCGATGGTGGGGCGCTGCAGGTCGCGCAGCGTTGGGTGGGGCTGGGCAGAGGCAGCGAAGGCGGATGAAAATCGGCACTCGGCGGCACAGGCACGCGTGGCCCACGGTAGCCCTGCGCCTGACTTGCGCCTGTGCACTGGTCAGCGGCGGCGTGCGCCTGGAAGCCGTGGCATATGACAAGAGTCGGCGCATTAGCAGGGCAACGTGATCATACGGCTTTCGGGCATATGCCGAATGTTGTCAATGTCGCTTCGCCGACACGGGAGGTGTGACAGGCTCGACCTTGGCGGAGCACCTCCAGGTGCGGTGCGAAGCCAGACTTGACATCCACACAATGGCGAGCAGGCTCGGGAGGGCGCCGGAGCGCCCTCCCGAGTTGGAACGCTGGCCGACCCGCTGAGCGGCTGGCGAACCTGGTGTGGTCCAAACACCAGGTTCGCCAGCTACAGCAGGGTGTCGACGAGCTTGGCCGCCACAGCGGAGGCGAGTGCTCCGATGACGATCAGCGCCAGTTCACGTCGGCCCAGCCGGTTGACCAGGTTCCCTAAGCGGCGACGCATGCCCACCTCCGATGTTCGTCCCGGACCCGATGCCCGGGTGCGCGAGTGAACGGAGGCAGCGCGTGCTGTCACACAGTGGCGAGCCTACGGTGAACGGCCTCTAGCTGAGCAGAGAATCAGGAAAACACCTCTCAGTTGGCGCGGCAGGTGACGCTGTCGAAGCCGATCCAGGTGGCTCGGTTGCCGATGATGGGGTAGAGCCTCATGGCGCCATCGGGGTTGACGTCCATGCGGACGATGGTGCCGTTGGCGGTGGAAGCGACGATGAGGCGCTTGGTCGTCTTGGGCCGGTAGCCGTTTGGGAGGGTGCCGATCTGCTGTCCGCTGCGCACGGTGGAGTCGGCCAGGTTGACGTAGCCGGCCATTTCGATGGTTCCGGTGGCGGACACCCGCACTTCGGGTGCTTCGGAACCCGGCGTGATGCCTGGCGAGAGGTCGATGAGGCGCCAGTCGGTGGCCGGCCGAGTGATCCAACCCTCCACGGCTATCCCGTTCGGGTCCATCGTGACGGTAGTGTCTCCGCTGGTGGAAGCCGTGCGGATGGTGAACTGGGCGCCGCTGGACTCGACGAAAGTGCGGGCGGGCAGGCCATTGTCGTTGCCGGGGGCCTCGGGGCCATCTAGGACTGAAATTCGGAGTAGTGCCCTATCGGTTGGGCCGATGCTCCCCGCGCCATAGACGGTGGCCTTGCCCTGCTTACGGTCCAGGCTCGTCGAGGTGGTCAGCGTGAATGCACCGTCGCGCTCGTTGAGCTGCGGGGAGCGCAACTGCAGGGCGGAGGTGTCAGGCAGGTTCCACCAGTCGGTTTGCACTGCCGGGGCAGTGAGTTCCACGGTCGGGAAGGCCGTGCCGTCCGCCTTGGTGCTGGCCCGCAGCGTGCCGGGGGCCTTTTCGAGGTCGGAAGCGGAGTGCAGCAGTACGGAGGGGACCTGTTCCAGCGGTGCAGGCGGGGTGGGGGTGACGACGATGCGGTCGCCGCTGTCGCCGGTGCGGACGGTGCTGCCGGTTACCAGGGCTCCGTCGATCTTTCCGCCAACGATGTGCTTGCCGGTGATGGCGTCGGCCGCGAGGGTGTCCGCAGTGACCGCTCCCGCCTGGATGTCGACAGCCGCGGCCTTCCGCGGTGTGCCCTCGACAGCCACCGAGGTGGGTCCGGCTACCCCGGCCAAGGTGCGTGCCCGCAGCTTGACCCACCACGTGGTGTAGGGGAGGGGCACGGTGACGCTGCCACCCTGGGCGGTTTCGATGGTATCGCGCAGGGTGCCTTGCGACGGCTCGAAACGAGCATCAGGGCCGACGTGCACTTCGACGCGGGCGAAGTCCAGTGGGGCGGCTACCCCGTCGGTGAACGCGCCGTCCCACGTGACGGTCAGCGCGGCCAGCGCAGGGGCAACGGTCGGCGGGGCCGGGGTAGGAGGTGGGGGGCCGTTGACGACGGTGACGCCACTGGTGCCGTCGGGCTGCTGGCCCACCAGGGCGCGCAGGGAGCCATGTTCGTCGTAGACCTGGACGGCGCCGCCTTCGATTGAGGCGTTGGTCAGGCGCGGAGATCGGATGACGGAGCGCAGCATTCGCTCCAGCTGGGTGATGCGGGCGCCGAGGTCGGCAGGCATAGCAGGTTCTCCTTGTACGGGGGAGATCAGGCGGCGGTGGCGTAGTGGAAGGTGTCGGCGCGGCGCAAGTCGAGGATCGCGGTTTCGCCGGCGCTGGTGTCGGGGTGCAGGGTCCAGCCGGTGATGCGGCACCAGCCGGACCAGTCGCCCCACTGGTCTCGGATGGTGACCTGCACGTCGTCCCCCACCTGCCAGGCCCCGAAGGAGGCAGCGGGGTGGTTGCGGACGGTGATCTGTTCGACATCGCCCATCCGCTGGCGCCAGGCACGTTCGGCTTTGGCGCGTTGAGCGAGGACGCCCGCGCCGCGCACGTCCGGCAGTTCGAGGACATGCTCAAGGCGCAGGCGGCCGTTGCGGACAGCGTCAATGGCGCGCTGCTGAGCTCGGCCTTCGCCGCTGCCGGTGGCTATGACGACCTGGGCGCATTCGTCGGCGCTGTAGGTGATGGGCGTGCGGTCGATGATGTTCAGCCCGCTGGCGAACATCAGGTCGCGACGGCGGGCGCCGAGGCGGGGGTAGCCGAGCCGGATCCGGCGCACCGGCCGGCCGTCGGCGCCCCACCAGGTAGTGCACGCATAGTCGGGGGAGTCCGGCGCCTTCACCAGGTCATCGATCTGGTCGCCGAGAACCGGGGTCTCCCACCAGCGGGAATGCCATGGCT
This sequence comes from Streptomyces sp. NPDC033221, assembly GCF_055577005.1. Taxonomy (NCBI): domain Bacteria; kingdom Bacillati; phylum Actinomycetota; class Actinomycetes; order Kitasatosporales; family Streptomycetaceae; genus Streptomyces; species Streptomyces sp. NPDC033221. The sequence continues at coordinate 348,684 of NZ_JBVIQN010000005.1, read as the reverse complement.
CGGCCGGCGTGCCCACGGTCCCCTTCGAGTCGATCGGATCGACGGTGATGCCGAGGTCCCCGTCGGGAACGGACTGCGCGTAGGCGACGACGTCCCGGATGATGCGGCACGGATCCCCGTGGACGTACGGGCCTCGGCCGCCGAGTTCCCCGTCGAGGTCGTGACGGTGCTGAAGGTACGAGGTCCATCCGGCGGCTTCGATCTTCAGTTCATCGCCCTCGGGCACGGCCTGCCACACGAGCCCGCCCCAGCGCAGGAAGCCGTCGCTCTCGGCGTAGATCACGACTGTGCCGGGGTCGGCGAACTCGGGAATCAGGGTGGCCAGGTGCGGCTTGAGGGAGCCCCGCAGGTGACCGGGTCCGTTGAGTTCTTCACCGAACTCGACGTCGGTCAGGGGGAGGTGCTGGGTGAGCCACTGGCCGGTCAGGGCGTGCTGGGTCAGGTAGCGGTAGCTCACACCGGGCCCTCGGTGAACTCCACATCGCAGACGATGGACGTGCCCTCATCGACCGACAGGTCACCCTTCACGCTCATGGCCATGCGCGCTTCGAGATAGAGCTGTTGCGTGGTTCCGCGGTATTCGGCCGGGACCGCCAGGGTGTCGGCGATGACGGCGGTCGTGCGGCGCACGCCCGTGCCCTGGTCGTCGTCGACGACGGTGCCCTCACTGGGCTGATCACCGAGGACGAGGCGTACGACGCCGTAGACGTTGTCGAAGTCCATGCGCAGCCCGGCGAGCGTGAGCACGATGATGACCCTGGTCGCCCACGGCGGTACGTCGATCTTCCACTGGGCCTCGGGCGGCCAGGTGTGCCACTCGTTGTCGTCCTGCCACGCCTTGGTCATGGTGTGCGGGTAGGAGGTGCGCAGCGACCGTTCACGCCGAGGGTTGGCGACGTTGCGCAGGTCCCGGATCATGCCGGCGGTGATGGTTCCGGTGGAGGCCGGTATGTCGAGACGGGCGAGCGCGATGCCGGTCACTCCGGGCGGCGGGGCCGTGGCGGCGGGGGAGACGTTGGGGATCACGTCGAAGGCGTTGATGGCCTCCTTCGCCGGGGCGAGTCCGCCCTCGTACTCGGGGTCGGTGATGCGCAGCACGATCAGGTCCGAGCGCGGCGTGGCACCGGTCGGGGCGATGGGGATGGTGGCAGTGCCGATGTTGTAGGCGGTGTAGGAGCCCTGCCAGGCGTTGGCCTGGCCGCGGATGACGGCCGAGCCGTCTGCGATCTGCACTCCGGCGCCCGGCACCGGTAGCGGGGTGACCTTCAGGTCGGCGGCTTCGGTGATGCCTTCTCCGCCCCGGGACAGGTCACGGATCATCATGCGGAAGGTCTGGGCGGAGTGCGTGGCGCCGTCGACGAGCAGCGGGGCCTGGGCGAGCGTCATCGGTCGTACGTGTCCTTGTTCAGAGAGCTATGAAGGAGTCGCGCCAGGCGACGGTCAGGCGGGCAGTGGCGGTCGGGTCGGCGGCGGTCCAGCGGATTTCGGAGCGACCGGGCGGCAGGCTGAAGGTGTCCAGCCGGTCAGGGATGGCGACGGTGCCGCCGTCGTCGCGCACGGCCATGGCCTGGCCGGGCCGGGTGTCCACCCGCACCCACTGGCCGGCGCCGAGCACCACCGGCAGCCGGAGCATCCGCCCGGTTTCGACATGTGTGATGGCGGGGTTGGCGCACGGCCCATGCACCGTGAGCACCGGGTGCGACTCCAGGTCGCCGTCGTTGGTGACCCAGCCAGGCCGGTTTTGCCCGGACGCCGTACCACTGGTGACCTTGATGGGGGCCTGTACGGGGGCGGCGAAGCCACCGCCGGACAGCCATCCGAGCCGCAGCGCGGCCTGCTGTTCGGTGTCGGCGTAGTAGCGCGGGTCGGTGGCCGTGAACTCCACGTCGAGCGGCACCCAGCCATGGGCCGCGTCCGCCCAGGTCGGGTCGAGCTTGGCCAGCCGTCCGAACAGCACGCGGACCGGAGAGCCGGGCCACTTGATGCGTAGCGGCATCACCGCACCGCCGCTGAGGCGAAGCCGCGGGTCGTCGGCCGCGCGCTGCAGGCCGGCGACGATCTGCCGTGCGGCGGCCGGATCGCCGGGCGTCTTGACCGCGCAGTCGATGCGGACCGTGCGCGGCTCGTAGAAGTCCGGGGACGGCCAGGCCCCGTCAGCGCCGGGCCGGGGAACCGGTTCACCGCGCACTCCGGCACGGCCGAGCCCTTCAATCTCCGCGACCGGCACGGGCGTACCGTGACCGATCACGACGCCGCCGAACTCCAGCTGCCAGTCCTTCAACGGGGTGCTCATCGCAGGGCACCTCCGCGCTTGGCCCGGCGCATCTGGTACGCGACCACGTCGGCGATGTCGTTCGCCGACGCCGGGCTCTGGCGCACGTGGATGGTCTGGCTGCCTATCGCCGGTGCCTGGTGCACGATTACGACGCGGGCGCGGCCGGCGGCGGCGTCCACCAGGCGGCGCGGCGCCAGGTCGTAGCCGAACCGGTCAGCGGTTCGTGCCAGCACCGCCGTCGCCCGGCCGCGTTTGGCAGCCGCGTGCGGGATGTAGGACTCCCCGCCGGTGGACCGCTCCGCGAACTTGATCAGCCCGTTCGGCGACGGCGAGGAGTAGATGCCCGGCGCCCACATGCCGCCGTCCGCGTACGCCCGCCCAGCGTTCGCCTTCACCAAATCGGAGAGGAAGCGGTCCGCCTTGCCGGTGCCGCGGATCTGGTTCGTGGAGAGGTTGGCGACCTCGATCAGCCGGTCCTCCTCCAGCCCCGCCAGCTCGGCGACCGCGTGAAGACCGCGGCCCTTCGCCAGAGAGCTGATGATCTTCACGAGGTCGGTGAGCTGGTCGCCGTCGAGGACCTTCGTCGCGTCCTTGGCGGCCTGGTTCGCCTGCCGGGCCTTGGTGCTGTCCTTGACGGCCTGGGCGGCGAGTGCTTCGGCATTGGCGTCGCCCTGCTGTGCCAGACGGGTGGCCAGGTCGCCGTAGCCGCTTCCTGCCAGGCGGGCCAGGTTGTTCTGAAAGGCGGTGGCGTCCTGGACCGCGCCCGCGAGCTGGCCGGTGTAGTCGGCCAGCGACGACCGCGCCGCCCCGGCGAGCTGCCGAAGCTGCGCCGCCATGTCGTTGATGTACCGGTCGGAGCCGCGGGCCATCTTCTTGGTCAGGGCGATACCGTCCTCGCCCATGTCCTCCAGCGCCTTGGCCACCTCCGACCCCGCGCGCCGCGCCACCGTCGCCAGGTCACTGCGCCATGTCTGCGCGGTGCGTACGGAAGAGTGCAGGTTGCGCTCGAACAGGGCGAGGTCGAAGTGCTCGTCGCCGTGCTTGTCCTTGCGCTGCGACTTCGACACCACGTCGGAGACGGTCAGGCCGCTGCTGCCCACCGGCTGGTACGACCAGTCCGACAGCCCGCCGGCCGCGTGGTAGGTGACGGTGCCGCCGAAGCGGTTGGCCACCTGCTCCAAGATCGTCTTCGACCGGGCCCGCTTGGAGGACGCAAAAGGGATGTACGCCTCTCCGAAAGTCTCGTCCTCCGCCCATATCCGCCATTCGCCGCCCTTGGCGATCTGCGCGACGTGGTTCTCGTGTGTACCGCCGTCGGCGTAGGTGACGAGGCCGCCACTGGCTTGCTTCACCAGCGGCACACCGTTGACTGACGGGCCGATGTAGCGGGTCTGGACGTAATTGGTGATGGTGCGCCCGCTGAGGTTGTTGATCGCCTGCTGGATCGCGGACACGTTGGAGGTGGCCGGGCCGGTGGGCACCGTGATCGTGACGGTCTTGCTGCCGGGCACGTCGGTGACCTTGAAGCCGAGGGCTTCGAGCTGCGCACGTGCCTCCCCGGTCGGCGCGGCGACCGTGACCGTCTTGCCGCCCGGCACACCCGCGACCGCCTGCCGGACCGCATCCAGGCTCGTGATCGTCGCCTGCGTCGAGGAGGAGACGGTGACGTGCTTCGCGCCGGGGGTCGCGGCGAGCTTGCTGATCAGCGCATCCAGGCTGCTGCGCGCGGTATCGGTCGGCGCGGTCACCTGGACCGTGCGGTCCTTGAGGTCCTTGATCTTGAAGCCGAGGCTGGTCAGCTTCTCCCGGGCCTCGTTGTCCAGGCTGGAGACGGTGATCGTCTTCTGATCCGGGGTGGCCTTCAGCGTCTGCTGGACGGCCAAGAGCTGCGCCATCACCGGCTCCATGCCTGCGGTCTGCAGCAGGATGGACACGTTGGCGGGCACCAGGCCCGCCGCGTCCGCGAGCTTCGCGGCCTGCTCGGCGGTCAGCCCGTAGCCCTCGGCGGTGGCGATCGCCGAGGCGCGGGCCTTGGCCATCTCCGCCTGCGCGGCCTTCAGCGACTCCGGGACGCTCTTGCCCTGCGACTGCGCGAACTCGTACGCGGCCTGGGCCGCGTCGGCGGAATTGGTGGACAGGCCCTGGAGGGTGTCGTAGAGCTTCTGGCCGTTGCGAGTGACCGTGGACAGCGACCCGTCGACGTTCAGCAGCGCATCGCGGTAGCCGTCCGCCTCGTCCACGCCGCCCTTGAGCGAGTCCTTCGCGTCCGAGACGGCCTTGTTCAGCCGCGCCTGGGCGGCCGACAGGTTCACCGACCCGCCGGCCAGAACGTTGAGGGCGTCGTGCAGGGCGCGGGCCCGACTGTCGGCGTCCGACGTGGTGTCGGACAGACGCCGCATCGCGTCGGAGAACTTCCCGAACGGGCCCAGCGCCGCGCTCGCCCCCGAACCGCTACGCCCGGTCGCATCCGCCAGGTCCCGCGCATCCTTGGCGGCCTGGCTCATCTCGCCCTTGACAGAACCGAGCGCCTTGGCCGCGTCGTAGGCGGCCTGCCCCTTCTCCGAGTACGTGCGAAACGCACCCGAGGCGGTGTACTGCATGTCGCTGTTGGCGCTGGCGGTCAGCCGCAGGCTGCGCTCCAGCGCCTCCAGTCCGCCGTTCTGCCCGAGGTAGGCGTCGGTGAGCTGTCGCACGCTCACCCCGGCGCCGCGCATCACGTCGACCAGGCGGCTCTTGCCGTCGAACACCTTGGTGTCCATGACTGACTGCGCGGCCGTCGCCCGCACGCTGTCGGTGATCGCCCCGTTGGACTCCCGCAGCGCCTGCGTGAGCGTGCTGATGCGCTGCTGGTGCTCGGCGGCTTCCTGCGCGGCCTGCTGCTGCCGGTCGGCCAGCATCGACAGCCCCACCCCGGCACCGGCGATCGCCACACCGAACGGCCCGCCCAGCGCCCCCATCAGGCCGCGCGCCGCCCCGCCGAGTCCAGCCCCGATCGACCGGGCCAGACCGGAAGCAGGTCCGTTGGCGGAGCGGAACGCCGACGCCATCCGGCCCACGACCGGCACCCGGTTCTCCAGCACGGCGAACGCCGCACCCATGCGGCCGATCTCCCGGCCGCCCGCGGCGGCGAGCTGCTGCTGCTCGCGCATCTGCGCCCCGGCCGACCGGAACGCCCCGACCACCGGGCCGGTCACGGTGCGGGCCAGGTTCTGCATCATCGGCGTCACCCGGCGGGCCAGCAGCATCGCGGCGATCGCGGTCTGCACCGGGCCCGGCAGCGCCGAGAAGCCGTGCACCAGCGCGGCGATGACATGTCCGATGGGCACCAGTACGCCGGACAGCCCCCCGAAGCCGCGGCTGGCCAGGTTCGCGGCGGTGACGACCATGTCCAGCGCCGAGGCTCCGCCGCCCGCCTCGCTCGCCACGTCGCTGATGGCCTCGGCGACGGGGGAGGCGGCCTCGCCGATGTTGTGCAGCACCCGCAGGCCCGCACGGCCGACGTTGACCAGGATGTTCAGGCCGGCGGCGACCGTGTCGAGGGCGAGGTCCTTGAGCGGCTTGCCGAGCCCGGAGAACGAGTCCGTCAGGTCGTCGATCTCGTCGGAGGCGGCCTTGGCCAGCCCGGACCGGGCCAGGGTGTACAGGTCGTGCAGGTAGTCGAGCCCGGATGCGATGTGCGGGGTGGCGGCGCCGAGCCCGGCCGTCAGCAGCCGGGTGACCTTCTCCAGTCCAGGCGCCGCCGCCGTGTAGAGGACCTGGCCGGTGTTGGACCACTGTGTCTTGAGCTGGCTGACCGCACCCGACAGGCCCTTGGTCTGCGACGCGGCGATCTCCCCGGCCGCACCCGTACGGGCGATGGCCGTGTGCATCTGGTCGAAGGACGCAGCCCCCTGGTGGGCGAGGGCTGCCGCACCGGCCAGCGCCGGCTTGCCCACCACCGCGGACGCCGCGGCGAGGAAGTCCTTCTGAGACATGCGGTGCTGGGCCTTCTCCAGGCCCTCGATTACCGTGCGCAGGCCCTTGAAGTTGCCCTGGGAGTCCCACGCTTCGATGTTCAGCTCGGCCAGGCCCCGCTTCGCGGCCGCGGTCGGCTTGGCGAGGTTGGTGAGCATTCCGCGCAGGGACGTTCCTGCTTTGGAGCCGAGGATGCCCGAGCGGGCCAGCATCGCCACCGCCGCCGAGCAGTCCTCGATTGAGATGCCCAGCTGCGCGGCGACGGGGCCGGTGTAGGACATCGCGTAGTAGATGTCCTGCAGCCCGCCCGAGGCGGCGTTCGCCGACGCGGCGAGAACGTCGGCGGCCCGTCCGGCGTTGTTCGATGACAGACCGAACTGGTCCATCACGTCACCCAGGTAGCGGGCGGCGTCGGCCGCGGACAGATTGTCTGCCGCGGCGAGCTGCATCGCGGCGCGCGCGTTGGCCATCGATGAGGTGGAGGTCTGACCGGCCTTGGCCAGCTCCAGCATCGCCTCCGCGGCTTTGAACGCCGACGTGCCCGGCAGCGTCAGGTCCGCACCGAGTTCGCGGGCCTTGGCCGCGGCCTGGACCATCTCAGTCCCGGAGGCGCCGGTGACTGCGCCCCACTTGTTGATGGACCGCTGGTACTCGTTGCCCTCCTTGGCGATCTCCGCCAGCCCGGCGACGATGCCGCCGCCGACGACGAGGCCGCGCAGGTGGTGCAGCTCCTGCCGGGCGGAGAGCACGCCGTGCCGCAGGCGGCTCATCGACGCGTGCCCGTCCGCGCCGACCCGCCGCAGCCCGGCCCCGGCCTCGTGGGAGGAGCGGCCCACCGACCGCAGGCCGGCGGCAGCGGCCCGGCTGCCGCCGTCGATGCGGTTCAGGCCGCTGCGCAGGGCGTCGGTGTCGCGCCGCAGGTCCCGCATCGCGCGGGACGCCTGGCGCACCTGCGAGAGCAGATGCGCCGCATCAGCGCGCATCTGCACGCTGAGCGTGTAGTTCGACACCGGGCGGTGCCCTAACTCCCCGCGCCCTGCCCTTCACCCTTGGCGGCGCCCCAACGCCGCCAAGGGGTACTGCTACTTCTGGTGGTGGTGCTGTTCGCGTGGCACCAGACCGATGCGCACCCCGTAGCCGTCGGGGCCGTCCGGCACCTGGTCCTGCTCCGTGGCGATCAGCTCACAGCCCACGCACCGCACCGTGGTGGTCACGTACGCGTACCGGTCACCGCCCTGCTCCTCGTCCCACTCCGCGGCCCGGGTGCCGCACTGTTCACACACGCTGCGCCGGTACGCCTCGAACGCCAGCGCCTTGGCCCGATCCGTCTGCGACCAGCGGCCGTCCCCGGCCCCGAGGAAGAACGAATGGGGGATGCGGTAGCGGTCGCACAGCTCCAGCTCCGCCCGAAGCTGCGCGTCCGCGATCAGTCTTTTCCCAGCTCCTCCGTACTGGCTCGGCTGATCTGCTGGGCCTGCCACGCCGCCGCGAACAGCGCGTTCGCCTCACCCGCCGGCCAGGCGTCCAGCAGTTCCTGGGCGTCCTCCTCGGACAGGCCCTCGACCGCCGCTCCGGACTCGTCCCGCTCGATGTGGGCGGCGGAAACCAGGGCGGCGGGGAACGTCTCGGGGTTCCAGGCGTCCCCGTCTTCCGCCTGCTCCTCCGTCGGCGGGCACCGCCGGATCAGCCCGTCCAGCACCGGACGCGGCAGGGCGCGGAACGTCAGCGACAGCGACGCCGCCTCGTACGCGGTCTTCGCGTCCTTCAGCTCCACATCGGCACGCGCGACCTCGGCCGGGTCGGCGCCCGTCTCGGCTTCGGCCATGCGCAGCCGCGCGACCTCCAGCTTCGCCTGATCGAAACGTTTCTTCGCGGCCAGGTCGTCACACAGTCGCAGCGTGTACTCGGGAAGCTGCCGGGCGCGGAGCCGGGCGAGCTTGTGCGCCCAGTGAGCGTCACGGACAACCGCCTCAGCGGGCGGGGGAGTGGGGGAGGGGGAGGTGCCGGGCATGGAGGACTCCAGGAGAACAGGCCCGGCCGGGCCGCGGGCTGGCGCCGAAGAAGGGGTGGGGCGCCGCTGCGTGCGCACCCGGCCGGGAGCGGGGAGGGGCCGGGTTACTTGTCGAACTTCGGCGGCGACGGGGTATCGGCGGCCGGGACCTCGGCGTCCTGCGTCGGCTTCTCCGTGATCGAGAACGACACGGTGAACTTCGCGGCCTCGTTGTCGGTCGAGTAGTTCGGCGACCGGGATCCGATTCGGACGGGGAAGACGTCCATGGACCGGTTGCCGGGCACGTCGCCCTTGCGCAGGAACACCACCCAGCCCGTTGCGTCCTTGGTGAGCAGCTGCTCGATCTCGTCGCTGACCTTGTCCTCGTAGAAGCCCAGCGAGGAGTCGTCGGCCTTGTCGCTGCCCGGGATGCTGCTCTCGAACGTGCTGCCCAGGTCTGGCGTTTCGATGGGCTGGTTGGCGAGCGTCCACCCGTCGATGGAGGCGATGGCGTTCGTCAGGTCCGTGCCGGCCTTCAGCTCCGGGCGTGTGGGCACGTTGCCGCTGTCGGCGACCTTCTCCAGCCACAGAACACGGGTGACGCCCCGGCGGCTGTACTTCTTGACCTGCAAGGCTTGCTGTCCGATTCCGGGACGGCAGCCAAACAAGCGGTGGTGGGATGGCCCCGCCCCTCGACGTCGTGTCGGGGAACCGACCCATCCCGAAGAACCGGGTGGGCGTCCGCGCGGGGCCTCCGCGGTGAGGATGCGAGCTCAGGGCCCCGGCTAGGTGCCAAGCCCGAACTACCGCACGTCGGTCACCATACCGTCACCAGTGATGGCGTTGATCGGCTGCGATCGGTGCGGGGAGCCTGACCGGCACTCGGCTGGCCTCGGTGCGAAGGCGTGTGGGGCGGTTGCTGGTTATTAAGTCTTGAACGAAAGATGCCCACCGTTGATCTTTTTCGCGAGGTGCAAGGCGCAAAGAGACTGGTCATGGGCTGAGGGTGATCGCTTGTGGCCATTTCGCAGAAACTTGCGGTCATCGGCTTAATTCTTGAGAGGTCCGATACGGCAGTGAGGGTGAGCGCAACTGTGCGCTCGCTCCGAGAACTTCGGAGCTTTCCGGCCATTTTGGAAGGATTCACCCGGTGAATGACCGCATGCCCGCGGATGCATTGGCAAGGGCCGGTGCGGCGCGGATGACAGTGGTCGTCTTCGACGTCCTGACTCACCTGTTGCTGCGTCACCGCGCACACCCCGCACAGCGACACTGCACCCGTCTCACCCAGGAGCTTCAGCGCCCGCCTGGACACGCGCGCAGCCCCATCGTTGCGCCGGGACGGCAGGTGTATCTGATCGCTATCACCCTCCTCCCGCCTTGGAAGGAGGCCCAGTGACGCCTACTCCGGAATACGGCCACCACCGTCAGCCACGACCGCAGGCACCTACCTCGATGCCGGTGGACTTCGAGGCACTGGTCCGCAGCCAGGGCAGGGTCTACTACGGTGCCGCCTATCGCGTGCTGCGCAGCCGCGAGGACGCCGAGGAAGCCGCCTCCGATGCCTTCATGGCCATCTACAAGGCGTGGCCCCGGGTGTTGAGCAGTCGTAACCCGTACGCCATGGCTTACAAGATCTTCAAGGACACCCTCAAGGACCGGCTGCGAGCGATCATGCGTCGGCCAGTCACCGAATGTCCCCTTGAAGACGACCAGATCGACAGTGATGATGCCTTCGCCTGGCTCGAAGCCCGGACCGAACTGCTGTCTGCCCTGGGAGAGCTACAGCGCACATCGCCGAGAGCAGCCGAGTGCGTAGTGTCGCGCTACTTCCTCAACGAGTCGTACGAGGACATCGCCGCGAAGTTGGGAATCTCGGTGGGCAACGCCCGAGTCAACGCCCACCACGGAAAGCGCCGTTTGTGCCACGGAGACAACCGAGACACCCGCTCCCACAAGGACACGCGGGACGAGGGAGGGACCCGATGAGCATCGAAGACGTCACTGGATCCGAAAATACGCAGCACACGCCGAGCATCGAAGCCCTCATGGATGCGGAACGCACCATGGTGCAGCGCGAATTGGACGCCTGGGACATGGAAGCGTTCGTCGCCAAGTTGGGTCAGCGCATTGCTACCGAACAGCAGCAGCCGAAGCGACAGCGACACACAAAGGCGCCGCAGCCGCCCCGCCCTGCTCCCTCCCGGCCCACCCCGAGCCGGCCGGGACGCGGCAACGGTCCCTCAACCCTTCGCCCCCCAGTCCACAGCGAATGGGAGCTGCAGCGGCTGTGTGAAGATGCTGTTACCGTCCCCGAGGTGAAGTCGCTTCTAGAGCGGTTCCTCAACGATTTCGACCCTCGTGGAGCGCGTGTATTCGCCTGCCTCCTGTATCTAGCCGACCGGGCTGACCACGCTCTGTTCTGGTGGCGATTCGCCTCCGGAGCCGAGGACGGCTTGGCTGCCTACTGCATGGTGCTGCACTCTAGCGCCAACGGTGAGAAACGACAGCTAAGTACCTGGACCCGCTACATTCGTGACCTGGCCTTCGATCCCGCACGGCATTGGCCTCAGCCAAAGAAGAACAGCACCATCACCGCGGATACCCGACGTCTGAGCAATTGCGTACAAACCAACGTACGCGCAGCTTCTATCCCAAACTCAAGCTCGCCCGCCATCATGCTGCCCACCGCCGACCTACCCAGAGAACTAGTGTCCCTGTAATTGCGGGCACGCGGCACTGCCCGAAGGCCCCGCAGCCTCCAATGCGGGGCCTTCGATGAGAGGTAGGGCTGACTCCGCGATGTGAGGCAGCAGCCTCCCAGATCGCTGGCCTCTTCGGCGGCACATGTCGGCTGGTTTCCACTTATGGCATGGTCGACCGCGGCGTCGGTGCCAACAAGCAAGCCTGACGCACAAGGGATTCTGCAGTGCCAGTCAAGTCCAGCCGTACCTGAGTGGTTGGCACCCTGATCGTTTTCTTAGTGGTGCAGTCGAATAAGCTATAGACTCCCCCTTGCTCTCCGAGATACAGAGCAGGGAAGTCGGTCGAAATGGGTTCTCCTGCCCCCTTCACGAAGTGCGTCTCTGCGTACTGTAGCTGGATTCCGAGCATCTGGACCGAGGAGCTAACCTCGCCAGTCTTCGCGGTCCGTCTCGCTTGGACAGATGCCTTGCCGCTGACCCAGAGGCCTAACGAAAGCGAAAGAACCAGGCCGCAGCATACGAATTGTCCCACCGCTCCCTTGCGTCCTCTAGGAAGCATGTGCAGTAGCGCCGCTGCCGTCAGAAAACCGAACAAGCAAGACGAAATCAACTCGTCACGGGAGATCGGAAATACGTGCTCACCAGATAGGGAGAGAAACAGAGCGGGTCCACTTATCGCGGCGAGAGTAGTAGTACGAAACCATCGAACTGTCAACAGTCGGCAAAATTCTGAGGCCAGTTGGCGAGGGGATGCGAAACTTCGCCGGGATACGGAGATGAAAAGCGCGCTCGGAATTAGCAACCCGAACGAACCGACGATAAACAAGGTCGCCACTACGGCGAGGCCCAAGAGTGCCCGGTTCAGCACTTCTGCCTTATCTACACCGACTTGAGATGGAGTTAAGCCGAAAACTGCGTAGAAGCGAAAGTGCGCAAGGTAGATGACTGCGTACAACAGCAGACCAGTCAGCGTGGTGGCCGTAGCTGCCAGTTGTAGGGTTCCTTTGGTGTCGTTGTCCTTTGCTGTTTCGAGGGCATCCTCCCGTGCCAGTGATTCCTGTAGAGGGTTGATCAGGCGCGCCTTCGCCCCGATGACGCTATCTCTGACGTTCATGCGGTAAGTGTGTATCAAGTGCCTGCTTAGTTGCACTCCCCTTTGGGTTCCCGCGGCATCCGGGAAGTCACAGGTCGACATGCCGCTCGTCAGAGCACAAACTTGCTGGTAGACAGATGAGGAAGCTAAGGCGCTGTGTCCCCGGTGACTCGCGGCACAGCGGGTGCCTCAGCCGCTGGCTGACAGAGAAAACCGCTGTGAGTAGCTGACGACACCCGCGGCGGAGCCCGCATCGTCCGTGCCGGCGTCGACCTTGAGCTCCCGCGCCCACACGTCGACGTCCGGAACGTCGATCGGCCAGCGCCAGTCGCCGGTCGCGGTGCGTTCGAGGACCGTACGTCGTACTCGGTCGGCCATCCACTCGGCCTGGTCGGTGCGGTTGGCGACGGCTGTCACCTGGTATAGGAGTTCCGAGTCTTCTGATGCGTCGACCAGGGGCGCGCCGCCGACGGGGCCGCCTTGCGGGTACAGCACCAGGTACGGCATCTCGGCCGGCTGGCCGTCGACGAGCGGTAGCTTCCCGAGACCGCACGGTCTGCCGGTCGCTTCGGCCAGCGTGCGGCGGAAGGCTTCAGACACGGCTGCGCGGTCGATCATTCGTCGTCTCTCAAGAAGCCTCCGCCGTTGGTTTCGACGGACAGGGCGCCGTACCGGCACAGTCCGACGGTGTCCCAGTCCGGCACGCCCGGCGTCGTGAGCACGGACAGGGCGCGTTCGCCGTCTTCGTCCAGGGTCTCGGCGATGACGACGGCGCGGGCGAGCAGCCCCAGCTTCCAGTCGCCGAAGACCTCCGCCAAGGCCGCTTCGACTTCGTCGGCCAGTTCGTTCACAGCGACCTCTTCACCGCATCGTTCAACTCCCGCACGAGGACGGGCCCGGCCTGTTCGACGGCCGGACCCAGATGTGGGAAGGGCGGCTGTGCGTAATGCCGGCCGAGACTGTCGGCACCGACGAACCCGAACTCCAGCCGCCGCGCCTGTGCCGCACGGGTGCCCACCTCGGCGACGACCACAGGGCCCGCGCCCTGCACGTCGGCGTGCCAGGAGGCCCGATACTTGCCGGTGATCACGCGCGGTCCCGGGCGGCCGGAGGCGTTGCGCTGCACCTGCTCGACCAGCGCCTGGGCACGGTGCCGCATTACGGTGTTCACTGCTGCCTGTGTCTGGGCGGCCCCTCGTTCCAGGGCGGCGGCCAGCGCAGCGGGGTCGGTGAACGCGCCGCCGCTCATGCGTCCACCTTGCGGTTGTGCTCCTCCAGCCACACGGTACGCAGCACCGGAACCGAGGACACCTCCCCGAGCGCCGCGACCCGGTAGGTACGGCCGACGGCCTGCTTGTCCCGGGCCTTGACCATCTCCACGGAGTCGTCCTCGCGCAGCTCGGGAACATCGAGCGGCAGCAGCAGCCGGTACCCGGCCCGAACCTCTTCGACCCACGCACCTTTGTGGCCGCCCTTGCTGCGGTTCCGCTCCTGGTGCCCGTACAGCCCCGCCTTACCCGAGTGCACCGTCAGCGGAGGAGCGGGCACGAGGACCCCGGTGGCGGGGTCGAGTACGTCTTCGCCGACCTCGCGGGTGACGCGCACGGTGTCCGGCATCAGGTGCCGCTCGGCGAACCGGGCGAGACCGCGCAGATCAAGCACTCAGCGCCCACTCCCGCAGCTGCGCCAGCATCCCGCGCGTCAGCTCCCCAGGTGCGCCGTCGAGATCATCGCGGGCGAGTACGGCTTCGTCGAGCTTGCGCCAGTCCACGGCGTCCAGGAACCCGGCCACGACGTGGCGCACATCCGCCGGCTCGACCACCACGTCCGCCAGACCCTCGAACTGCACACCCCTCCAGCCCTTGGCCACGTACAGCGTAACCTCGGTGCCCTCGTCCACGGTCTGGGTGATCCGGTACGCCTCCACCGACGAGGCGACATCGTGGCCGTCGAGCTCGATGACGGCAGGCTGCTCGGGGGCGGCGGATATACGGACGCGGTGGTACTGATCGGACGTGCTCATGGTTCGGAGCCTAGGTGCGCGAAGACAACGCCTGACTTGCCGGATCAGTGGGGTCATTGAGCAGTTGTATGGCTTCGATCTCAGTGTCGTGCCGCAGGGTGTTGATGAGCGTTCGGGGCCGGAGACTTTGGTTGCCCACAGGTCGTAGTCGGTGCACAGCCCCCATCCAGAAGGGCGCTGTCCGGGGCGCTGTGCCACAGTAGTTGCGAGCCGTCGAAGAACATCGACACCGCCGCGCCGTCCACGTCCAGCAGCGCGGCGCACTGTTCGCAGCACCGCTTGGACAGCCCCGGCCCGCTCGGCTGCAACTTCGCAACCAGGTCCGCGACCGTCATGCCTCTCCCCGCCGCAGCATGCTGACCCGCGCGTCGGCCCACGCCGTTGCCCGCAATCTACCGCCGCTTCCGGCACGCGGTCCTCCTGCGCGTCGCCTCCAGATGCGCGGTCCAGAGCAGCCGACACCGCCGGGTGCTCTCACCCGCCGACGACGGCCTCCTGAGGCCGGCTGCCGACCGGCTGGGGGCCACGCCGGACCGCGCGGCCACCCCTTCGGGTGGCAGATGGCAAAAACACTCCCATGCGCCCGCGCGGTGCCTAGGGTGGAGACGGCCACGCGGTTCCTGCCGCCGCCACAAGGCTCCTCACGCTCCGACGCACCCGCGGCCTCGGCACGATTGCCCGGTGGCCGGTTTCCCGCGAACGCGCAGAACAGGTTGTTGCGCTGAACACCGCCCCCCGACGCGTCACCCGCACCTACCTGGCGCATGGCCTGACCGTCGTAGAACTCCACGGCGACGTCGACATAGCGACCGCCGACGAAGCCCGTCGGCACCTGGAGTTGGTAACCGCCAGGCCAGCCTTCAGCTTGCTGCTGGACCTGCGGCCGGTCACTTTCTTCGACTGTGCCGGCGTGCGCCTGCTGATGTTCGCCCAGCAGCGCACGCTGGAGCAGTGCGGCCAGCTGCACCTGGTCTGCGACGCCCCGCAGATCCTGCGCCTGTTGGACATCACCGGCCTGCGCAGCCTCTTCCACCCGGTGCCCACGATTGGTCAAGTACTGGCTGACAGCGCCGTGCCCCCATGCCCACCGCGCCGCGGCCCCCACACGTCCTGACCGCACCCGGTGGCTGGGGGCGCGGCGCGAGCCCTCAGCAGCGGCCGGGCGAAGCCTCCGGATGGCTCAGCCTGGCCCGCCCCGCAGCGGGAACCCGCACAGCGCACCGGTCGGCGAAGGTCACGACGCTCGGGAAGGCGCACGGTGCCGGGCATACCGCCCGCGCGGGGCGGCGGGCGCAGACGCCGCCCCGCACCCTGCACTTCGCGCCCGCCCTGCCTTGCCGGGGACGGCGCTCAGGAACGTGAAGTTCTCATACCTCGGCCGGCGGCAAGGGGCTCGGGTGTGGAGGTGGGAAATGGCGGTCGCGGCCGGTGGCCTCGTAGGTGATCCGGTAGCCGCACCGTACGCACTCCTCGCCGACCACGACACCGTTCTCCACGTGAACGCGGTGGTGTTCGGCCGGGCAGCCGTGCGTGGCCAGGGTCGGGAGCATGGACTTCCCCTCCTGCCGAACTGGGGCCGGGTGGCCCACAGGTCGGGGGGCGGGGCCATTGTGCCGGTCCCCACTGCCGGGGACAGGCCGGGAACTGGCCGTCATGCGCAGCCGTACGGTCGCGCGGCACCCCGGGCAGGGCGGCGCGCCGCGGCCCCTCCCCTCGGCTGCGGCGCACCTGGACGTCCGGGGCCGCGCGGCGGCAGCCCCGGGACGGCGATCAGCGGCGTCCCCAGTGCTTGGTGTCGATGACGCGGCGGTGGTCGTTGCGCAAGGTGGCGGTGTCGCGCCGGTTGTCCCACACGTAGTCGCGGCGGTCCTGGTACACGTCGCGCCAGGTGTCACGGCCCTTGCCGGTGTGCACCCGCACCTCTTGGTGGCCGCCGAGGCGCAGGTGGTGGAACCGGTAGGTCTTGTGGGTGCGCTCGCTGGTCAGCGTCCAGTTGTCGAGGTTGACCGCGCGGCTGCTGGTGTTCTTCACGGTGACCCACTCGGCGTTCAGGGACCGGTTGGAGCCGTCGTCACGGCCGGGGGAGTCGGCCTGTACCGCGCCGATCATGACGGGGGAGCGGTACGCGGCCGGCGGGGTGTGGGCGCCGGTGGCGGAGGCGGGCAGCGCGGCGGCGGTGACCACGGCGGCCGCGCCGAGCGCGACGGCGGCCAGACGAGCGGAGCGGATCATGACGAACCTCCTGCGGACAGCCCCGCCGCGGGCGGGGCCGGTGGGAGCCGATGCCCGGTCTTGTGCCGGGCGGACTTCACTGTGCGCCCGCCCTCGCCCCCGTGGTTGAAAATCGGACTGCTCATTACAGAACACGGACATTTGCACAACCGCAGTGCGCTCGCAGTGCACGCCCCCGCGTGCGCCCGACGATCACACGCCCCCGCCACGCCAGCCCGCCCCAGGCTGTTGAGCTGCGGGATTTGACCAGGCCGGGAAGTCCGTCCCCCGGGGGTGTGGCCTCCCGTACGGGCGTGGCACCACACCGAACGTCCGCCAGCGCCCCATCACGCCGCTCCCGCGTTACGGCGACGCAGCAGACGGACTCGGCCGCTTCATCGAAACTGGCTCCGACCGGTCCGGTGGGACGGGCGGTGTGCGGGCGCCCGTCCCACCGGGCGGTGACACGGTGCGCTGTCCCCGAGCGTCAGTGCGGCA
Source organism: Streptomyces sp. NPDC033221 (assembly GCF_055577005.1). NCBI lineage: Bacteria > Bacillati > Actinomycetota > Actinomycetes > Kitasatosporales > Streptomycetaceae > Streptomyces > Streptomyces sp. NPDC033221. The sequence goes on along the minus strand of NZ_JBVIQN010000005.1, from coordinate 331,935 downwards.
GTGAGCCGACCCGTGCGCGGGGCGCCTGCCCGCCTGGGTGGGCAGCAGACTCCGCCGGACGGGTGCAGTCGACTTCGCCCTGCGACGGCCCGGGAGATCGGCGGTGCCAGAGCAGCCACGCGGACGGCTACACAGTTTCTGGAGCACTGAGACTCCGCCAACTTGAAGTCGCAGGTCAAAGGGCTGGTGTGTCCCGTACTCGGGGGACTCACTCTGGTCGTGGGCGGCAGTCCGCGGAGAAGATCGTTCGTCAGGAGCCGCTCTCCTTAGAGCTCGTAACGCCATCACGATTCGGTCTTCTTGAGGCGTGTGGAGCAGATGAGGCTGCAAGCCAACGAGACGAAGGCGTCGTGGAGTTTCGATACGTTGTTCCCAGCGGACCGCGAGGCGTTTGAACGGGTGGAGCAGGGCGAAGGTCTGCTCGGCGACTAGCGGAGCTTGCCCAGGCCCTTGATGCTTGGGGAGCCCTTGCGGGAGATCAGCGCCTCGATACAGCGGCGCCGCAGCTCATGCGCACAGCCTTCGAGTAGTACGCCTTGTCGCGGGTCGGCGGCCGTGCGCGCCCCGAAGGCGCGATGCCCTTCGGGACGCGCGGCAGGGGTTCGGGTTCAGGCGTTGTAGCCACCGTGGGCGTCCAGCACCGCGCCCGTGACGTACGACGCGGCGGGGCTCGCCAGGAAGGCGATCGCCGCGGCGATTTCGTCGGGGTGCCCCATGCGTTGCAGGGACAGCGAGCTGACCAGGGCCTTGAGGGTCTCGGGGTCCGGCGGCTGCATGCCGCCCTCCATCAGTCCAGCCTCCACGACGTTGGCCGTGATATTCCGGGGCCCGAGGTCGCGTGCGACGCCCATGGTGTACCTCTCGATCCCGGACTTGGTCGCCGCGTAGTCGGCAAGGCCGGGGGCGCCGACCCGGGAGCCCAGTCCGGAACTCACCGTGATGATGCGGCCGCCCGTGCGCAGCACTCGGGAGGCGGCCCGGATGACGGCGATCACGCCGAGGTAGTTGGTGGCGTGCATCCGGTCCAGGGCGGCGGTGTCGGCGTCCGAGTCGTCCACCCTGCCAGCCACGGAGATCGCCGCGTTGTTGACGAGTATGTCCAGGCCGCCGAAGTGCGCGACCACGTCGTCGATCAGCGCCGGCGCCCGGCTCGTGTCTGCCTGGTCGGACTGGAAGGCGATGGCCTTGGCTCCCTTGCCGTGCACCTCGTCGACGACGGCCTGCGCCTGCTTCTCGGAGCTGACGTAGGTGAAGGCGACGTCGGCGCCCTGCTCGGCCAGCAGTCGTACGGTCGCGGCTCCCAGTCCACGCGACCCCCCGGTGACCAGGGCGACCTTGCCCATGAGTGGCTTGCTCATTCTTCTCACCTCGTTGATTGACTCTTCCCGACAGTCGCAACGCTAATTGTTACGACTGATTGTTGCAACCTTCATTGTTACGACTGGGCTGTCGTAACATAAAGCGTTGCGGCCGAGAGGAGGGGTCCATGAGTGCCAACAGCAGGTTGACCATTGCCGCCCACGCGCTGGCCTGGATCGGTCTCTACCAGCGCCAAGGCCATGAGGTCGCCACCTCCGAGCAGATCGCGACCAGCGCGAACACCAACCCCGTGGTGATCAGGCGGCTGCTCGGCGAGCTGCGCAGGGCCGGGCTCGTGGAATCCCGACGGGGCGTGGGCGCGGGCTGGTCGCTGGCGCGCGAGCTGGAGTCGATGACCCTGCTCGACGTGTACGAGGCAGTGGAACCCGGCCCGCTGTTCGCGATGCACCGCACCAACCCGGACCAGGAATGCGTGGTGGGTTACGGCATCCAGCCGGCTATGCAGGGCATCTACGAGGGCATCGAGGAGACCCTGAGACACGAGCTGGCCCGCGTCACGCTCGAGAACGTACTTCGGGACGTACTCGCGGCACCTCGCTAGCCTCCCCGTTACGCCCTGACATCGCCCAGATCGCCATCGATGCCCAGGCCAGTGAATAGCCTGGCAACCAGTCACGCCGAAGACGGTTGCGCCATCTCTCGCTCCAAGAACAGCTTGCCGGTTCGCACTCACCGTGACCGGGTGGCCTTCTAGTACTGCAACGGTGTTTGCCGTGACTGCTGGGCGGGTTCATGGGTTGTGTCCGCGTTGCTTGTAGTGACTGATGCGCGCTTGGTGCCGGCGTCGTCTGCGCCAGTGCGACCAGTGCGACCAGTGCAGGATGTGCTCGACCGGCACCGGCCGACGCCTGGTGAGGCGGGTGATCAGGCGTCGGATCTCGGCGAGGCTGTAGTAGGAGATCTCCTGCGGATGGCGGACGCTGCGGCGGGCCGGCACCCAGTGGCGGCGGCCGGGCCGATGCCAGGGCCGCACCTCCACCCGGGCCCAGTCGTAGATGCGCCGACCGTGGGCCCCGTCACCGCAGGAGCGGCGCTTCCACTTCTGCCGGGGCAGGCCGGGAAACAGGTCGTGGACGGGGTGGCCGACGGACCAGCGGGTGACGGCGGTGTCATGCCGGGTGGTGGCCATGACGTGGAAGACATCCGCCTGCTCCAGCTCGAAGCGCCAGCCCTTGGAGAAGCCGTAGGCGGCGTCCGCCGTCACCCAGCCGAACGGGATCTTCTCGGCGACGGCCCGGCGGCCCGGCGGCCCGGCGGACCATGGCCTTGGCCATGGCCACCTTGGTGGCGAAAGCGACCTCGTCGCCGATGCCGGCCCGGCGGCGGCGTTCCCGGTGGTCCGCCCAGGAGGTGGGCAGGTACAGACGGCGGTCCAGTAGCGTCCGCCCGCGCGGTGTCGCACAGGCGAGGAACACCGCCACCTGGTATTTTCCCGTGCGGCCGGCCGTGCCGGAGTACTGCCTTTGCACGCCTGCCGAGGAGGTGCCCTTCTTCAGGAAGCCGGTGTCGTCCACGATCAGCACGGCATCCTGGTCGCCGAGATGCTCGGCGACGTAGTCGCGCACGTCGTCCAGAACCTCCTCGGCATCCCACTCGATCCGGTTCAGCAGCCGGTGCAGCCGGTCCGGCCCGGCGCGGCCGGCCTCCTCGGCCAGTGTTCCAGCCGTTCTTCCGTTCCAGCGGAGCCATCAAGCCCCGCATGCAGGCCAAGGCCGACTCCCACGGCTCCGACCTGCTGAACCGGTTCAAGAACCGATCGTGCAACCGCTCCAACTCGCCCGACCACAAGCCGACATCAGCAAGGTCCCCACCCATACCCGCATCAACAACGAATCCGCCCAGCAGTCACGGCAAACACCGTTGCAGTACTGGGATCCGGCGCATGTTGGATCCCGAGTTGCCGGAACGGATCACCGCGCGGCGCGCGGAGCTGGACGAACTCGAAGAACGGCTGGCCAAGCAGCTGGCGGAGGTGCGGGCCGAGCAGGACGCGCTCACCGTCGCGGAGCGGGTTCTTGAGCGGATGAGTGAACAGCTTGCTGACGAGTGCGCCTCTGTCGCGCCGGTACCCGGGCAGGTGGGCGAACGTGCGGTGATGCTGGTCCCTCACCGCACCTCAGGCGTGGAGGAGACGCCCTTCCGCCGGACTCACCACCTGTGACTCCAGCCCGGACCGCCTTGTGTGCGAGGCTCAGTCGGCCCGTCGGGTGGAGTCGAGAAGCTCGCGGTAGCGCGTGGCGTGGACGGCGAGGTTCTCGTCGGAGACGGTGCGGGCGCCGTGCAGAACCAGCGGCTCGGCAAGACGCATGCCGATCAGGCGGGCGGTGGCGTCGAGGGGTGCCAGCAGCTGGGTCAGCGTGAAACGGGAGGTGGGATCGACAGAAGCGTACGACTCTTCCGGCCCGCCTGTGGAGGTGACCAACTGGAGTGTCTTGCCGCGCAGTGCGGAGCCGTTGCTGCCGTAGGCGAAGCCGTGGGTGAGGACCTGGTCGATCCATGCCTTGAGCACTGCCGGGACGGAGTACCAATACCAGGGGAACTGCCACACGATCCGGTCGTGGTCGCGCAGCAGTTGCTGCTCACGGGCGATGTCGAAGCGGCCATCGGGGTAGGCGGGACCGATCTCATGGACGGTGACGTGTGCGAGGTCGCTCACAGCCTCGGCCAGGCGGGCGGTGATGCGGGAGGAGGCCAGGTCGGGGTGGGCAACGACAACCAGGGTGCGCGAGGAGGCCGGGCCGGCTGAGGTCGCGGAGGGGAGGCTGGGATTGTTCATCGCGGTTGATCCTTGACTGTGGTCGGCTTACGGGAGAGGCGGAGCAGCTGATCCGTACGCCACCGCCGGTGACTCAGGTGACGCACTTGGCGGAGCAGGTGTCCCGTGCTCGATAACTTGTGACGGATCACTCCGTCACGTCACTTTGTGACGGATCGATCCGTCTGTCAAACTGGGACCGTGCCCAGCGCGCGGCCAAACGGCCACCGCGCGCCGTGCCGACTCGATACGACGCATGACAAGCAGAAGGAGCGCGCCATGGCTCGCAAGACAGCGGAGGAGAACCGGCGCCACGTCCTGGCCGTGGCGAGCCGCCTGTACTACCAGCGCGGCATCCGCGCTGTCGGTATGGATCTAGTGGTCAAAGAGAGCGGGGTCGGCAACGCCACTGTCTATCGGCAGTTCCCCACCAAAGATGCTCTTGCCAGCGCCTTCACACAGGAACGCGCCGACGCCTGGTTCGCGCGCATGCGCCAGGTCACCAACCAGGTCGACGACCCGCGCGAGAAGCTCCTCGCGATCTTCACGGCCGTCATCGAGGAGACCGGAATGCCCACCTTCCGCGGCTGCCCCATGCTCAACACCCATACCGAGTTCCCCGACCCGCAGCACCCCGCAAACCGTGTGGCGGTCACCCACGAGCAGCGGGTCCGCCACTGGATGCGTGACTTGGCGGCCGACGCCTGCGCTCCCGACCCCGAGCAGCTCGCCGACGATCTACTCCTCGTCCTCAATGGTGTCTACGTCACCGCCACCGTCCTCGGCCCCCAGGGTCCCGCCCAGCGCACCAGTGAGCTCGCCCGTCGCCTCATCTGGACTGCCTGCGACGAACCTGGCCGCCCCTGAATCCGGCCCATGCCTGACCGGCCGGGCGTCAGGAGGGGGTGTCGGGATCGATGCCCTGGTGGCGTGCCAGGGTGAACAGGACGCGCACCATGCCATCCAGGCGCTGGGCTGTTCGCCCGGGGCGCCGCCGGCGTCGGCCAGGGAGTCGATGTCGGAGAACGCGGTGCGCTGCTGCCGAGCCGGCCCTGGGGTCGCGGCCGCCATGACCCAGCAGCGCGACGAGATCGCCATGCCGCCCTCCGCCATCGGCTACACAATCGAGCAGCCCGACGGCGTCGACATCAGCGAGATCGTCGTTCGGCCCACCGTGCAAGCCTGACAACGCCGCGGGAGCCGCTCGCCCCCACGTCCGTGCCTGTCGGCAAACGATCGAATGACGCCAGGATCACGTCCTGGCCCACCTGCGCTCCGCCGGCCTCGGGGCCCTGGCGGGCCTCGGCTTCCGCGGCCTGGACAGCGACGTACGCGATCCCGTGATCGTCACCGGCTTCCACGCAAGCCGCACCCACAAGCTCAGCCCCGGCCGGAAGACCGCCAACCGAGTCATCGCCGTCGGCCGCGCACCGGTCGAACACGGATTCGCCCACCTCAAGAACTGGCGGATCCTCACCAAGCTCCGCACCGACCCCGCCCGCGCCACCCACCTCCTGCGCGCCCTGCTCGTTCTGACAAACCTCGAAGTCAACCGCTGACAAACGATCTACTCCGCAGACAGTCGCCCACGACCAGCACGAGCATCCCGAGAGCCGGTCACACCAGCCCTTTGACCTGCGACTTCAAGTTGGCGGAGTCTCACTGTGCCCTGGGCGGTCGGGAGGGCGTCGGCACTGTGGTGCCCGTTGGCGTTCGAGACTGTTGCGGGCGCTGGGGGCAGGCGATTTGGGAGCACGCGTCGATGAGCCGACGGCTGTTCTCGATCACCGCTCGGGCCGTGCGCTACCGTTCACCGGCGACCCCGGGTGCTGGTCAGGCGCTGCGGCAGGGTCTTCCCGTGTCCCTGACTGTCGAGTTCGCCGAAACGGCGCGGCACTGCCTGTCCGCGCTCCCGAGAACCCGCCGGCGGTGAAGGGCGCATCGTGATGATGGGGCACCTTGACGGCTCGCTGGCAGTGGCCCTCGTGCCGGTCGCGGGTGGTGTGCGGTGTGCGTCCGGTGGCGTCAGGCCGTGCTGTGGTGCGAGGGGTCGCTGGGCTGCGCGGTGCGCTCCGCCTCATCCTGGACGAGCAGGGCCAGCAGGGAGGCCACGGTCAGGCCCATCCCAGCTTCGGTCGGGTGGCGCAGCACCTTGCCGGGGACGATCTCGTAGGCGTTGGAGCGCCCCGAGCGGGTGTGGGAGAGGTAACCGTCCTGCTCCAGGTCCGCGATGATCTTCTGGACGGCGCGCTCGGTCAACCGGCACCGCGCCGCGATGTCGCGGATGCGGGCATGGGGATCATCGGCGATGGCGGCCAGCACCCGGGCATGGCTGGTCACGAAGGTCCATGCGGTATGCGGCTCGGGCACTCCATCCATCTGCCCAGCCTACCGTTCTACCGTCCACGCGCCCCGATGTACGCAATAAGTTTCGTGCATTTGTTGACGGGTATGTGCGCGGTGGGCAAACCTGGCAGTGGTGGCGGCGAGCCGATGACGGAAGTGAGCGGCCATGTCACAAGCTCCGCATTTGCCTTACGAGGTCGGTGCAGAGGACGACGGACCCGACGTGACCGTCGCGTCCGGCCCGGACCACTGCCCCGCCCATGCGGTGCGCGTCTTATGCGCCGGCGAGCGCACGGACGTGGCGCTGCGCGGAGAACTCGACCTGGCTTCCTGCCCGTCCGTCGAGCGCGAACTGCACGACGCCCTGCGGCGGACAGCCCGCCATCTCGAACTTCATCTCGATGCGGTGCCGTTCTGCGACTTCGCCGGTCTCAACATGCTGCTGCGCCTGCGCCTGCGCGCCCTGGTGCACAACAAGACCGTCACCATCGCCTCCAGCAGCCCCGCCGTCGAACGGCTGCTGGAAGTGAGTGACGCCCGCAAACTGTTCACCGCCCCGGCCTGCGAACTCCGGCAGGCCACCGGCCCCACCACCCACACGCCGGACACCTCGTACCTCCGAGCTGCCGAGGACTTGTCCACAGAGGTCACACACCTGCGCCGGGCCATGCAGACCCGCCCGGCCATCGACCTGGCCCGCGGCATCCTGATGGCCACCTTCAGCCTCACCCCCGAAGCCGCCTGGGCCGCCCTGGTCACCACCTCCCAGAACACAAACACCAAACTGCACCGCCTGGCCGAGGACCTGATCAACAGCGTCCACGGCCCCCTCCTGTCGGACAGTGTCCGCGGCCACCTGGGCGCCGCCGTAGCCAAAGCCAAGCAAACCCCACCAGAGCCGGACGCCGAGCCTGCCCCGACGAACAGAGTGCCGCCGCAGTGGCGCACTGCCGGGTCAGGCGACGGGCCATAGGGGGACGAGGGCCCATGGGCGCCTGTACGCGGCTCAGAATCCGGAACGACCGGCCCGCCTGACACCTACCGAATACGCTACCTTCACTGACGTAGCGTGCTGGGTATCTATCCATCCGAGCTGCTGGCTGCTCTCGGACCCAGGCTCCGCCCCGGCCCCGGGGCGGAGCCTTACGTCTTCGTGCGAAATATCCGGCCTTTCGCCGCCTGTGTCGGTTTCTTCATGGAGACTGATTCCATGAGTCGCAGGAGAGCGTGCAACCGTCGAGTAAGGCCCTTGGTGTATTGCTGGTTAGTTCGTTCAAACGGTGAGCTGACCGTTTCCTTCGAGCCAGGGAAGGGTGGGCGGAGGAACCTGGTCTTTCCGCTTGATCACGCGCTGTTGAGGCGCATTCCGCGTTCAGTGCAGCCCAGGCAGAAGATCCGTCTTCGCGTACACGGGCGTCAGGTGTTCTTCGGCGATGGCGAAGGGCAGCTGGTCATTGCGAGAGTTCCCGCTGATGTGACCTGGCTCGCCCGATGGGCAGAGGTGCACTCTCATGCGCAGGCTTTGGCGACCGAGAAGCAGCGTCTACGCCTTAGCGCCATATACGGTAGTCCCAGCACAGCGAGCAACTACAGTGAACGTTTTCCTACACAGAGTGTTCGCGCTCTTTCCGGTGGTCTACCGACGCTGGGGCGTCGCAGCCGTTAGAGCTGCGGGCCCATCCGTGCCCGAGGTGGGCACCTTCCTGCTGCAATCAGATTGGCCGTTACCTCATGTGACCGTTGGCTCTTTCTGAAGCGGCACGGCCTCCCTGCCATCGTCTGAGGTGAACTGGGCGCGCTGAATCTCGTACATGGCCCGGAACCTGCCGTCCGGGGCGGTGGCCGGGTCCATGAGTTCGGTGAACGTGCCGGACTCGGCGACCCGGCCGTCTTCGAGGAGGTAGATGAGGTCGGCGGAGCGTACGGAGTGCAGGCGGTGGGTGATGAGGATGACGGTCTGCCCGCCGGCGGCCAGGTCCCGGATGTTGGCGAACGCCCGCTGCTCGGCCTTGGCGTCGAGGGCGGCGGTCGGCTCGTCCACCACGAGGACCTGGCCGTCGCGGAAGTGGGCGCGGGCGATCCCGAGTTTCTGCCACTGCCCGCCGGAGAGGCTGTGGCCGTCTTGGTAGCCGCGAGCCAGCAGGGTGCCCCAGCCGCGCGGCAGGTCCTCGATCAGGTCCTCGGCGTCCGCGTGCCGCACCCCGGCCGTGAGCCGTTCTTCGGTCGGGTCCGCGTCGGTGCGGCCGATCGCGACGTTCATGCGGGCGGTCAGCGGCCAGTGGTAGAAGTCCTGGGAGACGTTGGCGATGCGGGAGAACCAGGCTTGCCGGTCGATCTCGCTCGTGGGTACGCCGCCGACCAGGACCTGGCCCTCATCGGGAAGGTAGAGGCCGGCGAGGAGCTTGGCGGCGGTGGTCTTGCCGGAGCCGTTCTCCCCGACCAGCGCCACCGTCGCACCGGCCGGGATATGCAGGTCCACGCTGTCGAGCGCGGGCTTGTTGTCCTTGCCCGGGTAGGTGAAGGACACCTTCTCGAAGCGGACCCCGTCGACGTGCTCGGGTACGGGGCGGCCGGTGGTGGGGATGGCGCGCCGGTCGGCCTCGTTCTGGATGTGTTCCAGGTCGCCGACGAACAAGCTCTCTTCGTTGAGGTAGTTGATCTGGCGGACGAGGCTGGTCAGGGAGTTGGTGGCGGTGCGGATGGCGATGATGGCGGTGCCGCCCACCGCGAGCGGCATGGCGCCCGTCCACAGCAGCAGGCTGAGCACGCTGAATGTCGCCGCGTACGCGACGCCGGTCAGGGCCGACGCGAGGATCCCCGTGCGGGCGGCGAGGCGGGCGAGGCGCCCTTGCTCCTCTTCGGCGGTCTCGGACATGCGGCGGAAGTGGTGCAGCAGAAAGGCGGCGATGCCGTGCAGCCGGATCTCGGCCGCGGCATGGGTGGAGGTCAGCAGTTCCGAGATCAGGCGTCCGGCGCGGGCGTGCTGCGTCCACACCTTGAAGGACATGTAGCGGCGCCGGGCGATGACGAGGCTGGCCCAGGCGCTGGGCAGCGTCATCATCACGATCATCGGCAACAGCGCCGGGTGCAGCACGGTCAGCACGCCGATGGAGGCGAGCAGCGACATCAGGGCGTTGATCACCGAGGTGCTGTACTGGATCATGCGGCGGGCCGAGGAGGCGCCGAATCGGGCGGACTCCGCACGCCGGTGGTAGTCGGGGTCTTCGAATGCGGCCATCTCCACCTTGGCGGAGGCGGTCAGGTAGATCTCGGTGGCCACGCGTTCCACCGCGGGCTCCAGCCGTCCGGTGCCGGCGGTGGACACCGCGCGCAGCCCGGCGCCGATGACGCTGCACACCGCGACCCCCACCAGCGCGGGCAACGCGGCGCTGAGCCGCTGTGTCGTCGACCCGCCGGCCAGGAGCGCGGCAAGGACATGGTTGATCGCGATCATGCTCGCGGCCTGCACCGCACCGCGCCCCACCTCGGCGCCGACGACCTGACGCAGGGCCCGGGCGTTGGCTTGGCGGGCCAGGCGGGCGGTCAGGGCCAGAAGGTGGGGCAGGCGTACGACCATGCTGCGCAGATTCAGGTCGAGGAAGGCTTCCTCGTGCCGCAGCCAGGCCAGATCCAGGCGCAGCCGCCCCCCAAACAGCAGCCGCTCGGACTCGGTAACGTCGTCCTCGACGCCCTTGTTGCCGGAACGCTGCGCTGTTGTGCGGAGCGGAAACCACCTCATGCAGGCCCCTTCGGTCGGGAGGCGGCGAGGGCGGAGGTGTCGGCGGCGGTGGTGGCCCGGCGCATGGTGAACACGGAGGCTCCAGCCCGGGTCACCCGTGCGGTTCCTCGTCGGTGGGTGCGGCCAGCGGGCGGTGCGGTTCCAGGAGGATGAGGCACACCTGTGCCAACGCGCGGGCGCGGGTGCGTGCCGTCGCCGGGTTGTCGGGCAGTTTCAGCAGCCTGGTGGCGTCCCGGGCGGCGCCCTGGATCAGGGGCGTCCGTTCTGTCAGGTCCGGCGGGATGAGCAGTCCGAGATGGCCGCGCAGCGCCCGCGTCAGTTCCAGCAGCCCCGGGGCCGTCGTCCGGTGCAGTCCGAAGGCGCGGGCGCAAGTCGCCTCTATGGTGGCGACGTCGATCGGCAACGAGTCGGCGGTCTCGGCCGGGACCTCGGGGGCGGGCGACGCTGCGACCTCGTTCATGCCCAGGACGCTACGGCGCAGCGGGAAGGGGGCTCTAGGAAGTTCCACAAAGTTCCATGGCTTCACCCGGACGTGTCGAGAGCCGCCCTGACCCGTGCTTCGGCATCGGCTCCGTAGAGCGCCAGTTCCGACAGGCCAATGAACGCGCGTCCATAGGTGGCGACTTCGCTGGGAGCGGTGATGGTGACCCTGGCCGTAAGCAGTTCCACGTGCACCCGGTCGTCATCGAAGATCATGAAAGTTTCCAGCGGCCAGATCCGCCGGGCCCGGTCGCCGAACGGCACTACGCCAAGGCACACGTTGGGCAGGGTCATCACCTCCAGCAGGTAGCCGAGCTGGTCGGCCATCGCCGCAGGGTTGCCGACACCGCAGCGCAGCACGGCTTCCTCGACCAGCAGCATGAACCGCCGGCCGCTGTCGTGCAGGACGCGCGACCGGGCGGTTCGCGCGGCGACCGCCGCGGGAACGTCGTCGGGTGTGCCTTGGAACGCGGTGATGGCCGCGAGCAGATCGGACGCGTAGCCGGGCGTCTGGACGAGGCCGGGAATGACGGTGGAGCAGTACACCCGAAACAGGCGGGTTCTCTCGTACAGCGGCAGAGACGCTTCGTGGACCTGCCGCAGCCCGCAGCGGTGCAGGCGCCGCCACTGCACGTACAGCGTCTCGGCGTGACGGGCGGCCGCCAGCAGGTCTTCCGTCTCCTCAACAGCGTTGCAGGCCCGGCACCAGGCCCGGATATCGGCGTCGGAGGGCAGGGTGCGGGCGTTTTCGATGCGGGAGGACTTCGACTTGTACCAGCCGCACCGCTGGGCCAGCTCCTGGCTACTCAGCCCGGCCGCCCGGCGCAGGTCGCGCAGTCGGGCAGCCAGTGCCTCGCGGGCCTGCTGCGCGCTGGAGGACGGTGAGGTGGGCACCAGTAGGGGTGAGCCGACGGGTTAGATGGCGTACGCGTCGTGCGGAACGGCCCTGCGCCACACGGCCTCGAAGGCGTCCTGGCACAGCTTGGCGACCTGTGGGTTGTCGGTCACTTCCGGCCCGGCTGAACCGCCGTCGCCGGTGAAGTGGTTGAACCTCACCACCGCTCCGTCGAACAGCCAGAAGTCGTTGCCCGGCAACGCGAGGTCCGATGCCCGGCGCCGCGGCAGCCACCGCACCTGCTCTCCTGCCTCGACATTCAACCCAGTTCCTTCATACTCGAACCGGATGTAGGCGGTCACCGGCTCGGACACGATCCGCGCCCGCCGCATCACCACCCGCCGACCCACCGCACGGCGCACCAGGTCGAACCAGGCGCGCCGCGTCTCACGGTCGGCACTGACGGTCCAAGTGCCCCTGAGCCAAGCCTGATACGGGACTTCTTCGGAGTCGACGCCGTAGGCGTCGCGCATCTCCAGGTGCACCGCCGAGTGCTGGGCGGCCTCCAGCATCTCAGTGAAGCCCGGCACGCTGGTCTGCGGCATCGCACGCCTCCCTGACGATCGCGGTCATCCGTGCCGGAATCCGTACCACGGCCTCGTGCTCGGGAATCGCTCCCGTTTCCCTGCACTCGTCGGTCGTCTCCTGATCGGCCCTCCAGCCTTGCAGTACCAAGTCGCCGTTGTTCTCGTCGACCCACACAGTCGGGCTCTGGTCGGAGCCGGTGTTGGGGTCCTTGGCGATGAACCGTAATGCCATTCGGCCTCCTACGTCAGAAGGAGCACCCGGGCGGCGGGAAGCGGACATGAGCGCGCCGCTGGGATAAGAGGGCCTGCGCGAGGCCGGGCTCACCGTAGCGCGCAAGTCGGTCCTGCTGCGCGCCGTATCGCGTGAACATCGATGCCAGGGCGGAAGCGGCACCGAACAGCGACGTGGCCGAGGCGTCGTCGTGCCGCATCGGACCGGGCGTGAACCGCATCAAACGGTAGTTGTCAGGCCCATGTATTAACGTGCGCACTGTACGAAAAGTGCATGACATAGACAGACAAACAGGGTGAAGTAATGCGCAAGGGCATCGCGCGACGCATAGGCGTCTCGCTGGCAACGGCGACCGTACTGGCGGGCATAACGAGCTGCCAGGGCCACGGGAACAAGGCCGACGGCGACCCGGACGCCCAGCGCACTCCAGCACAGGCGCTAACCGCGGCGTACAAGAAGACCGCGGGAGTGAAGTCCGCGAAGGTCACGATGACCATGTCCGTGCCCAAGGGGATGCCGGACAGCGGCGAGACGAAGATGACCGGCACCATGGCCTGGAACCCCACGGCGCTGGACATGACCATGAGCGACGGCGCGGCCAAGACAAAGTCCGGGGACGACAATCCCAAGCGCATGATCTGGGTCGACGGCGTCGCCTACATGGACATGGGCGACTTCGACGGCAAGAAGTGGGGCAAGCTCGACCTGAAGGCCGCCGCCAAGGAAGCCGGCGACGAGGAGATGACCAAGGCCGTGACCGCCGGCCTCGACGACGCCGAACAGGACCCGGCCCAGCAGCTCGCGATGTTCCTCGGCTCGCCGAACGTCCAGCACCTCGGCTCCGGTCAGGTCGACGGCGTACGCGCCGAGCACTACAAGGGATCGCTGACGGTCGAGGAAGGGCTCAAGGGCGCCAAGACGGTCGACGCGCTGAAGCCCGCAGACCGCGAAAAGCTGCTGGCGAACGTCAAGAAGAGCGGCATCAAGGGCTACGACTACGACGTGTGGGTCAACAGCGACGACCTGCCGGTGCGGATGACCGTGGACGTCAAGACCCCGATGGGCACCATCAGCACCTCCGCGTCCTACTCCGACTACGGCACCACGACGGCCATCAAGGCACCCCCGGCCGTCGACACCACCGACCTGCTCAAGATCCTCAAGGAAGCGGCCGACCGAAACCACAGCAGCAGCACCTGACCGGTGGATCGCCGGCATGTCGGCAGGCAGGTGGGCCCGGCACGAAGCCGGGCCCGAGGCCTGACTGACAGTTCAGGGGTGTTGCTTTCGACGGTTTTCCCGAGCTGGTCCGCCGGAGGGACGGGACGGCGAGGGCCGGGGAGGGGGCGGGGGACGCCTCGGCGACGCGGGACGTCGGGTCGGCTTGCCTACCGCGCTGCCGCCGCGGCGCGCGGGCCCAGTGTTACTTGAGCATACGGGCCGCCTCCACCCGCTGGAGGTGGATGACGACGTCGTGCGACTGCGCGAGCCGGATCTGCGGGGCGTCCGCGATCCCGGGGTAAGTGGCGCCGATGTTCTTGACGGTGCGCGGCGCGGTGAGCCAGGCGCGGGCCGCCGCCGGGGTGTTGCGCAGGTCCACTACGAAGTCGCGGTGCCGTACCTGGTCGAGGGTGTGCTCGACGGTCCCGGGCGCGGCCGGGCCGACGGTGAAGCGGTGGACGCCGCCGTCCTGGCCGGAGGCGTTGAACGAGCCCCGGTCGAAGGTGAGGCCGACACTCAGGTAGCCGCCGCCCAGCTGCTCACGGAGGAATTCGCCCTGGACCTTCGGATAGCTGCCGGGGACGTAGGTCCGGAGGGCGACGTGGCTGTTGTGGGCGGCGAGCACGATCTTGTCGCCGGTCCGCTGCTGCCACCAGGCGACGTTCTCCGCCATGATCCGGTCGCGGTGGAGCATGGCGTCGGTGATGCCCTGTGGGCTGTCCAGGTCGAAGACGAACAGCGTGGTCATCTGGTGGATCGCGGTGGCGTGCTGAACGGCCCAGGCGTGCGCGTCGGCGTCGGCGCCGGTCCGCTGCTTGAGCAGGTCCACCGCCCGGCCGGTCCGCTCGGCGAGCTTCTTCCGTTCGGCCATCGGCTTTGACAGGTAGTCGTTGACGTACGTCTCGGCGTCGGTGGCGGGCCGCAGGCCCCGGTACAGCTCGGTGAGCCGCGGGGCGAGTTCGGGGCGGGCCGCGGCCGCGTAGGCGCTCACCTTGTCGTAAAGCTCGGCACCGGCGAACCCGCCGTCGTCGCCGACGAAACGGACCGGGTCCTTCGGATGCTTGACGTTGTACGCGCGCATCCACTGGAGCAGATCGCGGTACTCGGCGTTGTTCCACCACCGGTAGGTGCCCTGGAACTCCTCGTCCATGATCTGTTTCAGGTCGCCCTCGCCGCGCAGGAGGTAAGCGTCCAGCCGCAGTCCGGTGCTCCACGGGGCTTCGAGGGCGAAGGCCCGGAAGTCCTTCTCCTCGACCAGGTACCGCAGGACCCGGTGCTTGACGGTGAAGAACTCGTGCGAGCTGTGGGTGGCCTCGCCCAGGCCCACCATCCGGGCGTCGCCGACCATCCGGCCGAACGGACGCAGGTCGGCCAGGCCGCCGCGGGGCTCGGTGGTGCGCAGCGGGTGGGCCACCCGGCCGAGGGCCGCCTCGGGGGAGTGGAACGCGCCGGCCGCGGCCTCCTCCGGGCCAGCGGGCGCCGTGGCGTCGGCCGATGCGGCGGGCGGGGTGGCCGCGGAGGCGGCCGGGGTGACGGCCAGGATGGCACCGAGCGGGACGAGCAGGGCGGCGAGCAGGGCCTTGTGCGAGTTCATGGGCCCAACTCTCGCCGCGCGGGGCACCCCGAACCATCCACTGAGCCCCCCGATCGGCCCGGGGGCTAGCTACACCCGTCGAGGGGCTGGGGACTGGTCCCTGGTCCTGGCCGTGAACGTGGGCCAAGTGGGGCGCCTTACCTAGTTCAGGGGGCATTGGCGACCGGTAACCCCTCCGCCGAGGTGTCACTCGCCGCCAAGACCGATGCACTCGCGGAGCTGTTCGGGCCGCTCCTGGACGAGTACGTCCACGTCGCCGGAATCATCATCTCGAACGGTGCCCGCCGACGCCTGCCGCTCCCGCCGGACGAGGACGCACCCCGCCCAGCCGCGCAGGGCTTTCGACGGGGCCTGCCCCTCGACCGGGTCCGCGAGACGATCGTGATCCCTCGGAGGATCCTCCTGCCTGAACAGACGAACCTGATCGCCAAAATGTGTGATGACGAAGCTGCTGTACTCGACTGGGTTTTGGGGAGGCTCGGTGTTCCCAGGGGCGTGACGTCGCTGCTGGCCGGCTCCTCGGCGCCGCCCCGGATTTCCCCGCTGTGGACGCCGTGAGCCGACAAGAGCGGTTGCGCGACTTGGTGCTGGCGCCCCTTGTAACGCCGCCACCGTGGGACCGAAACAGGGCTCAGGTAGAGCACGACGCCTCCCACAGCATGCGGGGAATGCCTCCTGTGCCCTGGTCGACGCGTGGGCGGGATGGGCAGTGCCAGCCGGGGCGGGCTGGGCGGCGGGCAATGACGCGCCACCCGGCGCCCCGCAGGCTCGTGCCGGACTCGCCTTCTTGGGTATAGGTGATCAGTCGGCTATATCCCAGCGCGGATGCGGCCCTCCACACGGCGGCGTACAGCATCGAGCCGGCGTTGCGCGTGCCGTCGCTGGCCAAGCGGGTCACTTCGAGGGTGGTGCCGTTGTCGAGGTAACGAGCAACGGGTCTGCCGACGATCGCGACGGCCCGCAGGACGCCCGCCTCGTCAGCGGCGCCGACTGAGAAGACGTGGCCCTGGGGTGGTTGATGGTGGCGGTGCCACATCCGCACGAACCCGCTGGCGTCCCGGAAGCGGACTGGCGCCAGATGCAGCCTTGGGCTGGCCTGTTCCTGGCTCATCGACTGGCCCCGTTGTGCGTTGCTCGGCGCGCTCGGGCCGACCAGGCGTGCAGCGGGCGGCTGGGCGTGGGCTGGCCGGGAGCGTGGCCGGTCACCGGCGGCGGCGCGGGCACAACTGGATGGTGCTCAGTACGTCGTGGTCGGTGGCCGCGGGGTCGTCAGGGGCGGGGGTGTCGGTGAGCTGGGTGATGGTGCGTTCGAGGGCGGCGACGTTGGCGGAGGTGTCGATAGTGGCGACGCCGTTGACGGTGACCTTCAACGGTTCGGCCAGCAGCGCGGCGCGGCGCTCGTGCAGCACTTCGAGGACGACGGCGCGAGCGGAGCGCAGACGCTCGTAGCGGGCGGTGAGGTCGGTGGTGTCGGTGTTGGGGCCGAGCTGGGCAAGAAGCCAGCGCAGGACAGCAGCGGGCACGAAAGGCGTTCCTGAGAGAAGTGGGGGCGGGGAGCAGCGGCGGCTGCTCCCCGCCGAGGCGGTCAGTCCTGTGCGGCCTTGGCCTTGCGGCCCGGTTTGGCCGGGGCGTCCGGCGGGCGGTTCCAGCACGCTGGGTGGGTGATTTGCTCGGCGAGCCCCGGGTCGGTGACCTCGGTACCGGCGGTCAGCACCAGGGGTTCGCGGGTTACCGGGTCCAGGACGTGCACTGTGGCGGCCAACGCGTTCGGGGCGGGGGCGGTCACAGGACGGTCGCGGTGATGTGGCAGTCCGGCGAGTAAAGGACCGGCATGGCCATGGCGGCGCCCTTGGTCCAGATCTGCACCGGGTCGTCCTGCACGTCGCGGGTGATGACGATGCCCGGCGCGTCCTCCCGCTCGATCTGCGGGTTGGTGCCGCGCGAGAGGGCCAGGGACTCGGTGGTGGTGCCGTACTGGGTCTGGCCCCACTTCGCGCGCTCCGGCGGCAGCATGATCCACCGGTCTTCCGGCAGCACCCGCTTGGAGACGTCGTTCTGCCACACCTGGGCCTTGTAGAAGGTCACCGGCGGCAGGCCGTATGTGCCGCGTACCGAGTTGACTTGCTGCGGGTTCAGCGTCGCGGTCGGGGTCTGACCGCCGGCCGGGGTGCCGTAGTAGGCCGCCCGGTAGGCGCCGTTGGAGGCCAGGTGCGCGTACGCCTTGCGGGAGGTGAGCACCATCTCCGGGGCCGGGGCGCCGATCGAGTCGAGGTAGTCGATCCACCGCAGCTCGTCGGCGATCGGGTCCGCGTCCGGCGACGACCACGGCTTGGGCGCGGTGGGCATGTTGGCCTGTGGCACCCCGTAGTCGGCCTCCACCGTCAGGCCGTTCTCGCCGGTCAGGGTGAAGCGGCCATCGAGCAGGACGTCGGCGGCGGCCAGCTCCAGGCGGGAGCGGATCGCTTCGACGTGCCGCTCGACGTCGTCGTAGAGCAGGTCCACGAGCCGGTCTTCGTCCGCGCCGCGGGAGGCGTCGAGCAGGAGCTGTTCCATCTCGCCGACCAGGAGCTTCTGTCCCAGGGCCGGGAGGGTGCCTTCGGTCTGCGTGGTCTGGGCCTGGCGCTTGGCGAACGGCACGCTCGCGTCGTACGCGCGGTAGGACGCGGCGTTGACGCGCCGCTTGGACTGTCGTACCCGCCACTTCACGTCGTGCACCTGCGTCTCCGGGAAGACGCTGCTGGTGAGCAGGAAATCGTCCGGAGAGGGGATCGCGCGGGCGTAGACGGTCAGGTCGGCGACGCTGACGTTCTTGAGCAGGTCGACGATGCTCACGCGTCCACCGCCCCGAGGAAGCGGATCTGCGCACCGTGCGGCGACGCGGTGATCTTCGCCGGGTCGAGGCCGCCGGGGATCTTGTCGGTGTGGACGGTGCCGTGCCAGAACAGGGCGGCCGGGACCTTGCTGGTGCCGGGGGTGAACGGCGCCTCGGCGTAGACCAGGCCGGCGAACACTGCGCGGCCGTCGTCGGCCGTCGGGTCGTAGGCGCCGTACAGGCCGGAGTCGGTGATCTGGCCCACCGGGACGCCGGAGCGTACGAAGCCGTGTGGCTGGCCGGCCGCGGGCTCTACGTAGTGGGTACCGCGGGTCAGGTGGGACAGGTCGAGGGTGATGGTCTCGGTGGCGTCGGTGCCGTGCCGGGAAGCGAGCCAGTCCCGGTCACCGGTCACCGTCACGGAGGTGGTGTACGGCTGAATCAACGCCGCTGCTCCTGGTGGTGCTGGAAGCGGTCACACACTCACCGGCGGGTGGCGTCGTCCACGGGAAAGGAAGGCGGGGCGTGGTCCCCGCGGTTCACGGAATCAGGCGGGCGGCAGCAGGCCGCGGCGTCGTGCCATCTCGGCCCCGGCGGCTCCGGGCTTGCTGGCCGCGTTGCCGGGGCGCGGCGGCGGTACCGATGCCGGGGCGCCGCCCGGTGCGGCAGGAGGAAGCGCGGTGCCGGTGGGTGACACGGTGAACAGCTCCGGTCGGCGCGTCTTCAGGTCATGTACGGCCTGCTGGACGGTAGCGTCGTCCGCGTCGTCGTCCACGCGCAGCAGCACCGCCGCATCCTCCAGGTCCTGGCCTGTCGCCCCGACACCAGCCAGTACCGCCCGCCGGGCCGCGTCGCGCTCGCGGACCAGGGCCGCGGCCTCGCGGGCGATCGCCGCCTTCTCCCGCGCGACGAGTTCCTGCTCGCGGCGCTGTGATTCGGAAAGCTGCTCCTGCTCGGCCTGTCGCTGTCCGCTGACGTAGTCCGCCAGTTCGGTGGCGTTGGCGAAGCCGAGCTTGTCGGCCAGTGCCCGTACGGCGGCTCGTCCGCCCTGGTCCTTCTCGCGCGCCAGGAGGGTGTTGAGCTGCTTTTGGCTGATGCTGACGGCGGCTTCGTCGTTCGACGCGTCGTCGGAGGAGGCGCCCATGACCGGGTAGATGGGCCGGCCGTCCTTGCGGTAGCCGAGCACGGTGCACGAAGCGGGCAGGCTGCGGGTCATCAAAGAGTGCTACTCCCACGACGGCCCCGCGCCGTCAGCGAGTCTACGGAAGCCAAGAGCACGCCCTTATCCGCACCCACTCTGAAGGACGTGAATAAGCAGGCCGATATCGTCGGGGCCGAGTACAGGGGGGCAAGTGGCTTCAGAACGTCCCAAGCGCCGCAAGCAGCGGCTGATAGCCGCAGTGGGAATGGTGGCACTAGTAGGCGCTGCCACCGGGGGCTGGGCGCTGCTTACTTCGGGGGACGAGTGGGACCACTCGCTCACGTTTTCCGAAAGCACCACTGCTCGCCTGGATGGCCCGAGCCGCGTCGAGATTACCTACACATCGGTGGATCACTCGACATCGAACATTCCGAACTACGGCGACCGCACCTACACTCCGCACGTTGCGCTCACCGCGTTCAACGACTCCGACGATACCCAGGATTACACCGTTACCTTCCGCGTGCAGCGGGCAGGCAAGGAAGTCAAGCCGGAAAGCAGCAGCGTCACGATCCGGGCTGTTCAACCGGACTCTAGGGGGCTGGGTCGCTACGAGATCTCAAAGAAGGAATGGGATCCGGACCTCACCGACGATGCGACCGACCAAACGGGTGCGGAGTCCGAGACCTACATCGACAGCTCCACTGGGAAGGACTTCACCTTCGAGATCGTCCCGGTGAAGGCGGAGAAGCACTACGCGGTTTCTAGTCGCCCATGAACCACAAGTAGCTGCCTGGTGTCGCCGCACAGGTTTCGAGGAGCCTCATCAAGTCCTGCAGAGCCGCCTTCTGCGACGCATCGGCGCACCGTTCGATCAAGGCGGCGGTCTCCGCCAGCGCGGCTTGTGCTTCTTGCTCGTTGAACAGTGTGTCACCGTAGGGATCCACCCAGGCCAGCTTGCCCGGGCCGGACCTGTCGAAAGGGTCCAGGGCCTCTGCCAGGGCTTCGCCGTGTGCGTAGGAGCCCTGCAGCAGGGTGGCTTCGGACGTTTTGCCGCGGGCGGGCCGCCCGGAGTGGAGTTCCAGTTCGATACCCATTTTCGCTTCGCTTCAGGCGCGGTTCAGGTGCTGGTCGAACAGGGCGCGCAACCGGTCAACGTCACCGGGACCGGGTACCCCGCGCTTGGGCAAGAGCGTCAGGCACGAGGCGTTCTTGTCGCCGCTGAACAGAACGAATACGCGTGGCGTCTCGGTATACCGAGCCATGGCCTGCCAGGTGAGGGAGCTGGTCTGCTGCTGGTTGGTGATGGTGATGCCGCTGTCGTCGACCACCGTGTGGCACGCGCCCGCAGCGTCCGTCAGTCGGTAGAATTGACGGGCCTGCATTCGCGGCACGAACAGCAGCACCAGCAGCACGGCCGTCGGCGTGACCAGAAGCGGCACATCGACCGTCCCCTTCGTCAACCAGGATGTAACCGCGAAGGCGAGCAGCAGCACAGCGATCACGAGCATCAGCCAGCGCATCCGGCGCCCGGCCGGTGCGGCCCGCATCCGGGCTCTCAGCGCCTCGCGGAAGTCCTCGATCGTTGCCCGGTACGACATCTCGACCTGCGTCCCGGCCTGCTGTTCCGCGCTCACGCGCCCCCCTGCATAACGAATAATCCGGACGAAAGTG
Organism: Streptomyces sp. NPDC033221; assembly: GCF_055577005.1. Lineage (NCBI taxonomy): Bacteria > Bacillati > Actinomycetota > Actinomycetes > Kitasatosporales > Streptomycetaceae > Streptomyces > Streptomyces sp. NPDC033221. The sequence goes on along the minus strand of NZ_JBVIQN010000005.1, from coordinate 311,139 downwards.
TACCGGCCGGTCTCAGGCGGGCGCTTCGCAGGGCGCCGGGTCAGGCAGCGTCCTGCTGTTCCGCGGAAGCCTCCTTCGGAGGTTCTGCGCTTGCTCGCCTCGGGCGGGGTACGGACTCAACCGAGCGGCGGGCCGAGATGCGCTCGACTTCTTCCCGCGCGTCTTCAATGGGGTAGCCCGCGTCCTGAAGCATCCGGATGCCGGTCTCCAGCGACAGCACGCTGGCTCCCACACCCTTGACCACCTCGTCCAGGATCGCGGTGCGGTCGGTAGGCGTGTGCGGGCCGAACACCAGCCGCGCAGGAAGACACTCGCCTTGCGACCAGTCGTGGGCGTGACCGGCCTGGTGAATGCGCTGGACCATCTTCAGCAGCAAGCTGTACTTGTGGGCCCGTGCCAGGCGCATCGCGTCGACGAGGGAGTCCAGCGGACCGAGGGACAGCTGGAGGGCGTATCCGCTGGGGACGTCGGACGGATCGACGGTGCCCAAGCTGACAGCGGGGATGCGGGCGTTGACGGCGGCCCGGTCGCGGACCTCTTCGACACGGGCCCGGAGCTCGGCGAGCTGGTTGGAGGTGTCCAGCACGTCCATGCGCCCGCCGTCGGCGAGCTGGAAGACGGTCCCCGGCGCCACGGCCAGTGGCTTCGGGCGGCCGGTGAGCCGGTTCACCTCGGCGTGCGATCCGGCCAGGCCGATGATCGGCGCACCGGTGGTCGCCGAGGCGCGGGCGGAGTCGGTATCGGTCTCCGCCAGCTCATCGAGGACCTGCATCACCTTGGCCAGGGCGGACTGCCCGAAGTGCTCCCCGTCGGCGACGGTATTGGTGATGTGCACCAGCGGCAGGAAATCGATCCGCAGATCCAGCCGGTCAAGGACCGCGCCGTCGCAGCGGGTACGAAAGACGGCCTTGTCCAACGGCAGGTCATCGAGCTGCTGCCCGTGCCGCAGGGAGTCGAGGCCCCATTCGGCGTCGGTGAGGTAGCAGGTCTGCGCGGACGGCCGGTCCGGCGCCCACGGATAGGCACGATGGATCACGCCAGTGGCCTCGTCGTAGACCTCGTCTGCGGCCAGCACCGGGCTCCCTGTGCTGGCCGTTTCCGGTGCCGGCTGGCCGGCCGCGGCGGGTCCGGTGTGGGCTGGTTTGATGGGGCCGAGTTCGTAGGTGATGCGCCGCACCTTCGCCTTGATGCCGCGGCGCGGATCCTCAGGAATCTCCCAGGCCAGATGGACACGGGAGGGGTAATCACCGGGGTCGGCGTCGTCTTCGAGCACCGGAAAGTACAGGCCCGGATCGTAGGTCTTCAGCCGCACCCGGCCCTTGGCCGGATCCCACGCCAGCAGATACACCCCGTCACCCAGCAGCACGGCCTTGCGTTCGCACGCCTGCATCCGCAGGGCCAGCAGCTCGGTCTCGGCCCACTTGCGCAGCCGCTCCTGCGCCTGCGCGGCGGCCACCGCCTGCGGGGTGGCCTGCTCATCCTTGGCGTGCTCGGCACCGGGCACCACGATCTGCTGCGTCTTCCCCAGCAGGTGGGCCAGCGTCGTGTCCACCAGCGCCGCCGGGTCACCGAACTCCCGCCGCTCCGAGGCTTCCTCATTGCCGGCGACGACAGCGAGCTCCCCGGCCTGGTTGGAGTCGTAGGCGGCCAGGACCTTATACGCGGCCAGACGCCGCACCGCTTCGTCCGGGAGCCACGTCGACTGGATCTGCGGCGCCAGCGCCCGGTGCGGTCGGCCGTCGTGCGAGGCGGCCATGACCGGCTTGTAGTTCAGCCACGACCAGGCATCGATGAGGAAACGGGGCAGACCCACCAGCAACATCCACAGCGTCAGCCCCGCGCCATTGATCAGCGTAGGTGACCCGACGGAAGGCACCGGGCTGAGGCAGAAGTGATCAAGAAGGGGCCCAGAGCGGCCTGTACCGCCCTTTCAGTGAACGGAAGTATCCAGGTCTGTCGCAGCCCGGTATCCGGGCCCAGGCGGCCGCTCACGGCTGCCGCCCGCCGCGGCGGTCCGGATGCAGTGCCGCTGTGCGCTGGGGCGCGGAGGATGAGCCTGGTGGAACCTGCCACACTCATACAAGTGAGCATTGTGGATATTGTGGCGAATTTCGCCCAGACCGAGCGTATCGGGCCGGTGCGCTGCGGTACCCAGTTGGGCGAAGTGGTCGAAGCCATGGGGCCGGCGTGGGATACGGGATCCTCGGTTGGCGAGGATGGCCTTCCGTATCTGTACGCGTACGGCGGACTGGAGATCGGCACCTGCCACTCCACCTGCCAGGAAATCCGCCTCGTCTGCCTCCAGACAGGCGCACCGACCGTGGAACTGCCCGCCCTGGACCAGGCCCCTGCGCAGACCCTGCCCGGAAATCCCACCTACAGCCAGGTCCTTTCCGCGCTGGAAGCAACTGGCTGCCAGTGGGAAAACTACGCACCGCTGACCTTCGACGACCAGTGCACGATCCGGGTCATCTCCTCGGGCGTGCTGCTCGGCTTCGAGGTCCCCGACGCAGGAGAACCCACGTTGTTCATCGCGTCGGCCTCAGACCAGGACCACGAGTGCGGACGCGCCGACAACCCAGCAACAGCGCAGTAAACACGGACTGTCGCAGTAGCGGTGCAGCCCCCGCCCGTGCAGTCAGCCACGGCTGCGCGGGCCACACTGACGATCAAGCGGCTCCTCATGGCGCCTGTGCCCCTGCCGCGCGCTACTACGGGGATAGGGGGTTCTTCTGTAGTTATTGGCTATAGGTACTTACTAGAACCCCCAGACCACCGGGCTCCGGTTAACCGAACCCCGGTGAACCGACCCCCGGAAACCCGTTTTCGGTCCCGCCCGACGGCCCGAGGACGAGCCGGGTTCCGTCCAGCCCTGGACCCGCTGATGCGACAATCCCGTCATCCGTTACATCAGGGTGAGGGGACTATGCGGGACCGGGAAGCCATCTGGCGCGAACTGGACAACGGCAACGGGGTGGCGGCCGTCTCTATGGGCTGGCTGCGTGAGCAGTACAACAGCGACTGGAATCGCCTGAGCCTCGGCCGGGCCACCGAGATCAGCAAGTGGCTCACCGGCGACGGCATAGCCCACCTGCCAACGCCTATGCCCTCGCGAGAGGCCGAAGACGTCCTGCTGTACCAGCGGGAATCCCCCATCGGACTGCTGATCAGAGCTGCACGACTGGAGCCGCCCTTCGCCGAGAACCCGGTAGCTGCGGCCTACTTCCTCTCAGGAGCGCACCGAGTTCCCACCCACTCCGACGCCGTCGAAGCCAGCCCGTAGCCCGGCCACTCGGCGCGCCACGCCGGTATCAACGGCGACCGGACAGCCTCCCGTCCCGGTACGAAGTACCGCCTGCGGTGCCGGGGTCCGCCCCCGCGAGCTGCGTGAGCCCGTGTACTGCGGCATCCATCCGGTCCGGACTGTCCATTCCCGCGACCCAGGTCACCATCTGCTGTTCCAGCTGCGGCCAGGCCCCGACGTGGTGGACGCGGCCTTGCTCGTAGAGCTGGGCGATCGGCTCGGCCCTGAGCCGTTTGCCGTGCTTGGCCGTCACCGACAGCACCGCTGGCATGGGCAGGCCCTCGGTGCGCTGCTCGCGCTGCAACTCCTGCCACGCCTGGCGCAAGATCTGGCGGGACATGTCGCCGCCGTAGTTGGACTCCACCGTGATGGCGTCCGCGCGCAGTTCGATCGCCAGCAGGCACGCCTCCCGGCCCCATGCGTCGGCCCCGCGGTTGCCCGAGCGGTCGTCGAGGACGTACAGGTGCCCGGACCGGTCGCGGGCCACGGCCACAATGCCGGTCTCGTCCCCGACCGCCGACTCCCCGCCGGCCGGATCAACGGCGACGACGATGCGCGCCAGGTCGATACCGCGGAAGCGGGCCGCACTGATGCGGTGATCAGTGATCCACGGCCACTGCCACACCCCGCCTTCCTGCGGGCGGGGCTGCTGCATATACAGCGACCACCACACCCGCTCGCCCACGGAGCGGCGGATCTCGGCGAGCGCCGCCTCGTCGTACCGCTCGGGCCACAGCGCGGCCCCCACCGGCCGACCGAGCGCATCGTCCTCGGCCAGCGCGAGGGCGGGCAGGTTGATGACGGTCCAGCGGTCCGCCTCATCGGCCAGGATCCGCCCCGCAAGGTCATCCTCGTGCCAGCGGGTCTGGATGAGGATGACGGACCCGCCCGGCTCGATACGGGTCAGCAGAACCGCCTGCCACCATTCCCACAGGCGGCGGCGCATCGTCGGCGAGGCCGCCTCGGCGGCATCCTTGATCGGGTCGTCCAGGACCGCCAGGTGCGCGCCCTTACCCGTCAGACCGCCACCGACACCGGCAGCGGCGAAGCCGCCCTCCGTACCGGCGATGTCGAAACGATTCGCCGCCGAGGAGCCCGGCCGCAGCCCGATGCCGATCTGCGGCCCGTACGAGACGATCGCGTCCCTGATCCACCGACCGTGATCATCAGCAAGGTCGGAGGAGTACGAGGCGATCATCACCCGGCGCTCCGGGCGCCGCCGCAGGTACCACAACGGCGCCCACCGGGCGGCCCGCCTCGACTTGCCGTGCCGCGGCGGCATGGTCAGCAGCAGCTTCGTCGGCCGCCCGGCCGCCACCCGCTCGAAGGCAGCGTCGATCTGCGCCAGGTGCGGGGCCTGCATCTCCCGGCCCTCGGTGAGCACCGCGGCCATCGCGCCGGGAGATCGATCCAGCGCCATCTCCCGCTCGACCCGTACGAGCTGGGCTTTGAGCTGCGGAGTGGAGGCGGCGGCGATCTCGCGGCGGCGCTGCGCGGGCAGCGACCGGTACACCTGGAGGACCGCCGCCTCGTCAGCCCTCCCCATCCTCGCCCGAACCGCCGGCCAGGCCGATCAGGCGCTCCAGCTCCTCCAGCCCCGCCGACTCCACCTGCACCGCGGTCCCGTCCGGTCCCGACAGCTCGGTACGGGTCGGACGGTCCAGCCCCAGCAGGCGACTGCTGCGCTCGATGATCCGCACCGCCCGGTCCACCGCCTGCAGATCACCGCTACGGATCGCCGACCGGTAGACAGGAAAGAACAGCCGCTCCAGCCGCTCGGCCATCACCTGACGCAGCTCGTCGGTGGACGAGTCCAGCACCGTGCTGCGCTCCCGCAAGGCTTTGGTGACGTCCTTGCAGGCCAGCTCGATCAGCCGCTTGTCGCTCGGCGGCTCCAGCCCGCGCTTGAACTTGTCGATGCCGTACCCCTGCGGGTAGGCGACGCGGTCGGAGTTGATCGCCGGGTCCGCGGCCAGCTTCCGGCCGATCGTCAGCCAGTCCACCCCGGCCAGCTTCAGATCGATGGCGTCGGCGCGGCGCTGGGTGATGGCGGCCCGCGTGGCGCGATTGGGGCGGCCCATGAACAACTCCCTGGGCCCCGCGCCGTCACACCATGATCTCTGACCGAAGCCACCAGTCGCTGACCTGCGAACTCCGGGCTTTCAGACGCGACAGCAGGACTGCGAACCGGCGCCTGAGCACAGGGGAGAAGAATCGTTCCTGCCGACCTCCTTGATCAAAGCCCGATCACTGGACTGGGGGAGGTGATCGTAGGACGCACCCGTCGTCCCGCCCGTAATGATCAACTTTGCCGCTCTGGATCCCAATGCGACAGAACGCTCGGTTTTTTCGTACTATCCGTACGGTTGCCTAGGGAAATGGTGTAGTGCGGTGCAGGAACGGGCGGTCAAGACGCGGGAGGCGATCCTTCAAGCGGCTGCCGAGCTAATCGACGAGTATGGATTCAGCGAAGCGAGCGTCAGCAAGATCATCAAGCGCGCCGGGGTCACACCAGGCGCCCTGTATTTCCACTTCGAGTCCAAGGAAGCCCTTGCCCACGCGGTCATGCTCGGCCAGGGCGACGGCCTGGAAGCTCCGCCCGGCGAAGACGGCTTGCAGAGGCTGATCGACCAGACGCTCTACCTAGCCGGCGAACTCCAGACCAACCCGAAGCTCCGCGCCGGAGTACGCCTAGCGATCGAGCAAGGAGACTTCGGCCTCCAGGACGACTCCCCGTACAACTACTGGATCGATGAATTCGCCGTGCAACTGATAGCTGCCCAAGCCAAGGGCGAAGTGCTACCAGACGTGGACGTACGAGAGCTGGCCTGGACGCTGGTCGCCTCCTACTCCGGCACCCAACTCCTGTCCCACATCTCCACACGTCGCACTGACCTGTACCGCCGCGTCACCAACCTGTGGAAGTACCTGTTGCCGGCAGTCGCTGACCCGGCTGTCAGGCCGCGGCTGACCTTCAGCCGCCAATGGGACCGGGCCGCCTGAGCACTCACCCGCTAAGGTCAACCTGCGGCGTGCTCGTAGCGGCCTAGACCCGGGCAGTGAGGGGCGAGCCAACGGGATGAGGCAGCTCCGGCGCCCGCCTCGCGAGTGTTCACGCGCCCGGCGACCACCATGACAGCCGTCGGCCCATGGCGATGCCAATCGCGCGACTGCTGCGAAAATGAGGCATAACGATCACGCATCGTCGCAGTACCTGGTGCGGCCCCGGTGTGATGCTCACGCCATGGTCAGCAAGGACACATCAACTCACGAGCACGGCCCGGCCGAATGTTCCCCTCAAGTAGCACCCCCGGCCCCCACGAAACGCCGTCGCTCGGCGACGATGCTGGCCCTCACTGCTGTGGTCTCTTTGACCGTCGGCGGTGGCGTTGGCTATGCCGTCGCACGCATGTCTGGAGCTACTAGCCCTGCGCCCTCTGGTCGAACCGTTTCTGCGGTTTCCGGCATTGACCAGAGGAACGTCTGCAAACTCGTCAGCAGCGACATGCAACAGCAGCTCAGTGTCGTGGAGGCAACTCCTATGTCTGAGGACAAGGGAGCCGCCTCCTGCTACCTGATGATGACGGAGGAAGGAGCTGCGGATCCAGCTGGTTTCGTGGTCGCCTTCTACCCCACCGCAGCGGCGTTGCAGCAGACGGTGGACGGAACAAACGCGATACCGGAGAAGGCGGAGCCGCTGATGATCGAGGGCCGTGCCGCTGCCCGTCAAGTTCTCTACGGCGAGACTTGGAAGGCGCAGTTGACTGTCGACCTTGGTGACGGGGCGAAGCTGTACGTCGAACGATTCGGGCCCAAGGACTCTCTGTCGCAACGAGAGCTGAGGCGGTCTGTGGACGACCTCGCCTCAAGTGTCATCAAAGGCGCGTGATGGTTTGACCTGAGGCTCTGCGTCTCGCCACTCGCGCGCATCTGCTGGCGGCGTCGTCTCCGAGGTGCATCCCGGAGACGACGGTGCGCCTCACCCCAGTGTCAACTGCTGTGGGTCGTCGGTCGCTTCGCCCTTCGGAGAGGGCGGGGCTTCGGGCACTTCGCGGTGTGTGCGGAGCCACCAGGCGAACTGCCAGTTTCGGCAGGTGCGGTACCGGTACGACGACCGGCGGGGCGCGTCCTGCGGAATGCTGTGCTCTCCCCACCCCTTGATCGGTACCGCATTGGCGAGCCGTACGCGCAGGCCGCCGACGAGGGCGTCCCCTTCCCATGTCACGCCCGGTGAATACTCAAAAGCCAAGTGAGCGTTGCGGGTCCAGTCCCATGGAATGGGCAGCGCACACAGGTACCAGGCGACAGGGGGATTTTCTGCCGGCAGGTGCAAGGTCTGGGTGCGCCGCTTCGGGGTGACGTTGTGCCGGTCGCACTCTGCGAACGTCTTCAAGCAGTGTTGCGACAGGTCGAGTTGGCGCACGCCGGCCAGCCACATGATGCGGTAGCTGGCGCGGCTCTCTATCTCTACGCGAACCCATTCCGGGTTCGCCCATGATTTCATTCTCCTACCCCTCCAAAATGGCATTCCTATTCTTGATCAATTCTATCAGAATTTCCACAATTCCCTCATGTTTATTGTGTCGGAAGTCGTTGGGGTAGGGCATGTTGAATTCATTATCGAGGGCTTCTTTGTGGTCCTCGATCGGGAAGGGGCGCGGCTTGCGGCATACCGCCTTGAGCGTGGCCCGGGTCGTGTCGCTCAGCTCCACCTCCTCGAAGTAGCGCGACAGCAGCCCGCGCAGCGACTCGGGTGTGTGATATCGGATGCGCTGCCACTTCCCTCGTGTGAAGCGCATGTCCACGTTGTGCGCATCAAGGAAGCTCAGCCGGGTCGAGTCACGGCTGATGGAGTGCTCCGAATGCTCGTACGCCAGCTCCCGGTCCAAGTTGCGTGTGCCGATGCACACCTGCCCGTCAGCCGCGCACAGCGCGTTGACCGCCAGCAGCACCCAGTGCTGGTACTCCAGGGACGTCGTCGCGTTGATCACCGAGTCCAGCACCACGACCTCGAACAGGCCGTTCGCGCGCAGGTCGCGTTCCAGGCCGCGGATCTGCCCGACGATGCTGCGGATATCCAGCGCGTACTTGCCCTTCAGGGTGCGGTACGGCTCGTAGTCCTGCACCCGGTACCCGCTCGAACGCAGGTGCCGGGCGTAGTCACCGTGGCCGGCACCGAAGTCCACCACCCGGTGCGAGGTCGTCAGCCACGGCAGCACCAGCCGCTCCCACACCTCCGACTTGTAGCGCACCTGGTCCTTCTTCGCCTTCGAGGAGTGCTCGCGAAGCCGGTTGGGCTGGACGATGTGCTGGTTCCACACCGGCGCCTGCTCCTCCAGGCCGGACCAGTCGTACACGCCGTACTCGCCAGTGAGGTCTTCGACGAGCTGCCCGGCGTCGAAGGAGGCCACCGTCCATGCCAGCACATCGAAGCGTTGCGTCTTGGCGACCGCCGCGTACTCCGCGTTCAGCACGACGCGGCCCTGGTCGTCGATGACGACCGACCCCCACGGCCCGTGCGCCGCCGTCATGAACGCGATGGCCTGCTGGAACGGCAGGTTTTTCGACTCCTCCACCTCGATGGTCTGCCACGGAATCCAGCACCACTCGCCGATCGGCCCCGGCTCGGCGTAGACCACCGACGACTCGGTCTCGACGCGGTTGTGAAGGAGGTTGAACTTGATCTCGTCCTGGAGCCTGACCTTCTGCGGCAGGATCATCGCCGGTGTCGTCGTCTGCCCGATCGCCTTGAGGCCCTTGGTCCTCTGGTGGCCGGCGACCAGCGTCCCGTCCGCATTCAAGATCACTGGCTTCACCGCACCGTGGCGACGCAGCGAATCCTGCAGACGCACGAAGGACTCCTCGGACAGGTGCCGCGGGTTGTAGTCGGCCGGGCGCAGCTTCTCCAGCGGATACGCCGGGTCGAAACGCACGTCGAGACGGTTGCTCACGCCACGTCCCCCTCGCGGGCCTGGTGCTCCTCGTTGAGAACGTGCCACCCGAAGCCCATGTCCGAGTCGTGCGCGTCGACGAACTGCCGGTACAGCGCATCCAGCAGTTCGACCTCGGCCTGCGTGATCCGCACCCGCGTCGAAGACCACTGAAGATAGCCCCACTGCAAGTAGTCCACCGTGGCCGCGGCCCCCGTCCCGGCCCCGTCACTGGGCAACTCGATCGGCGCCGGCAGGGCCGTGTCATCCAGGAGCTGATCCAGCTGCGCCTGGTCGTACCCGGTGCCCTGAAGGTCGGGCAGATCGGTGAGGATGTCGGCGAGCAGCGCCGTGTCGTACCCCGCCAGGTCGTTGGTGCGGTTATCAACGATGACGATCTTCGCCGCCGCATCATCGTCCACGTCGAGCCAGGTGACCGCGATCTCGTCCCAGCCGAGCCGCTTGGCCGCCTTCAGCGTGTGGTTGCCCGCCAGAACCTCGTTCAGCCGACCGGTCAACGAGCCCTTGTTGACGACGATCGGCCGGTACTGGCCGTTCGTGGACAGCGACTCGGCGATCGCATCGAGATCACCGGTACGCGGGTTGCGGTGATAGGCGGCAAGCTGATCAACGGGTACGGCCAGGTCCGCGAGCGAGGCCGGGATGTGAGAGGCGGACACGAAACTCCAGCCCCACGCCCGCATCCGAGCTTAGGCGACCAGAGTCAGAGACCGCCGACCTCGAATACTGCCTCGTGAAGTCGGCCCTGCTCCCGCGGCGCCCCTTTCTTCATCGGGCGGAGCCTCTTCCCCGACGGACTTCCGGCGGCCGGAAGCGGTATGCCGACAGGTGACAGCGCCTGCCGTCGGTGAGATGGTGGCGGCGCCCACAGTGGGTGGGCCCGGTGAGTGGGTCGCACGGTCTTCCTGCCGCCCGCTGGCCCTCGCCCTGGTTCGTAGTGTCCGACATCCCGCGAGTTCCCCTGAGCCCCGCTGAGTCCTCGGCCCCGTGGCCAGGGGGTTCTTCCTCCTTCAGGTGTTCTACGGCCTTGTGACGTAACTTCGGGATTCTTGAAGCGTTCTCACCTCGTCCGACCGATCCGCAGTCGGGCCGAAGGCGAGGAGGCTCGGGTTGGCGGCGCTGGCAATCGTGCGGGACCTGCGCGAGCACTGGACACCCGCGTCGACGGAGGAGCTGGAGCGGTTCGAGACCGACGCCCTGTCCGGGTTCGTCCTCGCACGCGCCTCGGCAGGGCTGGCAGACGGCACGATCCGCGGGGACGTCGGGCACTTGGACCAGATCAGGTCCTGGTTCGGCCGGCCGCTGTGGGACATGGAGGCCGCTGACGCTGACGCGTACTTCGGGAAGGTGCTCCGGAACTCTCCCAGCGGCACCCGCCTGGCCCGGTCGCAGGCGCTGACGACGTACTTCATGTTCCTGGAGCTGCGGCACAAGGTCGAACTCCACCGGATGACCGGCCGGGTCGTCGAGTGCCCGATCGACGAGATGAACCGGCCTCGTGGGTCCAAGGACGCCCAGCTGCGGATCCCGCCGAGCGAGCCGGAGGTCGGGACACTGTTCACCGGCTGGGGCGGCGAACTGGCGACCTGCCGCAAGTTCGCCCCTACCGCCAGGAACTACACCGCATCGAAGCTGATGTCCCAGGTCGGACTGCGGGTGAGCGAGGCATGCAAGCTCGACCTCGCCGACATCAAGTGGGACCTGGGCCGCTTCGGCAAGCTCCACGTCCGCCATGGCAAGGGTGCCCGCGGATCGGGCCCGCGCGAGCGCATGGTGCCGCTGATCAATGGCGCCGACCACACGCTGCGGTGGTTCATCGAGGATGTCTGGGGCCAGTTCGATGACGACCACACCCGCCCCGGTGCCCCGCTGTTCCCCTCCGAGCGAAGGAACACCGACGGGACCTCACGCCGGGTGGGCGACGACGCCCTGCGAAGCGGGCTCAAGGAAGCAGCCAAGCTGCATCTTCCGGGCTGGGGCGAGACGCTGACCCCGCACGTCCTGCGGCACTTCTGTGCGTCCCAACTCTACGGAAACGGACTCGACTTGCTCGCGATCCAGGAGGTTTTGGGGCACTCCTGGATCGCCACGACCATGCGATACATCCACGTCCAACAGACCCGGGTTGAAGATGCCTGGGTCGCCGGGACGGAACGGGCCGCGAAGCGACTGGAAGGACTGGTCCGATGAGGTGGAACCTACGGCTGACCGCCGCGAACAAGGGCGTCTGGAAAGCCTCTGAGCTCCAACGGAGCCTGGCCGAGCACGGCCTGGTGATCTCGGCCGGGAAGATGTCCGGTCTGTGGTCCGGCCAGCCCGTCTCACTCAAGCTGGAGGACCTGGACGTCATCTGTGTCGCCCTCGGCTGCGAGATCAGCGATCTGCTGATCCCCGAGCCGGAGAAAGTCCGCCGCCCCGGCGAGGAGACCGGCCAGCAGGCCGCCGTTGCGGCTGGCCCGGCCTCGGCGGTGGTTCCGCGTCGCCGTGACGGCCGGTCTCTGCCGCCGATGTGATGGCCTACGTTCTGCCGGCAGGCAAGTGCAAACCGCCAGCAAGTTGCCCGACCTGCTTCGGCTGGGGCGTGCTGCCCGGCCGCGCCTGCGGCGCATGTGAGAGCTTCCGCCGCAGAGAGGAGCCCGCCGAGTGCGGCGGCTGCCAGCGGACAGTGCGGTTGAAGAAGGGGTACTGCCGTCTGTGCTGGCATCAGGCGAGCCAGGACGCCAGGGGTCAAGTCACCGTACTGGAGCCTTACCTGGAGAAGGTTCGGCACCATCAGCTGTTCTTCACCAACCTCCACCGTCCACGTCAGCCCGGCCCTCCCAGAGGTAAGCAGGGACGTCGCCGGGGGCGCCCGAGCCACCCCGACCCGGCCCCCGCCCAGCGGCCGGTCTCCGGCTGGCTCCAGCCGCCGCTGTTCGAGGCCCGCCGAGATTTCACCCGGTTCGATCGCCAGGAACACGCCCGGCTCGACAACCCGTGGCTCGCCTGGGCCCGGCACACCGCACATCGTCTCGGCGAAGCGCACGGCTGGCCTCGCGGTGTCCGCCTCGACGTCGGCCGAGCCCTGGTCATCGTGCTGTCCGGCCATCTCAGCGGCGAAGTCGTGCGGCACTCCGAGATTTTCCCGGCCCTGCGATCCCGCGGGCTCAGCGTTCAGCGCACAGTGGAAGTGCTCACCGACATCGGCGTCTTCCAAGACGACCGGACGCCGTCGTTCGAACAGTGGCTGGACCGCAAGCTCGAAGGCATCGCCCCCGGAATCCGCCGCGACGTGGAGCACTGGGCCCGCCTCCTGCACGATGGCGGCCCCAGGTCCCAGCCCCGCGACGAGTCCACGGTCTGGAACTACCTGAACCGGATCCGCCCCGTCCTGCTGGAATGGTCAGCCCAGCACGACCACCTGCGCGAGCTGGCCCGCGGCGACATCGTCACCCAGCTCGATGCCCTCCACGGCAGCCAGCGACGGCACACCCTCATCGTGCTGCGGTCGCTGTTCGGCCGGGCGAAGAAGAACGGCACCATCTTCAAGAATCCGACCAGCCGAATCCGCGTCGGACAGCACGAATACGGCATCCTTCAACCCCTGGAGCCCGAGTACGTCAACAACTCGGTCACGGCAGTCACCAAGCCGGCGGACCGCCTGGCCCTCGTACTCGCCGCCGTGCACGCCGCACGATCCGGTGCGATCCGGCGCCTCCAACTCGACGACCTCGATATCGGCAACCGCAAGCTCGTGATCGACGGCCGAGTCCGGCCCCTCGACGAGCTGACGCTGCACGTCGCCCGCGAGTGGCTGGACCACCGGCGCCGCCGCTGGCCCGACACCGCCAACCTGCACCTGCTGATCAACAAGTTCACCGCCTTGGGCACCGGCCCGGTCAGCGCCGTCTCCTTGACCGCACCGCTTCGCGGCCAGGCCGCCACCCTGGAACAGCTCCGGGTCGACCGACAGCTCGAAGAAGCCCTCTCCCACGGCCCTGACGCCCTCCACCTCGCCGAGGTCTTCGGTCTGGACGAGAAGACCGCGATCCGGTACGCGAACTCCGCCCGCGCTCTCCTGGAGCAAGACCTGGAATCCGACCCCGCGACTTCACCACGAACCTGCGGGTCCAACCCCTGACAGCAGGCCCCTCAACCCTCGGGTTCCCCCTGAGAACCCCTCAGTTTTCGCGAACTCACGGGCCTCAGGGGGTCCAGCCAAGGTGAGCTCAAAAGCCGCCACAGGATGATCTTGAACCGGTGAGGGCAGGCCCTCCGGTATTGCTCCAGGAATGAACGTTGAGGGGTTGGGTCATTACAGGGGGTGCCGTTAACGAGCAGTCGGCCGAGTGACAAGTACCCCGCCGGTAGCCTTCGGTTCGAAGGGGGCCTGGTGGTCGCGCGTCCGAGGCAGCGCCTCTTCCGGGAGCGGGACGGAACGCCCCGCGCAGGTCGGTGGCCCGGCAGCTCACTTGAGGGGATGCGCTTGCGTGCGAACACCGGTGCCACCTCGCTGCTGTTGAGCAAGGGCAGGTTGATGGTCAACGCCTGTTTTGTTCTGCGGCGAGGAAGCCCAGGTCCAGGGTGCGGCAGGCTTCCTCCAGGTGCCGTTCACGCTCCGTCTCGTCGGCGTCGGCGTGTGTCATCAGTCTGAGTGCAGCGGTCACGGTGACCGCGCCCAGTTGCACGGTGTAGGAGTCCTCGGGCAGGTGACGGCGCTGCGCGATGCCCAGGGCGACTGCGTGGACGAACCTGGTGTACATCTGGGTCGCCTGCGTGTGCAGGATCGGGTTGCGGCCGGTGATGTCGTGAACGATGTCGGCGAAGCCGCTCTCGGCCACGTCGAAGACGGCTGGTGCCAGGGCCCGGAGCGCGGCGCATACGGCGCTCTCGGATGGCGGCCTGGCCGCGATCATTTCGACGATGCGCGCGTCGTCCGCTTCGTCCCAGGCCAGGAAGACCTCGTCCTTCGTCGCGAAGTGGTTGAAGAAGGTGCGCCGGGATACACCCGCCTCGGCGCAGATCGCATCGACGCTGATCTGGGCGGGCTGCTGCGACCGCGCCAGTGTGCTGGCGGCATCCCGCAGGCGCGCTCTCGTCGCCCGTTTCCGCCACTCACGTTGGCCCGGCTTCTGATCTTGCTGCTCGCCCACTGCCCTGCCCTCGCTTTCCGTACAGCGTTCAGTCATCCATGAGCCTGCGCAGGGAGTGCCGCACTCAAGGCATCTCGTTGCACTCGCTGCACTATGTAGGTTACCGTGGAAACCGAGAGTGCAGTGAGTGCATCCAGTGTGCTGACCGAGCCGATCGCAGTCAGCCCCGTGCCGCGGACCCGGAGGTCTCCTGTCTCCGGCGACTGCGCAGCCGCCGACAGCCGTCGGCGCCAGGTCCGCCACACCCGCCGCGAGCCCGACGGGCCTCTTTGTCGAAGAACCAACTACCTATGAAGGGCGGCTCCTGTGCCCACTCAGAGCAATGCCACCACGCGCGCGCTGGTCCTCGGAGGCGGCGGGCCCGTCGGTGTCGGCTGGCAGACCGGTCTGCTGTCCGGCCTGCGTGAGGCCGGCGTCGGCCTGGAGGAGGCCGACGTCATCCTCGGAACATCCGCGGGCTCCGTTGTCGGAGCCCACCTCGCCGGCTGCGGCGACCTCGCCGACGTCCCCGCCCTCCTGTCGGCGACGGAGCACCACATCGGCCCCGACGCTCTGGCCGCCAGTTCCGGGGCACTGCTGACCGCGATGGAGCAAGCCGGGCGCGACTGCGACCCGCGCAGGGTGCTCACCGCGATCGGCCGCACCGCGCAGACGGCCGGCACCCTGAAGGAGGACGCCTACCTCGATCTCTTCAGCGTCCTCGCCGACACCGACTGGCCCGCCGCATTCCAGTGCACCGCGATCGACACCGACAGCGGCGAACTGGTCGTCTGGGGGGCCGACTCCGGCGTCCCGCTCCAGAGCGCGGTGGCCGCCAGCTGCTCCATACCGGCCGTCTTCCCGCCGGTCACGATCGCCGGGCGCCGCTACATGGACGGCGGCATCCTCAGCCACCTCAACGCGGCAGCAGCACCAGCCACCGACATCGTCCTCGCGATATCGTGCTTCGCCCTCAGCGACCAGGAGAACGGAAACGGGCCTCGCTTCTCCGCCGTGGCTGACATCGTCAGCAGCGAACTGGACCAATTGCGCGAGAGCCGCGATGTCATGGCCGTCGAGCCCGTCTTCGGCGACGGCATGGCGCCGCCGAAGACGGTGGGCCCCCAATTGGTCACCCAGGCCACCGAAATCGGCCTGCGGCAGGCAGCACACGCAGGGCCGCAGATCCAGACGTTCTGGGGCTCCTGACGTACGGCACTCGCCACCGAGCCCTCACACAATGGGCAGCCAGGTGACTCCGGAGCGTGCTGATGCGCCCGTCCGGCGGCCGCCGAACCGCCAGGGCCGCACCCGGCCAGGGGCCCCAGTGGCCGACCAGTCACGCGACGCCGCCGCCCGTGATCCCTCTGTCGGCGCACACATGGACGAGTCCAGCGACCGACCCCGCACATCCGTACCCGGCTTCGCAGACAGGCGCGTGCCGGGCATCAAGCCAGTAGGAGATTCAAAAATGGGAATGCCGCCCACCGAAGCGGCCCCGGCAGCCATACCGGAGCAGGCCGCGAATGAGGTCGGCAAGAAGCCCGCCAGCGTACGCACGGTGCTGTTCGCACTCATGATCGCGATGCTGCTCGCCATGCTCGACAACATGATCGTCGGCACCGCGATGCCCACGATCGTCAGCGAACTGGGCGGCATGAGCCACCTGTCCTGGGTGGTGACCTCCTACACCCTGGCCACCGCGGCCTCGACCCCGATCTGGGGCAAGCTCGGCGACATGTACGGGCGCAAAGGCGTCTTTCTCACCTCCATCGTGATCTTCCTGATCGGCTCCGGGCTGTCCGGCATGGCCCAGGACATGGGCCAGCTCATCGGCTTCCGCGCGGTCCAGGGCCTGGGCGCGGGTGGTCTGATGGTCGGCGTCATGGCCATCATCGGCGATCTCGTCCCGCCGCGGGAGCGCGGAAAGTACCAGGGCATGATGGCCGGCGTCATGGCCGTCGCGATGATCGGCGGGCCCCTGGTCGGCGGCGCGATCACCGACCACATGGGCTGGCGCTGGAGCTTCTACATCAACCTGCCGCTCGGCGCGATCGCGCTGATCGCGATCACCGCCGTCCTGCACCTGCCGAAGAAACGCTCGCAGTCCCGCGTCGACTACGTAGGTGCCGCGCTGCTGACCGTCGGCATCACCTCGTTGGTCCTGATGACCACCTGGGGCGGGACCGAGTACCCCTGGGCGTCAGCGCAGATCATCGGGCTCGGCGTGCTGACCCTCCTCGCCATCGCGGCCTTCATCCTCGTCGAGCGGAAGGCCGGCGAGCCGGTGCTGCCGCTGCACATCTTCCGCAACCGCAACTTCTCGCTCATCACTGTCGTCGGTTTCCTCGTCGGCTTCGCCATGTTCGGGGCGATGACCTTCCTGCCGCTGTACCAGCAGGCCGTCCAGGGTGCCTCGGCCACCAACTCCGGACTGCTGCTCCTGCCCCTGCTGGGCTCCATGATGGCCGTCTCGCTGATCGCGGGCCGCTACACGACCCGAACGGGCAAGTACAAGGTTCTCGTGGTCGGCGGCGCCATGCTGATGACCGCCGGGATGGGGCTGCTGTCCCTGATGGACACCGGCACCACGCGTTTCGCTTCGGGTGCCTACATGGCGGTGCTCGGTGCCGGCCTGGGCTGTCTGATGCAGACGTCCATGCTGATCGCGCAGAACAGCGTCGAGACAAAGGACATCGGCGTCGGCTCCTCGTCCTCCACCCTCTTTCGCACCGTCGGCGGATCCGTCGGCGTCGCCGTCTTCGGCGCGCTCTTCACGAACAAGGTCCAGGACGTGATGCAGGAGCGGGCCGGTGGCAGCGGTGCCGCGATGGCCGGCGCCCAGCTCGACCCCAAGAGCCTGGCCAAGCTGCCGCCCATGGTCAAGGACGCCTACCTCCACGCGGTCTCCAGCGGCACCCACCTGGTCTTCGTCTGGGGAGCGGCGATCAGCGTTCTCGGCTTCATCGCGGCCTGGTTCCTCAAGGAAACCCCACTGCGCGGAGGCCCCACCGAGCCGGCCAAGAGCACGGAGCGTGGGGACGCTCCCTCGGGTCAGACGGCGGGAGCGGAGTCCGTCTGACCCGGCAACTCTTGGCCTGGCGGGCGGCCCGGCACAGGCCGATCTCTCTATGCCGGGCCGCCCGCCGACCCCACCACCCCCTGCCCAGCCACCGGCCCCCTCGCCGTCCTGCCCCTGACGCCTGCCGGCCACCCCGGCCGGACCCGCTCCGCCTGCTGCGCGCCTCCACCCGCCTGGACCACTACCGCGGCACCAACGCCCCGCTGCACGAACTCCTGCTGCGCGAACCACTGGAGACCGACTCCGGACCGCACCGGTACATCAACCGCGGCTACATCCTGCTCGGCCTGGCCCTGGCCCACCTCCACCAGGCACCCCTGGACATGCTCGGCCGCGAATTGTGGACCGGCCTGGGCATGCACCGCACCTGCTACGGCCCCGTCACCCGGTCCCGGACCGTCGCCCCGACCGAACAGCGCCTGCCCGGCGCCCCGCGAATCTGGGGCGCCGCCCACGACGACAACGCCGCCCTGATGGGCGGCATCGCCGGGCACGCAGGCGTCTTCTCCACCCCCGGCGACCTCGCCGCCTACGCGCAAGCCCTGATCACCGCCTACCAGGACGGCGGCGCGCTGGGCGGCTGGCTGCGGGCCAGCCTGGTCCCGCACGCCCCGATCGAGCCGGGCCTCGACCGCGGCCTGTCCTGGGTGCTGGCCGACGGTGGCCGCATCGCCTACCACCACGGCTTCACCGGGACCAGCCTCTACCTTGCCCCTGACACCGGCCGCTACCTGGTCATCTGCACCAACGCCGTCTACCACGGCGCCGCCCGCACCCGCATCGCACCCCTGCGTTCCCTCGCCCTCAAAACGATCTCCGCCATCTGACTCCCGGGAGGGCCCCGATGGGTGATCTGCTGGCCGACCACACCACCCTGCGCCTGGGCGGCCCCGCCGACCGGCTGGTCACCCACACCGACCCCGCCCACTGGACCGACCTTGCACTCGGCCTTCACACCCCGCCGTTCATCCTCGGCGGCGGCAGCAACACCCTCGCCGACGACGCCGGACACCCCGGCACCGCGGTGCGCATGGCGACTCGCGGCACCACCTTCCGTCGGCACGGGAACAACATCGTGGAAGTCACCGTGCAAGCAGGAGAGCCGCTGGCCGGGCTCGTCGCGCACTGCGTCCACGAGGGCCTGTCCGGCATCGAGTACCTTGGCGGCATTCCCGGCACCATCGGCGCCGCCCCGGTGCAGAACACCGGCGCCTACGGCCAGCAGATCTCCGACGGCCTCGCCCACCTCACGGTCTACGACTGGCAGCAGCGCACGATCACCGAACTCCAACCCGATCACTGTGCATTCGGCTACCGCACCAGCACCTTCAAAACCAGGCCGGCCGCTGGACCATCCTCCAGCTCGCGCTGCACCTGACCCGCGCTCAGAGCGCGGCACCGGTCACCAACCCCCACCTCGCCGACGCCCTCGGCACCCGCCCCGGCGCGCGCCCGCCCCTGGGGGAAGCCGCCGCAGGCGTTCTCGCCGACCGCTGCCGACGCGGCCTGACCCTGCCCGACACCGGACCGGACGCACGACAGGCGGGCTCGGTCTTCCTCAACCCGCCCCTCACCCGCGCCCAGGCCCACCTCGTCCGGACAGCCGGCGGACTGGTTTACCGCGACGACTTCGGCACCCTTCGCACCAGCGCCGGTTGGCTTCTCCAGCTGACCGGCCACTACCCGGGCAGTCAAATAACTTCCGGCGTACGCTGCTCAACCCGCCGTACCTTGACCCTGACCGCCCACCAAGGGGCGACCTCAGCCGCGTTCACCACAGCATTGCAAACACTCGCTCGCCAGGTCCGGGAAGCCACCACCATCCACCTGCGCCCTGAACCCGTCCGGCCCCCTGCTACGTGCACCGTGAACGGCGCGCCCGCACGATGAGGTTATGGCCGTCCCCCCTGTCATCGTGCATCCGTTGTCGCCGACTGGCGGCCGACGCGTCACCGTACGCGGAGAGATCGCTGGACTGGCGCACGACAGGCGGGACGTCCAGGAGTTCTTGCGGCGTGCAGGGGTAGCGGAGGACGCCGACGCGATCCCGCTGGACGACCCGCGGCTGGTGGAGTGGAGGGGCGGCGGGCCGGAAGAGTGGGGCGGTGCCGAGGGCTGAGTTCGTGGCCCGTTACCGCTTTGGGGACGTAGCCACCTGGCTCCTGATGCATCGGCCGTCCGGGCAAGACGAAACCCCGCGGACGGGGGATGCCGCGGGGTTTCGCTGTCGAGCCTACAGCCCAGACAGGTGTATGGGGCAACCGTGTTCAGCCGCCGGAGTGCGCGCCGACGTACCGGGCCCAGACCTCAGCCTCTCCACCTTTGGTGCCGTGCGCCTTGGCTTCGAAGACGCCTGCGGGCCGGAAGGCAGAGAGCTTGCCCGTACGCACCCGGTGAGCCTGGTTGGAGGCCCGGTTCATGGTGTCGTGGGTGTCGATGTGGGCCCAGTCACCGGGGCGGCCTCGCAGGGCCTGCGCGGTCTCGTGGGTCTCCTGGCTGCGGTGGGGGATGGGTGGGGTATCGAACCGTACGTGCATCAGGACTTGCGTTTCCCTGGGTGGTCGGTAGGTGTGGCGACGGTCTCGGCGAGATGCCGGATGCGATCGGCTGCGCGCCATTGGCCGTCCGCTAGGTGCTCGCACAACTCGTTGGCGAGCTTGGCGATCTCAGCCAGAGCCGCGTCGAGCTGGGGCGGGGCCTGCTGGCCGGGGGTGGGGCAGGTGGTGTCAGCCATGGAGCGCGCCTTGGGGGTCAGCGGTTGTTGCAGCGGCAGGTGTTGGTGATCAGGTTGAAGTAGCTGTCACAACTGTTGCACCAGGGGCCGGGGGGCGGTGTGGTGCTGTCGGTGGCCGTCACGGCGTAGTCCTTGTCCATGATTCGGGTAGTTGGGCTCGGGGCCCGGTGGGGGCGAGAGTGGCGACGATGAGGCTGAGGTCTTTGGGGCGCCACAGCGCGGTTTCGAGGCCGCAGGCTGCGAGGTGGGTGAGCCATTCGCGTTGGGCGGGTCGGATGCGGCCGGTGTCCGACTTCAGCTCGGCGAACAGCGTGCGTTTGGTCTGGGGATGGCCGTACACCTCGTCGGGCCAGCCAGCGTCGGAGCGGCGACTGTTGTGGGTGTGGTAGGCCAGCGTCCAGCCGCGTGCGGCGGCGAGTTGGCGTACGTGCCGGCGGAACTGTTCTTCGGTGACGCTCACGCCGCTTTCCCCCGTCGAGGGGCGATGGCCGCTTCGAGGTCGGCTCGGTGCCGGGCTGCGTCCGGGTCCGGCGCCGGGGTGTGCTGCGGACGGATCGCTACCGCCCGCGTGGGGCGGCGGTGGCGTTCTTTGAGGAGTTCGGGCAGGGGCGCCCGGTGGTGTTCTTGGAGGATCTCGCTCATGGGGCGGCCGTATCGCTCGGCGATCAGTGCCTCGTACAGCTCTGAGTCGTAGGTGGTGGTCTCGGCAGGCATCTGGTTCTCCGTGGGTGGGCCGGGGCCCGCTGTCGGAGGAGCGGGCCCCGGCCGGAGGGGTGGCCCGTATCGGACGGGCCTTCCGGGCGGGCTGGGCGCGGGGGGTCGCTGCCCGTCCGGAGGTCGGGGTTGTTGTGCGGGCCGTGCCTCGGGCCTGACAACGGTCACGAATCTAACATGGCGAAAGGCGGCGGCCTATTTCTCGGTCTGAGTCAGTCGAGAACGGCGAGCTCGGCAGCGCGGCAGGGGGTGTCTGTCAGCGCGCCGGGCCAGCGCACCATCACCAGCGTTTCGCCAGTGAGGGGATCCTCGGCGTATCCGTTCACGTACTCGAAAGGTCGCGGCTGGTCCCGTTGCCAGCGGATGGGGGTTACGCCTGTATGCGGCCGGAAGTCCGCGCGGACGTCGTTCACTTGGTGCTCCCTGTGTGGCGCGAGGCGATCAGTTCCAGGCCGCGCCCCCATGCGGTGGAGACGGGTTCGTCGAACGCGCAGTCGCCGTGCTGGCTCTCTTGAAGGCCGGCCCGCCAGTCTTCCGGGCCGCCTGGCCGGTTGCGGGTGAAGTGCTGGATCGTGCCGTCTGTCAGCGTGAAGCTCATGTGCAGGACTCCGTCGGGGCCGGTGGTGGCACTGGTGTGCTGCCCGGTGGTGAGGGCGTGGTGAGCGAGCATGTCGCCAGTTCGCACGACTGTCTCCGTTCTAAAGTAGCGGCCTATTTCTGGTTAGTGAAGCGAGCCGTAGCCGTTGCAGGTCTCGCATGTGTCCGCAGTGGCGGGATTGGTTCCGTCGGGGCAGTGGGGGCAAGGGTGCCACCACCCGGTGCCGCGGCACTGCTCGCACTCGCGGACTTCCTCGTGGGGGCCGCGGAGGAAGGTGACGACGGTGCGGCCCTCGCACTCGTCACATTCGCCGGGGCTGATTCCGAGGGTGCTGTAGCAGTCGACCGTGGTGAACGTGGCGAGCATAGGGTTCCTTTGTGTTTAGGGGTGTGTCCGGTGCGCTCTTCCGCCGGCCGGAAACGGACGTGGTGAACAGGGCAATCGCGGCGGGCGGCACGGAAGAGGTCACCCCACTCAGAAAAGAGGCTCCTGCCCCTGAACGTCTCTCTGCCTACAGGGGCGGGTGGGGCTGGCCTGTACAGGGGGCGCCGCCTCTCCGAACAGAGCGGGGGTGCCGGACGCATCGGGGATGGCTGCGATACGCACCGGCCCGGTGGGTATGTCGAGTGTCCATGTGCTGGGAAGGCGGGCATCGAAGTCGGACTTGGTCATCGTCTGCCACTGTGGTCGCTCGGTGCGAGCGGACATAGGGGGCTCCATCTGGCTGGGGACGGTTGCTGAGGTGAGGGGCGGGGCTCGCGGCCCCGCCCTCTGGCGTCAGGCCGCCACCGGCTCCGGCTCCGTGTCCGCCACGGCTTCCGGGTTGACCTGGACCAGCTCTTTGGCCTCGGAGTGTGCCTTGGCCTGCTTGAGCTGGAAGCGCGCCTTCGTCAGAGACTCCGCTACGCGATCCAGCTGCTCCAGGCGCGCCCCGACGCCTCCCTCCAGGGCCTGCGCGAGCTTCAGCGGGTCGCTGGCTCCGATCTCGTCCAGCATCGCGCGTACCTGCTCGATCTTGTCGAGCGTCGTGCGGGTCTTCTTCTGCGCTGCCGCGCGCTCCGTGCGCTGCTCCTTTGTCAGCTCTTCTGTGATCATCAGTACGGCCTGTTCCTGCTGCTGGCGCATGGCGTAGGCGAAGTGCACGATCTCGTTGTCCGAGGCGAGTTCGCCACGGCTGAACTTGGCGAGTAGGGAAGCCTGGTTGGCGTGACTGAGTGCCGCGATCTGCACTGCCGCCTGAGTGCCGATGGTCTTGGCCTCCACGAGCTTGGCGACATCCTCGCGCAGGTCCAGCAGGGCCAGCCGGAGCTTGACGTACGCCGTGGTCTTGCTGAAGTCGGCGGCTACGGACTCCACGGTCGCGCCTTCCTCCTCGTCCAGGATGCGCTGGAAGGCGCGCGCCTCCTCCAGGGGCGTCATGTCCTCGCGGTTCACGTTCTCGCTGACCGACCGCTTGAAGCGGCGGAGTTCACTCTTCTCGCTGGTGATGGTGACGCGGATCTTGGTGCGCTTGAGCAGCTGATGGGCGCGCCACCGGCGCTCGCCGGCGACGATCTCGTATCCGCCGCGCTCGTTGTCGGGCTGGACCTCGATGGCCTGCATGAGGCCGTATTCGTCGATGGAGGAGGCGAGTTCCTGAAGGGCCGCCTCGTCGAAGTACTCGCGGGGCTGGCGGGGGTTGCGGTGGACCTGGCTCATGTTCAGGACGCGCTGCACTGGTTGCTCCAGGAGGTAGGTGGTGAGTTCTTCCCTCAACCATTAACTAAATTCTACTATGGTTTATGGGGGTGTCCACTCGCGGTGACCCAGCCAGGTGTGACCTGGCGTACGTCACCGACCCACCGCACGGGCCGAGCAGGAAGAGCAAAATGCCCGTGGGACGCCGGTTTCCCGGCGCCCCACGGGCTCCCCCCCCTGCTCCCCTTCAGGGCGTGACCGCCTGACCCCCGTCCACGCGCTCACGCCACCGCCGGACCTCAACAGGCGCACCTGCCAGCAGGGCGGTAGAACAGTCGCGGGCGATCGGACACCGAGCGCACACTGCTGCCGCCCCCGTGTCATCTCCTTCACTGGACGATTGGCACGAGCTCGCTGTGACACACCGAGCCGCGCTCCAGCGGATCGGCATCGCCAGCCGGTCCGACTCGCTGTGCAGGTAGCTCAGCACGCGGCCGGTCGCCGCAAGGTCCCGCTCCTCAGTGCCCGGTCGCCCGCCCCGAGGCTGCTTCGACAGCGCCAGAATGCGCTGTACATCAATCACGTCACTCCTCGCCAAGTCAGGCTGTGTACCGCCTGCCCCTCCTTTTGACGCGCCCTGCCCCCGTGGCGGCCGCCCGGCCCGAGCGCGGTGCCGGGCAGCCGCAAGATGCTTCTCCGCCGGTGTGGCCGAGCCCCCGGTCAGTGCCCCATGCCGGCGCCGCCGTCGACTGGAATGACAGCACCGGTGATGTACGACGCCTCATCGCTGGCCAGGAAACGCACTGCCGCCGCGATCTCCTTCGGCTGGGCAGCCCGGCCCGCGGGGATCTGCTTGACCATGCTGTCCTTGAGGTCCTGGGGGAGCGAGGCGGTCATGTCGGTCTCGGTCAGTCCAGGGGTGACGACGTTGGCCGTGATGCCCCGAGAGCCAAGCTCGCGGGCGATGGAGCGCGAGAAGCCAACCAGCCCTGCCTTGGCTGCCGCATAGTTCGCCTGTCCCGCCTCGCCGCGCAGGCCGACGGTCGAGCCGACGAAGATCATGCGGCCCTTGCGGGCCCGCAGCATTCCGCGGGTGGCACGCTTGGCCAGCCGGTACGCCGCCGTGAGGTTCGTGCCGATCACGTCGCCGAAGTCCTCTTCGGACATGCGCATCAGCAGGGTGTCGCGAGTGATCCCCGCGTTCGCCACCAGGACCTCGACGGGCCCGTGCGCTTCCTCGATCTGCTGGAACGCAGCCTCGACCTGCTCAGGATCGGTGATGTCGCATTTCACCCCCAGCACGCCGGCGGGCGGCTCGCCTGAGCGGTAGGTGACGGCGACTCTGTCACCGTTGGCGACCATGGCCTCTGCGATCGCCAGCCCGATGCCTCGGTTACCACCGGTGATGAAGACGCTGCGGCTCATGGGTACCTCTCAGTTGGTGCTCTGGTGCTCAGCTCTGCCGTTTGCCGTGGCAGAGAGCCCGAGAGGCCGGTATCCGTGACCGGGTGGCCCCTGCGGTGCAGCAACCTTCGCACAAAAAGAACGCTCGCTTTTGATCGTTCTCGACTACGCAGGGTGACCGGTACGAAGTGTAGCGGTGATTGACAAACTGTTGAAGAGGGCGGAAAGCGGTCAATGTCCAGCTTTGGGTGGCTCGATGGCGAAAAGATGATCATGGAGGCACTTGCGAAGGGGCGTCAAAGGGGCGTTAAGGTCTTCGGCGTCTTTCCGATACTTTTACCCTCAAGGAGGGGTAACGCCCTGATGTCCAATAGGCACCGCGTAGGCGATTTTCTCCGGGAGTGGCGCGCCAAGATGGACCCGAACCTGGTCCCCGGCTTCACCGCCAGGTTCGGGCCGCGAGGTAAACCCGGCCTCACACAGGCCGAAATGGCGGTGCTCACTGGTGTGACGGAGAGCTGGTACCGGCGTCTGGAGGCCGGCAGCATCAACAACCCGAAAACGGAATGGCTGGAGCGCATCGTGCGCGCTCTCGACCTCAACGAGGCCAAGCGGTACACCCTGTTCGTGTACGGGAAGGGGCAAGAGCCGCCACCCCTCTACCGCCCAGCTGCAGTTATCGACCCCTCGACGGCCGCAGTGATTCAGGGGCAGCCATGGCCCGCGTACATATCTGACGCCTCGTGGGACATGCTCCTGTACAACGACCTGTGCGTCCGGAATTGGCCGTGGATCAAGTACGGCATCAACATCATGACCTGGTGCCTGACCTACCCTGAAGCCCGGCTTCAGCTGATCGACTGGGAGGAGTCGTGGGCCAAGCCCATGGCGTCCCAACTGCGCCTCGTGCACGAGTCCCAGCCGGAGAACCGCAGGCTTGCCGAAGTCGTAGCCGACATCAAAAAGCGCGACAAGGTCGCAGCACGACTTCTTACCGACGACCTTACGAGCGTCACGCACCCAGACGGCCACCGGCGTTGGATGTACCTGCCGAACCGCGGTGAAGAGGAATTCGAGGTCATCTTCCGCTGCTTCGCCCCGCTCAGCGACCGTAGCCAGCGCATGATGTTCATCGTGCCGCCGGACTACTCCCTCGCGAGCTGAGCCATTCCCTCGACGAGCCCCATAGTCGTGGAAGGGCCGCCTTCTACGCCCGCTTCCTTATACGCAGCGGCAACAGCAGTGAAAAGCCGCTCAGGGTGCGCGAGATCGCCGGCGTGGGCCCCCTTGATTAGGCGGGCCGCGTCGGTCAACTCGACGCCACGCGCAGCACAGGAAGTGGCATCTTCGTGGACACGGGTGAGGCGGTCTCGAAAGGCGACCACACCTGCCCGGTCGGTTATTTCACCGTGACCCGGAACGAACGTGGTGGCCCCCGTACTCAGTAGCCGGTCGCAGGCCGCGATGCACGCGCTGAGGGAATCGGACCACACAATCATGTGGGCTCCGATGAACAACACATCGCCGGTGAAGACCACCTGATCTGTGGGGACGTGCACGGCCACGTCACCCTCGCTGTGCGCGGGGCCGAGATCGATGAGTTCCACCGCCGCCCGGCCAACTTCCAGCTCCAGTGTGCCGGTGAACGAACGCGTCGCGCCGGTCACGGTGATCCCGCTGAAGTCGAACACGCCGATGTGCTCAGCGGCGTACGCGGTGACCGCAGACGTCGGAGCCGATCGGCCGAGCAGCATCATCTGCTCCGGGCTGATCTCCTTGCACACATGCCCGGCCGACGCAGCCGACGTGATGATCTCGGCGTCCGGAAGGAGCTGGTTGCCCCACGTGTGGTCCCCGTTCTGGTGCGAGTTCACCACAGTGGTGATCTCCGCTTCGGGCACCGCCGCCTCGACCGCTCCCAGCAGCAGTCGCGTGCCGGTCAACGTGAACTGGGTGTCCACCAGCAGAGCTTGTTTGTCGGAGGCGACAAGTCCGCAGTTGCTGTAGCCCCAGGCGGTGCTGTTGTGCATCCACGCCCACGTGGTGGACGACAGCGGAACGAGGGAAGGGGACGACAAGGCAGGCTCCAACTTGCTGGACAAGACGATGTGCAGACATAACGGTGCGCCCCGGCAGACGGGGCGCACGAAATGAAGATCAGGTGGCGGGTGTGCGCCAGTCGATAACGATCCGCTCATGTGGGTCGGGGTGCCGCCCGCCCCCTGACGGCATGACGCGAACCTTGGAAACCTCAAAGGCGATGAGGGCCCGCTGAGAAGCCCGCGGGGCGGTCTTCCACCACGCGACGAAATTGGTGACGTCGGAGATCGGAACGTCCGCGATCTGCTCCAGGAACCGAAGACGGGTCCGAGCCTGCCGCAGGTCCTCCTTGGTGGCCTTCTGTGCGGCCAGGAACGCCGAGCGCACCAACAGGCCGCGCCCGTACAGGCCACCCAGTTCCTTGAACCGCTCCTCAGCCCCTTCGACGTGCTCACGCAGACGCCGCATCTCGGCCTTGACGTCCTCCTGGACTTGAAGCAGCCGCTCATGAGTGCCAGGTCGCAGAACATCAGCAAGGACCTGTTCGGCTACGGCGTCCTCCAGGCGGTTGGCGTTCATGCGGACGCCACCACACGAAGGACGACCCTCCTTAGGGGGAGGGCACCGGTATCCGGGGTCAGCGTCCCCGTTCACCCGTGCCCCCTGCATGGGGTAGGCACACCGCCCGCACTCGGACAGACCGCCGGTGAGCAGGTAGTCGAACGGTTCACGAGGGGGAGCCTGCTCGCCGCGACGCTTAGCGAACAGCGCGTTCAGCCTTCGGTGCTCGTCCGGCGTGAGGACCGTTTCCCCGAAGTCCTCAATGGGCTCGCCGTTCTTATCGAGGCCCGCCATGAGCGGGTTCAGGATGGCCCGCACGAAAGCCTCCGCGGTCCAAGGATTTCCGCGCGCGTTGGTGTAGCCCTTGTCAGTGAGCTGGCGCACGACCGTGCCTACGGGCTCGTCCAAGAACAGCCGTGAAGCGCCCTCACGCAAGCCCTGGGCCTCCTGCTGGTGCAGCTCTCCAGGACGCACGTAGCCCGATAGCCGTGCCATGAATCTCCATCCATCGGGAGTGCGACCGCCTTGCCCATAGCGGCCCCTTAGCTCCGTAATAGGCCAATGTACTTGGGTGGCATAGGAGGTCTCTCCACTCCTTTGGGGCTGTCGGGTATTTATGCAGGTCAGGAACAGGTTTCGAACGCGACATCGAAAAGTGACCTCGCTCACCCTGGCCAGCTTGGTTGCCTGAGGCTAAAAAATGGCCGGGCAAACCACCGTGTGCAGGTCCACTGGGGGCGGAGAGCGGGCGGCCCTCGGAGAAACAGGCCGCAGCAAAAGATCGCCTAACGAAGGCCGAGCGCCTCCCAGACGGACGCCGTCGCCACCTTCGTCGTATCGCCCAGCGGAATCAGCTTCGCCGGGAACCGGCCCTCCTCGATCAGCCGGTACGCCTTGTCCGGTCCGATCTTGAAAGCGCGCGCAGCCGTCGCCACGCTGATCGCAAGCGGAAGCGCCAGCACCTCCTCCATGGACATGTCTCCAAGGCCAGAGGCAGGCGCAACAGGGCCGATCGCAGATGTGGTCATAGGTGGTCAAATCCTTCTTCCCCGCGCCACCTGACCGGAAGCATACGAGACCCAAGGAAGCCCGAACTCCGCTACAGAAAGATCAGGACACGCAAAGAAACCCCAGCTCAAACAGGAGCCTGCGTGTTCGACGGAACCACCTACAAGCGATGCTCGTGCACGGAGCCGGTACTCGACGACGCCGGCCGACCGGTGCTCAGGCCCGACGGCAAACCCAAGCGCCGCGAGATCGGCTCGGCCTGCCCGGACCTGAAGAAACGAGACCACGGCTCCTGGGCCTACTACCTCAACCTCCCCGACGGCCCACGCGGCGAACGACGCCGGCCCCGCAAGAGCGGCTTCCGAACCCAGGCCGACGCGAAGGAAGCGGCACAGAAGCTCTGGGACGAAGCCCAGGGCGGCGTCGACATCGACTCCAAGGAGACGGTCGCGCAATACCTGCGCCGCTGGCTGCGCCAGCGCGTCGACCTCAAGCGCAGCACCCGCAAGGACTACGAAGACTACGTCGAGCGAATATTCATCCCCGCCCTCGGCCACCTCCCCCTGCGCCAACTGCGTAAGCGCCACATCCAGGAGATGTTCGAAGAGATCTGGGTCCTCAACGAGTCCAAGGCAGCCAACCGGCTCGCAGCGCAGCAGGCCGAAGCCGAGTGCGACGATGCGTACCGAGCCTGGAAGGCCGCCCCCAAACCTCGCCCGCCCCACCTGCGGCAGCGGTGGACCGAAGCCAAAGCGACCCTACGCGCGGCACGCCAAAAGCCACGCCGAGAAACCGGCCCGGGCACACAGAAGAAGTTCAAAGACACCCTCTCCGCCGCCCTCGACGCCGCAGTCGCCGAAAAGCTGATCACGGAGAACTTCACCAAAGGCGTCGTACTCCCCAAGTACGAGCGCCCAGAACCCCTCGTCTGGACGGACGAACGTGTCGCACGCTGGCGCGAAACGGGAGAAATCCCAGGCCCCGTCATGGTCTGGACACCGCAACAGACCGGGCAGTTCCTCGACGGCGCAACCGGTCACCGCATGTACCCCATGTGGCACCTCGCGGCCTTCAGGGCGACACGACGCGGCGAAACCGTCGGCCTCCCCTGGACGGAAACGGACCTGGAAGCCGGAACGTTCAAGGTCGTCGAGCAACTGGTCAAGGGCCGCACCTACAGCGAAGTCTGGGAAGACACCCCCAAGAGCCGCAGCGGACGCCGCACCGTCACCTTGGACGACGTGAGCCGCGCACTCCTCCGAGCTGTGCGCCAGGCACAGAAAGCCGAGCGCGAAGCCTGGGAAGCAAAACATCTGGCCGAACCCGAGAAGTACGGTCCCTACGTCAACTCAGGCCGCGTGTTCACCACCGAGGACGGAAGCCCCCACAACCCGGACAACGTCTCACAAGCCTTCGACCGCCTAGTCCAAAGGCTGGACCTCCCCCCGATCCGCCTCCACGACCTCCGCCACTGCGCCGCATCGCTGAGCCTCGCGGCCGGCCTGTCCATGAAGGCCATCCAAGCTCTCCTCGGCCACAGCAACTACTCCCTCACCGCCGACACCTACACCTCGCTCATGCCGCAGTTCGATCAAGCAGCGGCGAACGCACCGGTCACCCTCGTACCGCGAGCCAACGCGACGGAGGAGGGAACCGCTCCGAAGCTGACCCTCGTCGTCTCGGACCCAGAACCAGAAGGGCCTGGGACCGCGGGGGACGCCCAGGAGGGAGCCGATGGCCACTCCGTCCCGTGCCGAGTGATGTCAGCGTGAGGGTGTGGTTATGCGCGGCGAGCGCGAATGCGAAGCGTTGGACCAGCAGATGGCAGGGCAAGGCTGACCTGCGGAAACTCTCGTTCGTCCTCCGGCGTCAGCCCGCTTCCCAGAAGAAGGGGTGTTCGGGGACGGTCCGTGGACAGAACGTGGACAGAAGGCCGGGGACAGGCGGGGAAAGATGAGGAAAACCGAGGAAGGACCTGCGGCAGAGCAGGCTCCGGAGAGACCTGCCGAGGAGCCTCTGAGCTGGCGAAACGACCCTCCAAGCGGTGATCTATCGCTGTTGGAGGGCGGATTGGGAGCCGCTCCGATCCGCTGCTTATCAGGCTCGATTCCCAACCAGAACGCTCTTGTAAAGCGTAGGTCGTCGGTTCGAATCCGACAGGGGGCTCTAGTTGTGACCAGGTAGAACGCACTGAGAACGCCCTTCCGGGAGGCATTTCGGAGGGGCGTTCTCGCTGTATGGGCCCTGTATGGGCCCTGTACGGGCGCTGTACGAAGCCGTCCGGGGGCGGCTGCCCCGATGCGGACGCGCAAAAGTCGCCAACTCCTCTTGAGGACTTATCCTGAACCCGTCCGACGATCAGGGCGGTGAGCACCCCATGGCCAGGAAGTACGAGCGGATCGCTGACGAGCTGCGTCAGCACATCCGCGCAGGCCGGCTGCGGCCGGGAGATCGTCTCCCGGCGGAGACCACGCTCGCGAAGCAGTACAAGACCAGTGTCCCGACGATGCGCGACGCGCTGGGCGAGCTGCTGGCCGAGGGGCTGATCGACAAGCGGCACGGGGTCGGCAACTTCGTCCGCAAACCACCGCAGCGCGCGGAGCGCACCAACGAGCGTCACCAGTGGGAGAAGGACCGGGCACGCGCGGCGCGGAACGAGCGCGGGAAGACCGGCGCCACCGAACACGACACCGGTCTCACCGTCTCCGATCTCGTCTTCAAGACCCGGTACCGCGAAACGAAGGCCGACGAGGACCTGGCCGCGGCCTTCGCCGTACCCGTGGGCACCCGGCTGCTCGAACGCACCTACCGGACCTGTCCACGCGACGAAGACGCGGCCCTCAGCCTCGTCTGCTCGCACCTCGTCCACGACGTGGTGGCCGCCAACCCGGAACTTCTCGACGAGTCCAACGAGCCATGGCCGGGTGGCACCCAGAGCCAGCTGCACACCATCGGCATCGAGGTCGACCACATCGTCGAGCGGATAACGGCCCGGCCTCCGACATCAGAGGAGGCCGAGGAGCTCGGCCTCCGGAAGGGTGTTTCCGTGATCGCGCTCCGCAAGATCTCCCTCGACACGGAGGGACGGGTGGTGGACGTCTCCGACGTGATCATGCCCGGCGACCGCGTCGAGCTGGTGTTCACGACCCGGCTGGAACGGTGGTGACGGTGACGCACCTCATCACGGTGATCACAGCCGTCCACCCGTCGGCCGCCGCGTTCCTGGCCGACGCGTACAAGTCGCTGACCGAGCAGCAGCTGCCCGACGGCTGGGACTGGCAGTGGGTGGTCCAGGAGGACGGCGAGACCGACGCCGTAACCCCCCACCTGCCCGACGACCCGCGGATCTCCTTCGGCCAGGGCCGGCAGGGGCGCGCGGCGGTCGCGCGCACCCTGGGCCTGTCGCGCGCCGAGGGCGAGTACGTCAAGGTGCTCGACGCCGACGACATGCTCACCCCGGGCGCCCTGGCACGCGACCTCCGGGCCCTCACCGCCGACTCCTCGCTCGGCTGGGCCACTTCACGCGCCCTGGACCTCCTGCCCGACGGCTCCACCGTCGGCTTCGACCAGGACCCGCCCGAGGGCCCCATCGAACGCGGAACCGTCCTCCAGCACTGGAAGGCGCACAACTACCGCGCCCCGGTCCACCCGGCGACCCTCTTCATGCGCCGCGACCTGCTCCTGGCGCTGGGCGGCTGGATGGCCCTGCCGGCGAGCGAGGACACCGGCCTGCTGATGGCCCTGAGCGCGGTCAGCCGCGGCCACTTCTCCGCCGAAACGGGACTGCTGTACCGCAAGTGGCCCGGACAGGCGACGAGCCAGGCGGCTCACGCTCATGAGGGGGAGCGGGAGGCTCGGTTTGCGGTTGTGGAGGCTCGTGCTCGGGTTTTGGCGGCGATGAGGGATTGGCGGTACGGGGCCGCGTAGTCACGGCTTGAGAGCGGCTGCGGGGGGGGGGGCGAAGCCCCCCCGCAGCCGCTCTTCGCTATCTGGCCTGCCGAGTCCGGAACCCGACACGACAATGCCATGTCGCGATGGTGGTTCAACGGTGCTCGGAACAGACTGGATAGCTGCACCACGGCCTCAGCCGCGCCACTACCTCCGTTAAGGCGTAGTAATGGTTGGCCCTCCCCGCCGTGTCGGGATCTTGCCGTTGTTAGGCTGCTCTGCCTGTACGGCAGATAGGCGCAGGAGTAAGAGGGAGGGCTCTCTTGCCGGGGACTTTCAAAGTCGATGTGCACGAACTCGGCTCCATCTCGCGAAAGCTCGACGAGAGCGTCACCGGGATGCGGACCGTGACGCGCAAGATGGACCAAGCCACCGCAGGGCAGCTGGGGCACGACTCCTTGGATTCCGCCTGTTCGGACTTTCAGTCGAAGTGGAAGTACGGAATCGGGCAGATCACCGGACTGGCGAACTCCATACGCGGATCAGTGGATGCCACTGCGGAATCGTACCGCGCCTGCGAAACGGGAATTCAACAAGCGCTCGCCAAGGGCCTTGAGGGATCCCCCGGTTCCTCGTCGCCGCATTCGACATCGGCATCCGGTGCCACGTCCCGGGTCTTCGGGTAGGTGGGTAGGGAGGGCACATGAGTGGTGGCGGGAAGATACCTTCCGAGGCTGCAGGGTTCCCGGGCCTCGGCTTCGATCCGGCCCCCGGAAGCCTCTCGGCGGTGCGTGCACTCACGGATCAGTCGTTCGAGGCGCACAGAAACCTTAGCTCGGTCTGGCAGACCCTGAACTCCATAACCCGTGGCGGAGATGCGTGGAAGGGAGCTGCCGCAGACGCGTTCTCCGCACAGGTGAAGGAACTGCCGAAGCTGGTCGACTCCGCGACGCAAAGCTTCTATGACTGCGGTTTCCAGCTGAACGAGTGGTCCGCGAAGCTGAGCAGCATGAAGTCCCGGTCGGCAGACCTGGAGGCTCGCGCGGTAACCGCCCGTTCTCGTGTGCGGGACGCGGAGGGGAACCCGAACCTGGGACTGGCAGGGCAGACATTCGACACCGATGAAGAGCTGCACAACGCAGAGCAGCGGTTGAACCGGGCAGTCAAAGAGCTTGATGCTGCCAGGAACGCCCTCAACACCCTCATCGAGGACGCGAAACGGCTCATGCATCAGCATGACGAGGCTGCGGAGAAGATCGCAGAGGCCGTACGCAAAGCCTCGGAAGAAGCCCCCGACGAACCAGGGCTGCTGGATCGAATCGGCGACGCCATCAAATCACTGGCCGAGGCCAATTCCCGTCTGGCGCATCAAGCCTGGGATTGGGTAAAGAACCACGCCAACGCCATCGCTGCTGTCGGTGATGTCCTGTCGACGGTCAGCGCCATACTCGGCGCTGCTGGAGTGGGTATCGCTGCTCTCGGCCTCGTCTTCCCTCCCTCTGAGATCGTTCTCGGCCCGCTGGCCGCGGGCCTGGAGGTCACATCGTCCGGCTTCGCGGCAGGAGCGCTCGTGTTCCATGGCACAGCTCGCATGGCGGGTGGCGAAGACATCGTGTCGAACCGGACGCTGGCGCAGGACGCGCTGGGGACGATCCCGTTCGGTGGCGCAGTTCGCGTCGGAGGAAGGCTGGGCACCGCGATCTTCAAGAGCCGTGCGGCGGACGCAGCCTCCAACTTCGGACTGGTCGACTCCTGGGCCGGGCTGTTCGGAGATCCGTCCGTATTCGAAAACTTCAAGCCGACGGACCGCCGTCAGGCCATGGAGATGGGAATTCCCGGCGCCGGCCCTCTGCTGGTTGCTGTGGAGAACGCGTGGAAGAAGGGCAGCGCGAAAGACCAGGACAGCAACGACGGCGGGTGAGAGACGAGCATGGAAGACGAGGACGAGGCGGTGGTAGCAGCACGTTTCGACGGACGCCCGACTGTCGAAGTCGTCTTCACCGGGTTCGGGGCGAGGCGCGCTGATCGGATTACCTGGGTCGGCGCTGAGTTGGGCTATGCGCTCAGCGCGGATGAACCTTGCGGACGAGGGCAGCGCCGTTTGCTCTTCACTTGCGACGACAGCCCGGGGGCCCGGCAGCGTGCCCAGGCGACCCTGGCGCGCGTGCAGGCGGTCGGCTCGTGGAGCGCCGCCACTCAGCCTTGGCCAGGAGCTGTCCCCAACAATCCGTCGGCGGTCGCCGCCCCACCGCTGATCCACCCGGAGCGTGCTGCGCGTGCGCAGAGGCAGGTCAAAGCCTATGAGGGGTGGCACCCGGCTCGGTTGATCAGCGTGTTCTGCGTCTTCGCCGCCGGTTTCTTCGCGTTGGCGTGGGCCGCACGTGAGACGGTGTCGGCCACAGTGGGCTCTTGCCTCGTCGGCCTCCTGTGCCTGGCCGGGGCGGCCCTCGGGCCGCGGTACACGAGAAGCTGGCACCAAGAGAACCTGCAACTGCTTGAGCGTTTCCGCCGTCAGCAGGCAGCCCAGTTTCCCGTCCCGCCCCCTTCCCCTCCTCCCCCTCCCGCGGGCCCGCACCATGACCAGACAGGAAGATGAAGTTGGAATTCATCGCACCGGCGGGCTTCACGGAAATTCCCATAGGGATGAGTGTCGAAGAAGCGCGACAGGAACTCATCACGTGCGTGTCCCGGGAAGCTCTCGAAGCGAGGCCCGCAGCCTACGAGAACCTTGTGAGCAACCTGCAGAAGGTGTCGCAGGCGCTCGAAGAGTCCGGGACGCTGTACGCCGGAACTTGCCTGCGTCCCTACGAAGGCGAACTGTCCCTCGGTACCTTGCTTGTCACGGTGACGCCCTTCGCATTCGGGGATGATGCGGCAGTCGCGGCAGACGGCATGGTGCGCGCTCTGGTCGCCGCGCGGGGAGATTCCTGGGCAGGAACGGTATTCGATACCCCGGTCGGGCCTGCAGCGGTGCTGACTGGCGTGAACGGCTTCCACATCCCCGCTGAAACCTCCGCATCCGGGGAAGAGCTGAACCTGCCGATGGCAGAAATGCAGGTGTACCTGCCGGTGCCGGAAGGGGTGGAGGGCCAGGAGCAGTGTCTCGTCTCCTTCAACCTCACGACGCCGTGCGAGGGCCATTGGGACGCGTACTGCTCCGACATCGTGGCACTGCTGAACAGCGTGACGTTCGACGAGCCGGACCACACGTTGCCTCAGGGAGGTCGTCCTCAGCTCACCTCACCGGGGACGCCTGCGGGTTCCCCGGCAACGCCCTCGCCCGGCCAACACCACGCTGATAGCGCGGCACCCGCGACGCCCTTCGGCTGAGCCCTTGTCGGAGTCGAGCGGCTGACGGGTTGGTGTACCGACGCGATCACTGCACCGCCCCCGGGGCCTACGGCAAGT
Organism: Streptomyces sp. NPDC033221; assembly: GCF_055577005.1. Classification (NCBI taxonomy): domain Bacteria; kingdom Bacillati; phylum Actinomycetota; class Actinomycetes; order Kitasatosporales; family Streptomycetaceae; genus Streptomyces; species Streptomyces sp. NPDC033221. The sequence continues at coordinate 275,659 of NZ_JBVIQN010000005.1, read as the reverse complement.
ATTCGGCGTCAATGCGGGAGAAGAGCAGCTCGCTCTCCTCGGTGATCGGCTCACGCCACCGGATCGGCACCTCTGATGCGCGTCGCAAGGCGGCTGGGTAGCGGCCGGCGGCGTAATCGTTCTGAAGGCGGTACATGTGGAAACCGTTCGCCCGTAGCGCGCCCAGCAGTTCGTCGGCCGAATCGCCCAGTTCGAGCATCCGCTGTGGTGTCACCTCGATCGCCAACTCCGCGTCGGGTCGCAGCTGGTCGAGCAGCGGGACCAGCCCCCGGACGACAGCGCCTTCAGCCCCCTCCACATCGACTTTGATCACCCTCGCTCGGGCGATCTCCTCAGGGCTGAGGACGTCCGACAGCGGCTGAGCGGCTACTTCGAAGGTGGACTCGGCCTCGCCGGCGTACGGCACGATGCTGTTGGCCCCCATGTTGTGAGAGCTCGCGAGGACGAAGGTGAGCATCTCGTCCCGGTCGGAGATCGCGGTGTTCACCGCACGAACGTTTCCGCACCTGTTGATCGCCGCCTGCTTGAGCAGCACTCGGTGAAAGTCAGGAGATGCCTCCAGAGCAACCACCGCCCCCTCCTCACCGACCAACCGCGAGGCCAGCAGGCTGTAGTAGCCGATGTTCGCCCCGACATCCACGAAGACATCGCCGGGCTGGAGCCGACGCTCAAGCCAACGCGTCAGGTGTGGCTCCCACACCCCGAAGACGTAGATGTACCGCTGAATCAGGTCCTGGGTGTCGGTGACGAACGTCGCGCCGAAGCGTGTACGGGTCCGGCGGATGCGTGGATGGTCACGCAGGCCGGTGTTCAGGTAGGAGTCCACGATGCCGGCCTTGCCGAACGTGCCGGGGGCGTAGCGGACGTACCAGCGAGAGAGGTCGAGCTTGAGCTGCGTGAGAAGAGAAGTCACCTGTGTCCCCGAAGTGGTCGAGCCGGCGGCCGTGCGGATCACTCTACGTACGGCGTTCGATGGGGACCTCGTAAATGATCTCGCAGTACGCATGCGGTACGACGATGTCCGCCGTCTCGACCGGCCGCCCTGCTGAAGCACCACCGGTCATGGCGGCCGTACCGGGACCAGGCCTCCGGTACGGAGCAGCCGCCACCGGCCAAATGCTTACAGTGTTGCCGCGAGTGCGAACCAGCCCCCTGGCCCTCGGGCGTCACCGCGCCATGTCGAGGTCCAGGTCGAGCATGCGGATCGCGTTCCCTCGGAGAATCTTGTAAGTCACGTCCGGAGGCATGCCGGCGACGTGCTCCGCGGCCACCTTCTTGGTGTGCGGCCACGTCGAGTCGACATGCGGATAGTCGGTCTCGAAGGTGGCATTGTCGACGCCGACGGTTTCAATCGACGCGACGCCGTGCTTGTCGCGGAAGAAACAGCAGAAGATCTGGCGGTAGTAGTACGTGGAGGGCGGCTCGGGAATCAGGTCGCGTACGCCGCCCCAGGCGCGGTGCTCCTCCCACACGTCATCCGCGCGCTCCAAGGCGTACGGAATCCAGCCCATCTGCCCTTCCGCGTACGCCAGCTTCAGCCGGGGGAACTTCACCAGGACGCCACTGAAGAGGAAGTCCATCATCGAAGCCATGGCGTTGTTGAAGGACAACGACGCTTGCACGGCCGGGGGCGCGTCCGGCGAGGCGGCCGGCATTTGCGACGACGAGCCGATGTGCATACACACCACCGTCCCCGTCGCCTCACACTCCGCGAAGAAAGGATCCCAGTAACCCGAGTGGATGCTCGGCAGCCCCAGGTAGGTGGGAATCTCGCTGAACGTCACGGCGCGCACCCCTCGGGCAGCATTGCGCCGAATCTCCTGCACCGCCAGTTCGACGTCCCACAACGGGATCAGGCACAGGGGAATCAGGCGTCCGCCGCTGTCCCCGCACCACTCCTCCACCATCCAGTCGTTGTACGCGCGCACGCACGCCAGGCCGACCTCCTTGTCGCGGGCTTCGGCGAAGGTCTGCCCGCAGAACCGGGGAAAAGTCGGGAAGCACAGCGACGCCTCGACGTGATTCAGGTCCATGTCCGCGATCCGCGCTGTCGGATCCCAGCAACCACGCCGCATCTGCTCCCGGGTGATGCCGTCGAGTGTCATCTCGTCCCTGGAGAAACCGACGGCCGCGATGATCCGCTTGTACGGGAAGAGGTCCCCCTCGTACCGCCACCAGTCCGTCAGCTGGCCGGCCGGGTCCGTCGTGAACTTGTATTTGCCGCCGACGTACGCCAGCTCGCCGATCCCGGCGGTGAACGGCTTAGGCCCGAGCTCTCGGTGCTTCGCCGGCAGCCAGGTCTCGAAGAGATGCGCCGGTTCGATCACGTGGTCGTCCACGCTGATCACGCGAGGGATGTCGGTGGAGGCGGCGGTACCGTTCGTGCCGTTCGTCTGGCCAGTCATGAGGCCCCTCTCAGCGGTCGCCGCGTCGGCGACGTACCTGACGACCCGTCAGGTCGAGGGTATAGACGGCCGGCGCGAGCAACAAGCCGTCTCCGGCGCCACCTTTTCGATGACGGAACGCCGCTGAGCGGCGCCGGCCTTGGCCTACCCTGATGGCCATGGCGGATCTGCAGCGTCATCCCCTTGTTGACACGGCCGTTCGTTACCACCAGGCCGTCGCGCGTGGCGCCGTCGGCGAAGAGCTGGCTGCGTACTTTCACCATGACGTCGTCCAGCACGAACATCCCAATGCCCTCGCCCCTGAGGGCGCGGTCCGGGACCTTTCTGCGATCCTCGAAGCAGCCGAGCGGGGACGCGGTACGCTCCGGCGCCAGAACTTTGACGTTCTCAATGCCGTCGCAGTGGGCGATCAGGTGGCCCTGGAAGTCGTCTGGAACGGCACTCTGGCGGTTCGGCTGGGCGACCTGCCCGCCGGGCACGTACTGCGAGCGCGCATCGCGACTTTTCTGGAGTTTCGCGATGGCAAGATTATCGCTCAGCGTAACTATGACTGCTTTGAGCCTACTGGCGCTCGCCGTTAACTCTTGACCAGCAGGACTTCGTCAAGCGGAACCGCGTCTACCATTTATGGACCGTTGCACTGCTTTACTAGGTTATTGCGCGACTCGTGAGCTAAGGTCCGTGTGACCAGCTCAACCGGGCCGTGTTCCGCAGGGGCCATAGGGGCAGTGATGCTTCGATGGACCGGACGCCCCGAGGCATTACCTGCAGACTAGGGGGAAACTGTGGGGCGTAAGTCTGTGCTTATCGCCTTTGGGGCTGATGCCCGTGCGGCTCTGCTGCCCAATGGGCTCAAGGGGGCTCCATTCCGCGTCGGGCGATTCTGTGTCGCTTCGCGCTGAGATTCGGGCCTTTCTTCCGCACGCCGTTTCGCGGCTCACTTCTTTCCCGGCCCGGGATTGTTGACGGTAACGGTCACGGTCACGGTTACGCCCGGTGTCGTGAAGGGTTATTGGGCCCTGCGTTTCGAACGAGTTCGCCCCTCGGCTCGCCGATTCCCCTCGCTCTCCCCACAGGGCCTCTGCGGCGGCTGCCCGTGCGGCGGTTCCCCTTCCGGCGGTGTCCCGTGGAGATGTCGCCCGCCTGCGAAGCGGCAGCCGTTGCCACCACCTTTTTCACGTACGTCCAGCCCCGCCGGAATCAAGGCGGTAGAGGAGTCTTCGCAGCACCATGGACAAAAAGCACATCACTTCCGTACGGATGCGACGGATCATGACGCGTGGCCTTGTGACAGCCACCGCCCTCGCGGCCGTCACAGGTGCCGTCGCGCCGGGCGCTGTCGCCGACAGTGGCGCCGGGGCACCGGGTGTCGTGGCCGACGCGGGCGGCATCGGGACGTCCGACATCCAGCGCGTCGATGCCGCGGCCGTGGTGGGGCTGGACCCGACCGCCGCCGTACTCCTGCTCAGTGACTACGACTTCATCCACGCGCTGTGGCAGAAGGCCAGCGACGCGGGGGAGAAGCTGGACGCGGTGCGCACCGCCGCCGAGCAGGCGATGGCCAGCACGGTCGCCGAGGACCACGTGCGTTTCATCGTGTCCGGCGTCCACGAGGCGTACAGGCTCGACCAGCAGCGTGAGCGGGAGAAGGCCGAGGCCGAGCGGGCGGCGCGGCTGGCCAAGTCCCAGGTTCTGCTCGCCGTCGGCATCCCCAGCACGCCGGAGCTGCTCGCCCTCAGCGACGACAACTTCATCCGGGCCGTCGCCAAGCACACCGCCTCCGGTCCCGAGGTGCGGGCCGCCGCGCTCCAGGCGCTGCTCGGTGAGACGGCGGATTGGCGGGAGTTCATCGTCAACGGCGCGCGCGAGGCCCACAAGCGGGATGTGGCCAACGAGTTGAAGGAAATCGAGGAGCAGAACCGCAAGGAGGCCGAGCGCCGCAAGGAGCTGGCCGCCCGTAAGAGTGCCGCGGCCCTGTTCCGTATCACGTCCACCGAGGCCATGCTCGCGCTGAGCGACGACAACTTCATCCGGGAACTGCTGCGCCAGGCCCCCGCAGACCTGCGGGACTCCGAGCTGTACGGCGAGGGGCAGCGCGCCACCCTCAGCTCCGACGCGGCCGTGTGGAAGGCGTACATCCACACGGGCGCCGACGCCGCGTACAAGCGCGACGACGAGAACCGGCGCAAGAAGGTCGCCGAGGCGAACCGCAAGCTCGCCCTGCAGATCCAGGCCGCCGCGGAGAACAGCAAGGTCAACCCCAACCTGGCGGCCGGGGCCAAGGCCGCGCTGCAGGGCAGTGACCAGGACGTCGAGCGGTTCCTGAAGGCGGACACCCAGTACCGGCTCAAGCGGCAGTCCCTGAAGGTGTGGAGCGTCGGCGCGTACGCGCGCCAGTCCAGCGCGGACGGCGGGAAGGCCCTCCTCAGCAGCTCGATCAACAAGAACAGCTCATCGGCCGACCGCGAAGACGCCACCTGGGTGATCGTTCCTTCCCTCGCGAGCGAGCCCGGCTGCTACTCATTCGAGTCCGTACGCAAGCCCGGCCACTACCTCAAGAGTGGCAAGTCCGAGAAGGACGGGCTCCGGGTGGAGGTCGCGGCGGACGACCGCAGTTCCGCGTTCCGTACGAGCGCCACGTGGTGCATGCGCCCCACTTTCCCGACCGGCCCCGCGCCCATGCGCAGCGCCGTTTCCTTCACGCAGAACACCACGTCGGGCAAGAAGTGGCTCGCGCCCACGACGAAAGACGTTTACGCGCGAAAGGAATTCTCGTTCGACCTGCCCGGCGGCAAGCCGGGAGAGGCCCAGCCGGGCCGCGTGGCGGCCTGGCAGATCGCCGCGCCGCTGGCACCCTGACCTGCTGGGGCACCTACATGAGTACCGACGCGAGTGACGGCGTGACGTCGGTCTGCTACTTGCTGCTACCTGCTGCCTGCTGTTACCTGTCGGACGACGCACCCGTATCAGCCGTCAAGCCGCCCTGGAAAACATTCGGAGACGACCCTGTTCATATCCTCTCGATGCCGAACTGTTAGCCATGGCTGAAGGATTCATCCAGTGGTATAGGGAGTCGGCGGCCGTACCGGTCTTCGCTGAAAAGACGGTTATCTTCGCCGCACACGGCATCTGGCTCGTGCATTCGGTACGGGGCGGAGTCGTGGTTCTCGACGCTGAAGGGGACGGTGTCCTCATGCGCCCGGAGGAACTCGGCCGCCCGGAGGCGGCGCCCCGCGCGGCGTCCGGCCAGGGGCGCCGCGATGCGTCGGCCGTCCATGTAGCAGGGCCGGGGACCGGAAACGGAGCGTCAGCTACCGTGCCGGCCCCCGACGCCGCCCCCCCCCCGACCCCGCCAGCGATGTCAGCGGTTCACGCGTCAGCCGGAAACCGCCACCCGCTCCACGGGAATCCACAGCTCCGCGTCCGCCGCTGTCCCGTCCTCCGAAAGACGGGTGCGCAGGATTTCGGGGCCCGGCCTGCTGCGGTACGGATTGGACGGGAACCATTGCGTGAAGATGTCCCGCCACAGAAGCTGCAGCGACTCCGGAAACGGGCCGGAATTCTCGAATACCGCCCAGGTGCCCGCCGGAACGACCAGTGTGTCGAGGTCGCTCGGCGCTTCCGCCCGGGTCACTACACCGTGGTAGTAATCCAGTTCCGTGCCCTCTGCCCGGCTCGGGTCGAGGTCGTCGCACACCGCGACAATCCCCTCCGGCTGCTGGTCGGACAGCGCGGTGATCCGCTGTACGGTCTCCTGGCCGATACCCCGGATGAACTCCGCGATCGCCGGATTCACCCCCTGGTGGACGAGCGGGACACGCGCTTTCCTGCCGACGACATGGAACTGCTCCGTTTCCACGACCCGGTATCGCATACTGCTGCTCCCTTCGACAATGAGACGGAAGGACATCCGGGGCTGGGAATGCAGCGAAGCGCCGTCCCGCCGCGCCTCACCCGGACCCACACCGTGTACGGCCCGGAAAGCCCGTGCGAACGCTTCGCCCGAGCCGTACCCGTACCGCACCGCGATGTCCAGAAGCGTCCGGTCACCCGCGAGCACCTCGGCCCCCGCGATTGTGAGCCGCCGTCGTCGGATGTATTCCGACAGCGGTATTCCGGCGAGCGCGGAGAACATACGACGGAAGTGGTATTCCGATGTCATGGCGATCTTCGCCAGTTCGGTCACCTCGATCCGATGGCGGATGTGCGCCTCGATATGTTCCAGGGCTTCGTTCAGCCGCTCCAGCACTCCGGTCTCCTTCCTTTACGCCCATGACATTAGGAAGAACGCATGGTCCCGCACCCGACATCTTGTGCCCGGTTCGGTCGGGGTGCGGTCGTCTCCTCGCCAGGGCGGTCGCGGCCGCCGGTACCGGCGGACGGGAGAGCCGTCACGGGACAACTCGGAGTGGCGACCCGCGGGGTGGTGTCTACGGGATCAGGACAACCTTGCCCATCGTGCCGCGGCTCTCCAGGGCGCGGTGTGCGGCTGCCGCCTCGGCCAGCGGAAAACGCTGTACGTCCGGTACGAGGCGGCCGGCCGCCGCCTCGGCCAGAGAGGCGGTTTCCAGTGTGCGCATCGGGTTGTCGCCGCCCGCCTTGGCCAGCATCACCGGGCCGAGCACGGACTCGGAGGTGATGCCACGTTCGGCCAGCTCGCCTTCGGCGAATTCCAGCGGACCGCCGGTCAGCAGACCGCCCGCGGACCAGCCGAAGACGAGGTGGCGTCCACCCCGGGCGAGCAGGTTAACGGCGGCGCGGCCCGGTTCGCCGCCCACGGAGTCGAAGACGAGGGTGGCGCCGGGGGCGTCGCGTGCGTCCAGGAAGGCGCGTACTTCGGTGGGCCAGTCGGCCTTCTTGTAGTCCACGGCGATATCGGCACCCAGCTTCCGCACGCGTTCGGTCTTGGCGGGGCCGCCCGCGAGGCCGACGACGGTCGCGCCGGTGTGCTTCGCGTACTGGACGAGCAGGGAGCCGATGCCGCCGGCCGCGGCCGGGACGATCGCGATGTCGTCTGCGGTGAGGTCGGCGAAGAGCAGGATGCCCATGGTGGTGCGCCCGGTGCCGATCATGGCCACGGCCTGGGCCTCGTCCAGATCGCCGGGAATGACATGGAGTTTTTCGGTGTCGACGACGGCCTTCTCCGCGTACCCGCCCGGGTTCATACCCAGGTGGGCGACGACCCGACGGCCCAGCCAAGAGGGGGCGGTGCCCTCGCCGAGGGCGTCCACCGTGCCCGCGACCTCCCGGCCCGGGATGGTCGGCAGGTCGGGAAGCGGCGCCGGGCCGCCGGTGAGGCCCTCGCGCAGGGCCGTATCGAGCAGGTGGACGCCGGCCGCCGCCACGGCGATCCGGACCTGGCCGGGACCGGGGCGGGGAGCCTCGGTCTGCTCGTACGTGAGGTTCTCGGCGGGGCCGAAGGCGTGCAGTCTGATGGCGTGCATGGTGGGGGTGGCGGGCATGGTGGGCTCCTCGTGAGGGGGGTGAATGGCGGGTCGTGGTTGTGGTCGTGATCGTGGTCATTGGCTTCGGCGTTGGCCCTCACTCTGGTTCCTCAATATTGGTTGAGGTCAAGGCCGGTCGGTGCGGGACGTGATGTCGACGGGCCAGGCGGTGTTCCCGCTGGTCAGGTGCCCAGTCCCGGGGATTGTCAGTGGGGTGGTTCACGATGGGGGCAGTTGGCGGTGCGGGATGAGCGGGACCGGAACGACAGGAAGGCGGTGGGCGGGCGTGAGGGAGCGTGACGGCGGGACGGGGCGGCCGGTGCGGCGGGACGGAGCGGGGCGTCCGGTGCGGGAGGCGCGGCGTCCGGCGGTGCGGCTGCCGGAGCTGAAGCCGTACGAGGATGTCGGGCTGGAGACCGAGGGGGACTACGACGGGCTGGAGTTCGCGGACGCGGACCTGGCGGGACAGCCGGGGCCCGGGGCCCGCTTCATGGACTGCGCGCTGCGGCGGTGCGCGCTGGACGAAACGGTCTTGAGCCGGGCGCGGTTCATCGACAGCGTGCTGGACGGGGTGCGCGGAGTGGGGACGGACCTGTCGCAGGCGTCGCTACGGGACGTCGAGGTCCTGGACGCGCGGCTCGGCGGTGTGCAGATGCACGGGGCGGTGCTGGAGCGGGTGCTGGTGCGCGGCGGGAAGATCGACTTCCTCAATCTGCGCAAGGCGAAGCTGAAGGACGTCGTCTTCGAGGGATGCGTGCTGGTGGAAGCGGACTTCGCCGGCGCGGAGCTGGAACGGGTGAGCTTCGACGACTGCACGCTGTCCCGGGTGGACCTCAGCGGCGTACGGATGCGTGACGTCGACCTGCGCGGGGTGGCTCGGCTGGACATCGCCCGGGGGATCGACCGACTGGCGGGCGCGGTGATCAGTTCGGCCCAGCTGATGGACCTGGCACCGGCGTTCGCGGCGGAGATAGGGGTGCGGGTGGAGTGACGTAGGCGGGTACGCCCACGGGGTGAGCGGGGGCCGGGGGCGGCCGGGCCGAGCGCTGGAGTTGTGAGGGGCGACCAGGGCAGTCGGGCGGGGACGGACAGAGGGGCGGGAGCCGGGATGGGGACGGTAGCCGGGCCGGGCAGGGCGATGCCCGGGAACGAGACGGCCGGGCGGATGCTCAGACGCGGGGGAAGCGGGCCTGGAGGTCCCATACGGCCGGGTTGTCACCGAGGCCGTCGTGCAGGTCGGTGAGGTCGGCGATCAGGTCGTGGAGGAAGTCGCGGGCCTCGCGGCGCAGTGCGGAGTGCTGGAAGGTGAGCGGGGCTTCGTCGGCCGGCATCCAGTCGGCGTCGACGTCCACCCAGCCGAAGCGGCGCTCGAAGTACATCCGGTCCGCCGATTCGGTGAAATCCAGCTCCGCGAACTGCGGCTGTGCGGCGCGGTTGCCGAGGGGATCGCGGTCGATCCGTTCGACGATGTCGCACAGGGCCCAGGCGAAGTCCAGCACCGGCACCCAGCCCCAGGCGGTCTGTACCTCGCGGTCCGCCTTGGTGTCGGCCAGGTAGACGTCGCCGCAGAACAGGTCGTGGCGCAGGGCCCGGACGTCCGCGGTGCGGTAGTCCGTCTGCGGCGGGTCCGGAAAACGGCGGGAAAGGGAGTAGCCGAGGTCGATCACGTCCTTGATGGTGTCACGCTCATGCGTTCGTCCGCGCCGTCGCGGTGGTCATAGCCGTACGGCGGCGTCACGGCGGCCGGCCGACAGGCCGACGCCACTGGCGCACGAGTCCAAGAGTCCACGAATTCACGAGTCCACGAGTTAACGAGTCCACCAGTTCACCAGTTCACGAGTCAGAGGGTGGGGATGGTTCATGACGGGTTCGATGATCAGACGCTCGGGCGTCGCACTGCTCGCCGCCGGCGTATTGGCGGTGCTCCCGGTGCTCGGTACCGAGCGGGACGCGGCCGCGGCGGCCGCGCCGGTACCTGTGGCGGGGGCCGCGAGGGCGGGCGAGGCAGTCGGGGAGAGGAGCGCCGGTCGCTCCGAGAGTGATCGTTGCGGTGACCACGGCAGTGGGCAGCGCTGGCGAGGCGGCTGGTCTGCTTCCGCGCAGGCGCCGCACGGGCTGACTCCGAACTGGTCGGTGCAGGGCTTCAGCGACCAGACGGTCCGGCAGGTGGTCCGGGTCAGTACGGGCGGCGCCCGGGCCCGTATCGAGCTGTCCAACCGTTACGGCCGTACGCCGCTGACGGTGACCGGCGCGACCATCGCCCGCACGGGCAAGGGGGCGTCGGTGCAGGACGGGACCGTACGCAACCTGCTCTTCGGGCGGCAGCGGTCGGTGACCGTGCCGGCGGGCGGCGAGGTGCGCAGCGACGGGCTGCCGATGAAGGTCAGGGCGCTGGAGTCGCTGACCGTGACGCTGTACCTGGCCGGACCGACCGGTCCCGCCACCTTCCACCTGTCGTCCTTTGCCACGACCTACCGCGCGGCGGGCGATCACCGCGCGGACACCAAGGGCGCGGCGTTCAAGGAGCAGTCCCAGTCCTGGTATTACCTGTCGGGAGTGGAGGTCTCCGGGGGCAAGGACGACACCCGCCGGGGCGCGGTGGTGGCCTTCGGCGACTCCATCACCGACGGCTACGGCTCGACCGTCGACACGAACCGTCGCTATCCGGACAGGCTGGCGGAGCGCTTCGCGGCCACCGGGCATCCGCGCAGCGTGCTCAACCAGGGCATCGGCGGCAACCGGGTCACCGCGGACTCGACGTGGGCCGGGGAGAAGGGCGTGGCCCGCTTCCGGCACGACGTGCTCGGTGAGCCGGGCGTGAGCACGGTCATCGTGCTGGAGGGGATCAACGACATAGGCGCCAGCGCCTCGCCGGACTGGCCCGGCGGCCCGGCGCCGGACGTGTCGGTCGCCCAGCTCATCCAGGGACACCGCGCGCTGATCCGGCAGGCACACGCGGCCGGGGTGAAGGTGATCGGGGCGACGGTGACGCCGTTCAAGGGCGCCGCGTACTACTCCGAGCGGGGCGAGGCCAAGCGGGACGCGCTCAACGAGTGGATTCGCACCTCCGGTGAGTACGACGAGGTCGTGGACCTGGACCGGGTCCTGTCCAACCCGGCCGACCGGGACCGCCTCGCCCCTGCCTACGACATCGGCGACCACCTGCACCCGAGTGACGCCGGATACCGCGCCATGGCGGAGGCGGTCGACCTGGACGAACTGTGACGAAGGGAGGACCGGTCGGCGGGCCGGTCACGGCGGAGGCAGTACCCGGGGGCCTTCGTCCGTGACGGCCACGGTGCGTTCGAAGTGGGCGGCTCGGCTGCCGTCGGTTGTGCGCGGGGTCCAGCCGTCGGTGGCCGGGTGGTAATCGTCGCCGCCGCCCGCCAGGAACATCGGCTTGGTGGCTTGGTGGCTTGGTGGCTTGGTGGCCCGAAGGCTGGATAGCTCGATGGCGATGGCCGGGCCGTGGCACAGGATGAAGCCGCGGCCCGTGCGGGCCTCGTTGGGGACCGCGGGGTCCTCGTGCGTTCGGCGGCCGATGCCGTGGCCGCCGAAGTCGGCCGGATGCCGTATCGAGAGGAACGCCCGACGAGGCCGATCGCGTGCGCGATGTCCGCGATACGGGCGCTGACAACGGCCGTGGCGATGCCTGCCACCAGGGTCTGCCGGGTGGTGTCCGTCAGCTTCCGGTCGGCCGGGCTCGGGGTGCCGACCGTGAGGCTGATGGCCGCGTCGCCCGCCCAGCCGTCCACGACCGCGCAGAGGACGGCCGGGAAGGGGGTGGGGGCGCACTGCGGGCGGTAACCGAGGGCCCGCCTTGACCTCCACCACCGCCGGTCCTCCAGCCCTCGCGGGCCAATTCTTATACCGGTATTTCTTTACCGGAATTAGTGTCGCAGGCATGGTGCGCACTCCACTGACCCCTTGGGAACGCGAACGCGGCGAGCGGATGGGCGCGGTCCTGCGCGCTGCCCGCGGGGACCGCAGCATGGTCGAGGTCGCGGCGGCCGCGGGACTCTCCGCAGAAACATTGCGCAAGATCGAGACGGGCCGGGCGCCGACGCCGGCCTTCTTCACGGTGGCGGCGCTGGCGGGGACGCTCGGGCTGTCGCTCGACGAACTCGCGACGCTGTTGACTCCGGAGGCGTCCGAGGCGCCAGGAGGGGCGCACGAGGCGAAGGCCCCGGGGGCGGCTGTCGTGCGGGGAGTGCCCGGCGTGGCGGCTTGAACCGTATGGCGGCCGGGCGGCCGGGCGGTGGGGCCGGCGGCCGAGCCGGGGGAGCCGGGGTTACGGCTTTGTCATCACGGCTTCGCGGACCTTGTGAAGGTGGATGAGGACGTCGAAGGAGCGGGCGATCGCGACGTGGGCGTCCGGGTGGGGGTGCTGCGTACCGATGTTGCGTGTGGGGCGGATGGTGTTCAGCCAGGCGCGGGCGGTGGGCGGGGCGTGGCGGACGTCGAGGTAGAAGTTCCGGTGGCGCACCTTGTCGAGGGTGTGTTCGTTCGTGCTGGTGCCGGGGGCGCCCACGGTGAACTTCTTCCAGTCCCCGGTGAGGGCGGCGTCTTTCGACAGGAAGGAACCCTGGTAGAAGGTGAAGCCGATGGGGAGGTAGTCCTTGCCCATCGCGTCGCACAGGAACGAGCCCTGCGTCTTGGAGTACAGCTCGGGGTCGCCGGCGACGTAACCGACGTGGTCGTTCTGCGCCGAGAGCAGGATCTTGTGGCCGGTGCGCCGCTGCCACCAGGTGACGTTCTGGGCCATCACTTCGTCGCGGTAGCGCTGGGAGGCGGAGACCGAGGCCGGGTCGGCGACGTCCATGGTGAGGAACCTGGCGGTCTGGGCGATGGACCGGGCGTTCTGTTCGGCCCAGTCGAAGGCTTCGCCACCGGAGCCTATTTGGCTGCTGATGAGTTCCAGGGCCTGCTGAGCCTTGGTGGCGAGGCGTTGGCGTTCCGCCAGTGGCTTGCGGAGGTAGGCGAAGACGTCGTCGATCGGGCGCAGGCCGGTGTACAGCTCGTTGAGACGTGGCAGCGACTCCGGGTGGGTGTGCCGTACGTAGCCGGTCACGCGTCCGAAGAATGCGTCGCTGACGGCGGGGGCGCCGATGTCGTCACCCATGAAGTGGACGGTGCGGGCGGGGTTGCGACGGTTGTGATCGCGCATCCAGGTGATGAGGCTGACGAACTCCTCGCGGTCCCAGGGCGAGTTGGCGAGGGCCTGCTTGGCGACGTGGCGGGCGTCGCCCTTGCCGGTCTGGAGGTACTCGTCGATCTGGAGCCCTGCGGACCAGCTCAGCTCCAGGGCGAAGGTGGTGAAACCTTTCTCCTCGACAAGGTGCCGGAAGACCCGTTCCTTCATGGTGAAGAACTCATGGGAGCCGTGAGTGGCCTCACCGAGGCCGACGACCTTGGCGTTGCCGATCATCGAGGACAGGGGGCGCAGGTCGGCGGTGTTCCTGCCGGGTTCGGTCGAGCGAAGCGGGTGGGCCGCCCGCTCCAACGCGCGCACCGAGTTCTGAGCCGCGGCTGTGGATACCGAGACGGCGGGGGCGCCCGGGACGGCGGGTACGGCGGGTACGGAGGATGCGGCGGGTACGGCGGATGCGGTGGATGCGGTGGATATGCCGGATACGGCGGATGCGATGGATACGGCTGTTTCGGCTGGGGCGGCGTAGGCGGGCTCGACTGTCGCGGGGGTGAGGAATGCTGCCGCCGTGATCACCGCCGTAGCCGGTAGCGCTCGTCGGGCCATGCGATTCCGGTGTCCAGTCATGGTCTTCGTCCCTCAACTCGCGTACGGCAACTTGAGAGTGATCATGGCCCGCGGCCTCATGGCCACGCGCTACGGACAGCCGCCCAGTTTCTCCGGGGGGTGGCCCTCGGCGAGATGGGTGTCTGGCAACACCCTCACGCGGCCAACCGGCGTTCGGGGGGGACCGGTGTGGGGTGCCGGCGCCCGGTGCCCGGCGCCCCGTGACCGGCGGCCTCTGGCCTCTGGCCGGTGACCCGGTGACCCGGTGACCCGGTGTTCGGTGGTCTCTGAGCCGGGTGCCACCGGGCGCCGATCATCAGACGTCGATTGAAGGCCGCCGTCCACATGCCGCCGCCCGCCCCGCCGCCAATCACCCGCCCTCGCCGCTACCTCCCACTACCGCCCCCGCCCGGCCACCCGCTTTGGCGTAATTCGCCCCGCAATACGCGACGCGCCCCGCCGAAGACTTCGTCTCGACGGGGCGCGATGCGTGGCTATCCAAGAAGCAGGCCGGGCAGGAGCAGGTCGCCAAGGAGCGGGGCTTCCTGAGGCAGATCACCCAGGAGCAGGTCATTCAGAGGCAGACCGCTCAGGAACGGGCGCCCAATGGCGGGTCGCCTGAGCGGCCCCCAAAGGTAGACCGCTCAGGAGCAGACCGCCCGGAAGCAGCCTCCCGGAGTAGGGCACCCAAGGGCGGGCAGCCGGAGTAGGGCACCCAAGGGCGGGCCGCCTGAGCGGGGTACCCAGGAGCAAGCCACCCAGAGGCGGCCCGCTCAGGAGCAGGCCGCCCGAGAGCGGCACCCCCAGGAGCAGGCCGCGCAGAGGCAGGCCGCCGGGAGGCAAGCCGCCCGGCACTACCCCACTACTGAGCAGCGCCCCGCCCAGCAGCACCCCGCGCAGGGCCAGCCCATCCCACTCAGAGTCGGCCCATCCCGCTCAGGGCCAGCCCATCCCACTCAGAGTCGGCCCATCCCGCTCAGGGCCAGCCCATCCCGCTCAGGGCCAGCCCATCCCGCTCAGGGCCAGCCCATCCCACTCAGGGCCAGCCCATCCCACTCAGAGCCGGCCCGCTCCTGGCAGAGCCAACCCACTCCCACGGGCACGGCGTCGGTCAGACGTTGACGCCGAAGTCCTTCGCGATGCCGACCAGGCCGGAGGCGTAGCCCTGGCCGACGGCGCGGAACTTCCACTCGGCGCCGTTGCGGTAGAGCTCGCCGAAGACCATGGCGGTCTCGGTCGCCGCGTCCTCGCTCAGGTCGTAGCGGGCGATCTCGGCGCCGCCGGCCTGGTTGACGATGCGGATGAAGGCGTTGCGGACCTGGCCGAAGTTCTGGCTGCGGTTCTCGGCGTCGTAGATCGAGACCGGGAAGACGATCTTGTCGATGTCGGCCGGGAGGGCGGCCAGGTTGACCTTGATCTGCTCGTCGTCGCCTTCGCCCTCACCGGTGACGTTGTCACCGGTGTGCTCGATGGACTGGTCCGGCGTGACCTTGTTGTTGAAGAAGACGAAGTGCTGGTCCGAGTAGACCTTGCCGCTCGTGTTGACCGCGATGGCGCTCGCGTCGAGGTCGAAGTCCGTGCCGGTGGTGGTGCGGACGTCCCAGCCGAGGCCGACCGTGACGGCGGTCAGGCCCGGTGCCTCCTTGGTGAGCGAGACGTTGCCGCCCTTGGACAGGCTTACAGCCATGGGGATGTCCCTTTCCTCGTCGAATCGTCGGGCTTCGTACTGCTGACGAAGCTACCGTCACCCTGCACAACGCCACGAAGGGACCGTCGGGTTCCAGCTCCCTTTACTTTCTTTGCCAATTCCTGATGCCGGGGCGCGGGAAGGGGCCGTGGGGGAAGGGTGAGCGGCTGTGGCGGTGTGGTGGTGTGGTGGTGTGGCAAAAGAAGGTGACGAGGGCTTGCGGACGCGGGATCATGGGGGGCATGTCAGGGCCCTATGTCATCCGCGGTTCGGTCACTCTTCCGGAGGCCGAGCTGGTGTGGCGTTTTTCGCGTTCCTCGGGGCCCGGTGGGCAGCACGTCAACACGTCGGACAGTCAGGTGGAGTTGCGTTTCGACGTCGCCGCCACCGACGCGCTGCCCGAGGTGTGGAAGGAGCGCGCGCTAGAGCGGCTCGCGGAGCGCGGCCGGCTGCTGAGCGGTGGGGTGGTGTCCGTACGGGCCTCCGAGCACCGTTCCCAGTGGCGTAACCGGGAGACCGCCGCCGTGCGGCTCGCGTCGCTCCTCGCCGAGGTCACCGCGCCGCCCCCCAAGCCGCGGCGCAAGAGCCGAATACCGCGTGGGATCAATGAGCGCCGGCTGCGGGAGAAGAAGCAGCGTGGCGACGTGAAGCGGGGGCGCTCCGGCCGCGACTGGGGCTGAGACGACCCTTTCGGGGGCGGTGGCCTTTTGCGGCCGGGTGCCCTTTTGCACACCCTTTCTGCGTCCCCATGCGTCCCCATGCGTCCCTATGCGCCTCTATAGGCTCTTCTGTGCGCTCGGTCGGGCAAGCAGACCGTGTTCTCGGCCGTGCGCTCGCCTGCGCGCTCGGCGGGTCGAGCCCCATCGTGTCCGACCGAGCCGCACCCAGCCGCGCCCGATCCCGACCGACTCCTGCCCGACCGGTTGGAGCCCAGCCCCCTCGCCCCCCTAGCCCCGCCCCCACTCCAGATCTCACCCCAGATGCCGGTACTTCCCCCGGAAGTAGGTCAGCGGCCCCTCGGCGGCCCCCGCGGCGTCCGCCGACAGGACCCGGCCGATCACCAGTGTGTGATCGCCGGCCGCGACCCGCTGTTCGGTACGGCATTCCAGGTGCGCCAGCGCTCCGCCGATCATGGGCGCTCCGGCCTGTTTGCCCCGTTCCGTAGGAATGTCCTCGAAGAGCAGTCGGTCGCTGATGCGGTTCTTCATGGCGAATCGGCCCGCAATGTGCCGCTGCCCCTGCGACAGCACCGAAACCGCCCAGAGGGGCTGATGCTCCAGAAGGTCGTCCATGCGGGAGTCGTTGCGAACGCTCACCATCACCAAGGGCGGTTCGAGCGACACCGACATGAAGGCCGTGGCGGTCATGCCCACGTCCTCGCCGCGTGGCCCGTCCTCCGGATCGTGCGCGGTGATCAGTACGACCCCGGCGGCGAGCCGGGACAGGGCGGCGCGGAACTCGTCGTCACTCACCCCTCCAGGATGGGGGATCGTCCCTCCACCGGGCGCGGAGAGTGGCGTGACGGGCGCCGCGGGGTGATCCCCGGGCGTGGTGGCGGCGGTTTTCGTGAACACGCCATGAACGCTAACGGGGGCCGCGGGGGCCCGCATCGGGCCCGGGTACCAGGCGCGCCCTAGGTCCGGCGGCTGAGCTCGCCCTTGCGTCCGGATTTGCGTTCAGGAATTGTAGAAGTGCCCCCAGCGCCGCCCGTTCGGAGATCGCCAAGCGGCCGCCACGCTCTGTGACTTGAGTCACAGCAGCCGGTAATTGTTGACCCTGTGTACCGAGTAAACAGCTCGCTGTGATTCAGTGGCCGTGGCAATCGGACGACACAGAATCCTGGAGTTGCTGTCGAGGTCTCGGGGAGAGCGAGCGATGGAGACCGAGTCGGAGCCATACGTCCGTCTTGCGACCCTGAGGCAGCTGCACCAAGTGGTCGCCGAGCTGAACACCGCACGCAGCCTTGCAGACACCCTGCAGACCGTCGCCGACGGAGTGATCACGGGGCTCGGATACGAGCTGGCCGCGGTCAACCTCGTACGGCCGGACGGTGACCTCGTGGTGGCCGCGGTCGCCGGCAGTGCCGGTGCCGAGGCTCTCATGGCGGGCCGGGTCGGCTCCCGCGCGTCCTGGGACCGCCGCCTGAGCATGGGCGAGCGCTGGGGCGGCCTGTGCTTCATCCCGCACACCGAGGGCTGGGTGCTGGACGACGACGATGTGCCCCAGTGGCACGCCGCCGGGCCCGCGCCGCGCTTCCCCGGCGAGTGGCATCCGATGGACCGCCTGCTGGCGCCCATGTACACGGCCGCGAACGGTGGCGGCGAGCTGCTCGGCGTGATCTCCGTCGACAAGCCGCGCAACGGCCGCCGCCCCGGCGCGTGGGGGCAGGAGGCGCTGCAGATGTACGCGTTCCAGTCCGCCATCGCGATCAGCAACGCCCGGCTGCGCGCCAACATGCAGCGCGCGCTGGGCCGCCTGGAGCGCGAGCAGCAGGCCCTACGCGCCAGTGAGGAAAGCTTTCGGCAGGCCTTCGAGTACGCGCCCAGCGGCATGGCCATCGCCGAAATGGGTGGTGACCAGCACGGACGCCTCCACCGTACGAATGACGCGCTGTGCCGGCTGCTGGGCCGCCCGGCGTCCGCGATGCGCCGCTACTCGTTCTCCGACCTCGTGCACCCCGAGGACATCGGCACCCTGCTGCGCACCTCCGCCGAGGGCGGGCGCGCCGAGCTGCGCCTCGCCCGCCGGGACGGCACGTACGTGTGGGTCTCGCTGCGCAACTCCGTCGTCGCCGACACCGCCGATGGCCCGCGCTTCCTGCTCACCCACGTCGAGGACATCGAGGAGCGCAAGCGGCACGAGCTCCAGCTCGCGCACCGCGCCAGCCACGACGCGCTGACCGGCCTGCCCAACAGCGCCGAGCTGCGGGCCCGGCTCGGCGCCCGGCTGTGTTCGCGCCCGCCCGGCTCGGACGCGGACGCGTACGCCTCGGCCGCCTCCGCCGCTTCGGTCGCCGCCTTCCAAGAGGCGCACGGGTTCGGCTCGGACGGTCCGGAGGTCTTCGACGGGTACGACACCGCCGACGGCACGGAGCGCGTGGCGTCCGGCCCGTACGACCACCATGTGCACGTCATCGCGCCGTCGGACGGGCCGGAGGACGACGGCGCCAAGGGGCTCGCGGTCCTCTTCTGCGACCTGGACGGCTTCAAGTCGATCAACGACCGCTTCGGGCACCACACGGGTGACGCGGTGCTCATCGAGGTGGCCCGGCGGCTGACCAACGGCGTCCGGGACGGCGACACGGTCGCCCGGCTCGGCGGTGACGAGTTCGTGGTGCTCGCGGACGGCCTGGGCAAGGCCGACGCGCAGGACCTCGCGGTACGGCTCCGAAACGGGATCATTCCCCCTATCCGGGTGGACGGCCGGGGAGTGCGGGTCGGCGCGAGTTTCGGCATCGGCTGGGCCGCCTGCGGGATGTCGGCCGAAGAGGTTCTGCAATCCGCTGACCAGCGGATGTACATCGAGAAACGGTCCCGCTCGAAGGCGGGTCGGCGCGCGGGCTGACCGGTGCGCGGCCTGCCGCTCCAGTGCGCTCCGGATCACGCCTGCACGCCGTCCACAGAACGGATCCGTAGCGATCCTGTGGCCGTTCCGGATCGGCGTGGCATCGCTCGAACGGGGTAGGCTGCGCCGATGCGGCGGGGCGCCGCCGGGGGCCCGAAGATCAGCACAGCCAACTCGCACAGACCGCTGGGGAGTGACACGGAATGACGGCCGGCAACAACGGTGCGGGCACGCCCGAGGACGACGACCCGTTCGCCCACCTCTACCGCTCCGAGGGCGGCGAGGGAGGCGCGCAGGGCGCGGCGGGCGGCGGCTCGGCAGCGCGCCGGCCGGGCGTACCGCGCGCCTCGTACAACCAGGTGCGCGCGGTCGGTGAGCGCCAGTACGGGCAGCGGCAGTACGGCCAGCAGCAGGTCCCCGCCCAGCAGCACGGGCAGCAGAATGCCCACTACGCGGCCCCCGAGACGCTCCCGGGCGGCGACAACGCCCGCCAGGGCCCGCCCCCCGGCTACGGCGACGGCGGCGCGCCCCGGCGCAGCCACAAGGGCCTGCTGATCGGTGCGGTCGCGGTCGTCGCGGTGGTCTGCATCGGCATCGGCGTGGCGATGATCACCAACAAGAACGGCGACAAGAAGGACGAAGCGGGCGGCGGTGACCCGACGCCGACGGCCGGCGAGTCGGTCGAGCCCAGCAAGAAGCCGTCCGACAAGCCGTCCCGGGGCCCGCTGCCCAAGGAGGCCGCGGCGTCGCTCTCGCTCAGCCCGGAGGCGAGCACGGACAAGTCGGTACCGGGCGCCAAGGCACCGAACGGCGCGTATGTGTCGCTGAACAAGGTCGGCGCCTCCGCCACTTGGTCGGTGGACGTGCCCGAGAGCGGTGATTACACGGTGCTCATCGATTACGGCGTGCCGGGCAAGGACGCCAAGACGACGCTCGCCGTGAACGGGGGCACCCCCGACAAGATCAACATGTCGAACTTCGCCCATGCCGCCGAGGGCGCCTGGGACAAGGGCTGGACGACCACGTACCGGTGGACCAAGTTCAACAAGGGCACCAACACCGTCAAGATCTCCTGCGAGCAGGGCGATCAGTGCGAGGTCAACCTCGACCGGGTGTACCTCAAGGCGGGGCACGTCAAGCGCTGATGGCCCGCCAGGCCCGCCAGGCCCGCCAGGCCCGCCAGGCCCGCCAGGCCCGTACGGCCTGTCCAGCCCGTCCGGTGTGCGCGCCGACGGCTCCCGGGAGCCGTCGGCGCCACCGCTGAAGGGGAGTCAGGCCGCCCGTGGCGCCCCGGAACGGCACCATGCCCCTCACGGGAACAGCTCCACGCTCCTCACTGGAGCGGCACCACGCCCTCACGCCGCCGGATGCTCCGTAACCGTGACGCCGATCAGCAGCTCCTCATACGTCCCCCGGTCGAACTCCCCCGCCGCCGGGGCCCGTACCGTCGCCGCCGACAAGGCCACCGCGCGCGCCAGCCGGGCGGGCCAGGGGAGGTTCTCCACCAGGCCGGAGAGCAGGCCGGCCACCGCGGAATCGCCGGCGCCGGTCGGGTTGCCGGCGATGCGGCGGGGTGGGGCGGCCTGCCAGGCGCCGTCCGAGGTGACCACGAGCATGCCGTCGGCGCCCAGGGAGGCGGCCACCGTGTGGGCGCCGCGGCGGCGGGCGTCGCGGGCGGCGCGCAGGGGTTCGGTGGAGCCGGTGAGGGCGGCCAGTTCGTCGGCGTTGGGCTTGGCGAGGTCGGGGCGGGCGGCCAGGCCGCGGCGCAGCGGTTCGCCGCTGGTGTCCAGGAGGACGGGTACGTCCGCGGTGTGGGCGGCCCGGGTCAGCCGTGCGTAGACGTCGACGGGCACGCCCGGCGGGAGGCTGCCGCACAGGGCCACCGCCTGCGCGTCGGCGAGCAGTTCGCGGTAGGTGGACATGAACGCGTCCCACTCGGCGGGCGTGACGACCGGGCCCGGCTCGTTGAGCTGCGTGGTGTCGCCGGTGGACTCGTCCACGACGGCGACGGTGCGCCGGGTCGCGCCGCCCACCGGGACCAGCGCGTCGGTCACCGTGGTCTCCTGGGCGAGCAGTGAGCGCAGCGCGTCGCCGGTGCCGCCGCCCGCGAAACCGGTGGCGACCGCCTCATGGCCGAGCGCGGTCAGGACCCGGGCGACGTTCAGGCCCTTGCCGCCCGGGCGTTCGGAGACTTCGGTGACGCGGTTCGTGGAGTGCGGCTGGAGCCGGGGCACGCGGTAGGTGATGTCGAGGGCAGCGTTCAGCGTGACCGTGAGGATCATGGTTCCCCCTCCCCGGAACATACGTGGACGGACGGTGGCCCGCCGGGCCGGCGGCCGGTGGGCCCGTACGGGACGGACAGGTGCGCGGGTGCAGATGCGCGGGTGCGCGAGTGCGCGAGTGCGCGAGTGCGCGAGTGCGCAGCGATCATGCCATCGCGAGCGGCGGTTGGCCCAGCCCTGGGCCGACCGCCGCACGGCCGGCACCGGTCCGGGCGCGCCGAACCGGCCATGTGGCCACATGGCCATGCGCCACAGGAGGGATCACTTCGCCGCGCTATCCCGCGGGAGCGCTCGCGGGCCCTTCCGCACCTGGCGTATCCCGGCGCGTCTCCGGCGTATCCCGGGCGCACCCCCCGGGTCGCGGCACGCGATGCCCGCGCCCCTACGCCACCCGCGCGCCGCCCTCCGTAGCCCGTCCGAGCCTCACTCCTGTACGCCGCCCGAGCCCGCCCCCGCCTCCGTAAGCCGCCCGAGCCCGCTCTGTACTCCGTCCGCCCCCCCGGAGCCTCACACCCCCACCGGCCGCACCACCCATTCCCCCCGCCGCACCACGCCCACCAGGTCGTACGAAGCGTTCAGGACCACCAGATCGGCGTCCTTGCCCGGTGCGATCGAGCCGGTGCGGTCGTTGATGCCGATCAGGCGGGCCGGGTTTGCGGACAGGGCCCGTACGGCCTGGTCGACGGTGAGGCCGTCGATGGTGAGCGCGCGCTTGAAGGCGCGGTCGAGGGTGAGGGTGGAGCCGGCGATGGAGCCGGCGGTGGGGCCGTCGCTGATGCGGGCGACGCCGTCCTTGACCTCGACCGTCATGGGGCCGAGCGGGTACATGCCGTCGTTCATGCCGGCCGCGCCCATCGCGTCGGTGATGAAGGCGACCCGGTCGGCGCCCGCGTCCCGGAAGGCCATTTCCAGGATCGCGGGGTGCAGGTGCGTTCCGTCGTTGATCAGCTCGACGGTGATCCGCTCGTCCTCCAGGAGTGCGGCGATCGGACCCGGGGCGCGGTGTCCGAGCGGCGGCATCGCGTTGAAGAGGTGGGTGGCGACGGTGGCGCCCGCGTCGATGGCCTCGCGGGTCGCGTCGTACGAGGAGTCGGTGTGGCCGATGGCGGCGATCACGCCGGCGTCGGCGAGCAGGCGTACGGAGTCCAGGCCGCCGGGCAGTTCGGGCGCCAGCGTCATCATCTTCGCGGTGCCGCGCGTGGCGTCGACGAGCTTGCGCACGTCCGCCGGGTCGGGGTCGCGCAGCAGGCCGGGCTGGTGGGCGCCGCAGCGGTGCGGGGAGATGAACGGGCCTTCGAAGTGGATGCCGGCCAGGTCGCCCTGCTCGGTCAGCTCGGACAGGACGGCGGCCTGCCGGGCCAGGTCGTCGAGGTCGCCGGTGACGGTCGAGGCGAGCAGGGAGGTGGTGCCGCGCCGCCGGTGGGTGTGGATCGCCGTCAGGCACTCCCCGGGGTCGGCGGACGAGAAGGAGCCGCCGCCACCGCCGTGTACATGGATGTCGACGAAGCCGGGGACGACGAGGTGGCCGGTCAGGTCGATCACCTGGTCGCCGGGGGCCGGGGCGGCCGCCCCGGCGGTGCTCGCGGCGTTGGTGATGCGGGTGCCCTCGAAGGCGACCAGGGCGTCGTCGGCCACGCCGGACGGCAGGGCCACCCGGGCGCCGGTCAGGACGGTGCGCCGGGGGGCCGGGGCGCTGTCCCCGGACTGTTGCAGCGGCATCAGGCAGTTACCTCCGTGGAGAGAAGATCCCAGGCGAGCAGACCTGCGCCCAGGCAGCCGGCGGCGTCCCCGAGCGCCGCCGGAACGATCAGGGGGAGCCGCTGGAAGGTCACCCGTGCGCGGACCGCCGCGCGCAGCGGCTCGAACAGCGTGTCGCCCGCCTCGGCGAGCCCGCCGCCGATGATCAGCGTGTGCGGGTCGAGCAGGGTGAGCGAGGTGACCAGGCCGTCGGCGAGGGCGTCCACCGCGTCCTGCCACACGGCCCGCGCGCGGGCGTCGCCGGACTCGACGGCCTTGGCGGCGTCCGCCGCGGTGGCCTGCGGGTCGCCGCAGGCCTCGGCCCAGGCGCGGCCGACGGCGGCGGCGGAGGCCAGTTTCTCCAGGCAGCCGCGCTGCCCGCAGCCGCATTCGGGGCCGCCGGGCCGTACGACGATGTGGCCGATCTCGCCCGCGCTGCCGTGGGCGCCCGCTTCGATGCGTCCCTCGATGCCGATGGCGCCGGCGATGCCGGTGCCGAGGGGGACGAACAGGAAGCGGTCGGCGCCGCGGCCCGCCCCGATGCGGCCCTCGGCCAGGCCTCCGGTGCGTACGTCGTGGCCGAGCGCGACCGGGACGCCGCCCAGCCGCTCGGAGAGCAGGGTGCGCAGGGGGACGTCGCGCCAGCCCAGGTTGGCGGCGTAGACGGCGATGCCCCGGGCGTCGTCGACGATGCCGGGGACGGCGACGCCGGCCGCGGCGGCGGTGCTGCCGAAGCGCTGCCGGCCGATCTCGCGCAGTTCCTCGGCGAAGTCCAGGATCGAGGCGACGACGGCTTCCGGGCCGCGCTCGCGGCCGGTGGGGCGCCGTGCCTCGTGGAGCAGTGTGCCGTCCGCGCCTGCCAGGGCGGCCTTCATTCCGGTGCCGCCCACATCAAGGGCGATGACGTGTCTCACGGGAACAGTTTCGCGCGATCGGCCGTGAAAGGTCTAGTCCACTCGCGGGGGCGGCGTGGTTCCGCTCACGGGGAGGGTGGGATTCCGCTCCGGAAGGGTCCCCGCGCAACGGCGTGACCTGCGCGTGTGACAGGCGATACGCAAGCGATATGAGGGGTGGTGTAGACCTTGTGTAGGTAAACGGGGGAGACTCGTCGTTCATGCCGGTTGAGGGCGGGCCCTTGAAGCCACGGGGCATTCCCCGGCAAGCACGGAACATTCGGGACAAAAGGCGGTAATGGCAGTGCAGCGGCGGTACTTGAGCCTGGCGGCAGCGGGACTCACCACGGCCATGACGCTCTCCTTGTCCGCCTGCGGCAGCGGCGCGGGCGACGGCGGCGGCGTCACGCTCAAGCTCATCGCGGCGGACTACGGCGACAACGAGGCGAACTCCTCCCAGCACTACTGGGACAAGCTCACCAAGGAGTTCGAGAAGCAGAACCCGGGCATCAAGGTCGATGTCTCGGTCTACAGCTGGAAGGACGTCGACAAGAAGGTCGAGGACCTGGTCAAGTCCGGTAAGGCTCCGGACATGGCGCAGATCGGCGCGTACGCGGACTACGCGGCCGAAGGCAAGCTCTACGGCGCCGACCAACTGCTCAGCATCCCCGTCCAGGCCGACTTCGTACCCGCCCTCGCGCAGGCCGGGGAGTACCAGCGCCGCCAGTACGGGATGCCCTTCGGCGCCAGCACCCGCCGCCTGTTCTACAACAAGAAGCTCTTCGCCGAGGCGGGCATCACCGACCCGCCCGAGACCTGGGCGCAGATCGCGGCCGACGCGGCCAAGCTCAAGGCCAAGGGCGTGAAGATGCCGTACGCGCTGCCGCTCGGCCCGGAGGAGACGCAGGCCGAGACGCTGATGTGGATGCTCAGCGGCGGCGGCAGCTACACCGACAGCATCGGCAAGTACACGATCGACTCGAAGGAGAACGTCAAGACCTTCGAGTGGCTGAAGAAGGACCTGGTCGGCGCGGGCCTGACCGGCGGCGACCCGGCCAAGCTCAACCGTCAGGACGCGTTCAACGCCTTCGCGGCCGGCAATGTGGGGATGCTCAACGGCCACCCCACCCTGATGAAGCAGGCCGAGGCCAAGGGCGTCGATTACGGCACCGTCGAGCTGCCGGGCCCCTCCGGCAAGGCCAAGGCCACCATGGGGGTCGCCGACTGGATGACGGCGTTCAAGCAGAACGGCCACCGCAACCAGGTCGGCAAGTTCCTGGACTTCGTCTACAACGAGAAGAACGTCATGGACTTCTCCGGCGGGTACGGCCTGCTGCCCGTCACCACCTCCGGGTCCCAGGCGATGCTCGCCGACAGCAAGTACGCCAAGCTGCACAGCTTCCTGCGCCAGCTGGAGAACGCCGAGTTCTACCCCGCCGACAAGACCTCCTGGCCGCTGGTCAGCAAGACGGTCAAGGCGAAGATGGGTACGGCGGTGGGCGCCAACGGCAACCCGGCCGGTGTGCTCAGCGACATCCAGAACACGGCGAACGAGGCGGACAACACCGCCAAGTGATCCGGAGCGGCGCCCCCGCCACCCCCTCGGTCCTGGTCCCGGGCGGGCGGCGGGGGATTGTCGTACCGCGGCCTTATCGTGGACGGGTGATGACGAGCGACGGCAACGGCGGTGGCACCGGAGGCGGTGGCATAGGAGCACTGTCCCCCCAGGACGAGGCGGTGCTCGGCGTCGAGCGCCGCTCCTGGCCCCGGCCGGGCGCCAAGGAGCGGGTCATCCGCGAGCGGCTCGGCATCTCGCCGACCCGCTACTACCAGCTGCTGAACGCCCTGCTGGACGACCCGCGGGCGCTCGCCCACGACCCGGTCACGGTCAACCGGCTGCGCCGCGTACGCGAGGCCCGGCGCAGCCGCCGCTGAGCCACGGCCCCGGCCGAGCCCACGGCCCCACGGTCACCGCAGGCCCCCGGCCACCGCCCCGCCGGCCCCGGCCCGCGCCCGCCGACCGCACCTCGGTTGCAGACCGCGCCTCGGCCGCCCTCGGCCGCACCCCGTCCCCACCCCGGCTGTCCCGATGCGCCCGTACGCCCGGCACGCCCCCGCGCACGACCGGTAATGTCGTCGCCATGGGCAGCACCCCGAACTCCTTGCCGACGCCGGTCACCGATGCGGGCCGGGACGGCCTCGCCGCGCTGCTGGACAGCCCCGGCCGGGCCGTGATCGCTCTCGACTTCGACGGCACGCTCGCCGGCATCGTGCCCGACCCGGAGAAAGCCCGCGCGCACCCCGGTGCCGTGGCGGCGCTCGCCCGCCTCGCGCCGCTGCTGTGCTCGGTGGTGGTGATCACCGGCCGCCCGGCGGGCGTCGCGGTCCGCCTCGGCGGGTTCACGGACGCGCCGGGCCTGGAACAGCTCGTGGTCCTCGGCGGCTACGGCGCCGAGCGCTGGGACGCGGCGACCGGCACGGTGCGCGCCCCCGCGCCGCCGCCCGGTGTCGCCGCCGTCCAGGCCGAACTCCCCGGCGTGCTGGACAAGCTGGGCGCCTGGCATGCCTCCTGGGTGGAGGACAAGGGCCGCGCCATCGCCGTGCACACCCGCCGCGCCGAGGACCCGCAGGCCGCGTTCGAGCTGCTGCGCGAGCCGCTGTACGCGCTCGCCGAACGGCACGGTCTGATCGTCGAACCCGGCCGCTACGTCCTCGAACTGCGCCCGCCCGGCATGGACAAGGGCGTCGCGCTCGCCGAGTACGTACGCGAGACCGGCGCCGCCACCGTCCTGTACGGCGGCGACGACCTCGGCGACCTCGCCGCCTACTCCGCCGTGGACAAGCTGCGCTCGGACGGCCTGGCCGGGGTGCTGGTGTGCAGCGGCAGCGCGGAGGTCGCCGAGCTGGCCGGCCGGGCGGACCTGGTCGTCGACGGCCCGCCGGGCGTCGTCGGGCTGCTGCACGCCCTCGCGGACCGGCTGGGGGCGCCCGCCTGACGGCTGCGGTCCGCGGGCGCCGGGCGGGTCAGCGTTCCAGCGCCCGCAGCTGCTGGAGGAACCAGCGGTCCGGCGGCAGCGCGGTGGCCGCCGCGGCCAGCCGCTTCGTGCGCTCGGCCCGCTCGCCGTCCTCCATGGACAGCGCCTCGTGCAGCGCGCGGGCGGTGGCCGAGATGTCGTACGGGTTGACGCAGACCGCGTCCTCGCCCAGCTCCGCGTACGCCCCGGCCTCCCGGGACAGCACCAGCGCGCAGCCTGCCTCGGAGATCACCGGGACCTCCTTGGCGACCAGGTTCATCCCGTCCCTGATCGGGTTGACCAGCGCCACGTCGGCGATCCGGTAGGCGGCCAGCGACCGGGCGAAGTCGTCCTTCACGTGCAGCACGACCGGCTGCCAGCCCGGGGTGCCGTACTCCTCGTTGATCTCCTCGGCCAGCCGCCCGACCTCGTCGGTGTAGGCGCGGTAGACCTCCAGGTCCTGGCGGGAGGGGTAGGCGAACGCGATGTGCACGACCTGTTCGCGCCACTCGGGGTGCCCGGCCAGCAGTGCCCGGTAGGCGCGCAGCCCGCGCACGATGTTCTTGGACAGTTCCGTACGGTCCACCCGCACGATCGTCTTGCGGTCCGGGCCGCCGATCTGCTCCCGCAGCGCCGCCAGCCGCTCGTCCACGTCCGGGCGGTGCGCGCGCTCCCGCAGGAACTCCGCGTCCGCGCCGAGTCCGTGCACACCGAGCCGGGTCGTCCGGCCCTCATGGACGACGCTCAGCTCTCCGTCCGCGTCCCGCCGCACCTCGGCGCCCAGCACCGCCGTGCAGCACTCCGCGAACGCCTCGGCCCAGCGCCGCGTCAGGAACGCGGCGCGGTCGCCGCCCAGCATCCCGAGCAGCACCGCCTCGGCCACGTCGTCCGGCAGCATCCGGAAGTAGTCCGCGGGCGCCCACGGTGTGTGTGAGAAGTGCCCGATGCGCAGGTCGGGGCGGCGGGCGCGGAGCAGGCCGGGCACCAGCGTGAGGTGGTAGTCCTGCACGAGGACGACGGCGCCGGGCGCGGCCTCGTGGGCGAGCGCGTCCGCGAAGGCCGCGTTGTACGCCTCGTACGACGCCCACTGCGCGCGGAAGCCGTCGTCGAAGGACGGGTCCAGCGGCGTCTGGTAGAGCATGTGGTGGACGAACCAGAGCACCGAGTTCGCGATGCCGTTGTAGGCATCGGTGAAGACATCGGCGGGGATGTCCAGCATGCGTACGTGCCGGCCGCCCGTGTCGGCGGTGTCCAGGTGGCCGCCGCTGCGCCGGGCGGCCTCACGGTCGCCGTCCCCGAGGGCGGCGCACACCCACACCGCCCCGGCGTCGGGCCCGATGGCGGAGAGGCCGGAGACCAGCCCGCCACCGCCGCGTTTGGCGGTCAGCGTGCCGTCCTCCCCCTTCCCGTACGAGACCGGGCCGCGGTTGGACGCGACGAGGACCTTGGCACCAGAACGCTCGGAGACCATGTTGCGAGACTAGCCCGCCACCGATCCGCTCAAACGTGCGGAGCGTAGGCGGAACGTCACGGTTTCCGCCGCGCCGGAAACGGGCTCCGGACCGGTGGCGTCACGCCGCGCGGCGCGCCGCGTACTCCGGTATCTCCGCCATCGGCGGCCGCTCCTCGGTGTCCACGTCCCAGGTGCGCGGCACGAAGCCCGCCTCGCCGCGCTCGAACTGGGTCAGCCGCGGGCGCACCAGGTGGCCGCGGGCCAGCCGCAGCTGCGCGGTGCGGTAGATCGCCGCCGCCATCCTGCCGAGCGCCTGGCCGCCCTGGTGGCGGTGCTTGCGCACGCCGACGTCGACCTGGGCCAGCGCGTCCAGCCCGGCCGTGTGCAGCGCGTCGACCAGCAGGCCCAGCTCCACGCCGTACCCGACCGGGAACGGCAGCCGCTCCAGCAGCGACCGGCGCGCCGCGTACTCCCCGCCCAGCGGCTGCACGAACCCGGCGAGCTGCGGCCAGTGCAGGTTCAGCAGCGGCCGGGCGACCAGCTCGGTGACCCGGCCGCCCTGGCCCGCCGCCTCGCCCAGCGGACGGTCGTACATGCCCTTGACGAACTGCACGCCCGGGTCGGTCAGCAGCGGGCCGACGATCCCGGAGACGAAGCCGGCGTCGAACTCGCGCAGGTCGGCGTCGACGAAGCAGACGATGTCACCGCCGGTGGCCAGCAGGGAGCGCCACAGCACCTCGCCCTTGCCCGGCAGCGCGGGCAGCCGCGGCAGCACCTCGTCCCGGTGGACGACCCGCGCGCCCGCCTCGGCCGCGACCTTGGCCGTGCCGTCCGTGGAACCGGAGTCCAGCACCACCAGCTCGTCGACGAGCGGCACCGACGGCGTCATCAGCTCCGTACGGATCGCCTCGACGATCGCGCCGACCGTCGCCTCCTCGTCGAGCGCCGGCAGCACGACGGAGACCGTCTGCCCCGTCTCGCGCTTCGCGGCCAGCAGCCGGTCGAGCGGGCGGTCCGCGGCCGACCAGGACCGGCTGGCCAGCCAGCGCTCCACCTCTTCCAGCACGTGCGCGTCTCCTTCGTCCCCGGACCAGCGATGTGATCCATCTCGCGGTGCGGACGGCTGTCTCGACCGCCCATCCCTTCGGCTACAGTCTTGAACAACGCGATCGCCCCGGACATGCCGGGGTCGCGACAAACGCCTGGGTTCCGGCCCAGCGCCATACCGCTCATCCAGAGGGGCAGAGGGATACGGCCCGTTGAAGCCCCGGCAACCCTCCAGCCGGTCTCCGTCGCCGCACAGCGTGCGGCGCGCGAGGCTCCCGGCTAGGGAAGGTGCCAAATCCGTCTCGCGGCGAGATGCGTCGCGAGGAAGATGAGGAGAAAGGGCCTCGCCTCCATGGCTGTGCAATCCGTTGAAAGCACCACTTCCGCCACCGTTTCCCTGGGCCCGGCCGCCGCGCTGTCCTGCCGCGAGTGCGGCGAGCGCTTCGGCCTCGGACCGATCTTCGCCTGCGCGTCCTGTTTCGGGCCGCTGGAGGTGGCGTACGACCTGCCGGCCGGCGACCCCGAGAGCCTGCGCAAGCAGATCGAGGCGGGCCCCAACAGCATCTGGCGCTACGCGCCGCTGCTGCCCGTCCCGGCCGACGTCGCGGACAAGCCGAACCTCAACCCCGGTCTGACCAAGCTGGTCAAGGCCGACAACCTGGCCCGTGAGCTGGGCGTCACCGGCGGCCTGTACGTCAAGGACGACTCCGGCAACCCGACGCACTCCTTCAAGGACCGGGTCGTCGCCATCGCCGTCGAGGCCGCCCGCGCCTTCGGCTTCACCACCCTGTCCTGCTCCTCCACCGGCAACCTCGCGGGCGCGGTCGGCGCCGCGGCGGCCCGCGCCGGCTTCCGCTCCTGTGTGTTCATCCCGCACGACCTGGAGGCGGGCAAGGTCGTCATGGCCGCGGTCTACGGCGGCGAGCTGGTCGGCATCGAGGGCAACTACGACGACGTCAACCGCTTCTGCTCGGAGCTGATCGGCGACCCGCTCGGCGAGGGCTGGGGCTTCGTCAACGTGAACCTTCGCCCGTACTACGGCGAGGGCTCCAAGACCCTCGCCTACGAGATCTGCGAGCAGCTCGGCTGGCGGCTGCCGGACCAGATCGTCATCCCGATCGCCTCCGGCTCCCAGCTCACGAAGATCGACAAGGGGCTGAAGGAGCTGATCGCGCTCGGCCTGGTCGAGGACAGGCCGTACAAGATCTTCGGCGCCCAGGCCGAGGGCTGCTCCCCGGTCTCCACGGCCTTCAAGGCGGGCCACGACGTCGTACGGCCGCAGAAGCCCGACACCATCGCCAAGTCGCTGGCCATCGGCAACCCGGCCGACGGCCCGTACGTGCTCGACATCGCCCGGCGCACCGGCGGCGCGGTCGAGGACGTCAACGACGAGCAGGTGGTCGATGCGATCAAGCTGCTGGCCCGCACCGAGGGCATCTTCGCCGAGACCGCCGGCGGGGTGACCGTGGGCGTCACGAAGAAGCTGATCGAGGACGGCCTGCTCGACCCGGCGCTGACCACCGTCGTGCTGAACACCGGCGACGGGCTCAAGACGCTGGACGCCGTCGCGCCGACGACCGGGCCCACGGCCACCATCCGGCCGAGCCTGGACGCGTTCCGCGCCGCCGGTCTGGCGGGCTGACCGCCGCGCGTGGCCCCGCACACCCGTGCGCGGCCGTACGCATCCGTACGCGTCGGCACACACCGGTACGCGTCGGCGCGCCTCCGTCCGCGCCAGCGCCCACCGGCGCGCCCGCGCCCCTACGCACCCCTCCCGCAAGCTGGAAGGCAGCACATCATGAGCGTCAACGTCCGCATCCCGACCATCCTGCGCACCTACACCGGCGGCCAGTCCGAGGTCCCCGCCGAGGGGGCGACGCTCTCCGAGGTCATCAAGGATCTGGAGAAGAACCACGCCGGCATCGCGGCCCGCGTTCTGGACGACACGGGCAAGCTGCGCCGCTTCGTGAACGTGTACGTCAACGACGACGACGTGCGCTTCGAGCAGGGCCTGGCGACGCCGACGCCGGACGGCGCGGGCGTCTCGATCATCCCGGCGGTGGCCGGCGGCTGCTGAGCCGCCCGCCTGGGAGGCCCGACGATCTTTTTCGGCCCATCCCCGGGCCAACGGCTGAAATCACCCCGTCCGGCACGAAGCGGACGGGGTGATTCCGTCTTGTTAAAGGCGATACAGTTGAGGCGTTCCCCCGTTGAGCGCGTGCCGGAGGCATAAGAGACCCCGGCAAGTTGTGCGCGAAGTGTGGACATGATTTGTCGCGTTGGTGAGCTTTTGCCCGGCCCGACTTGCCCTGGAACAAGGGCATTTCTCCCTGTATTTGCGATTGTTCGCGAGCAGAATTCTCGTCCGACTGACCTGTTGCGCTGGGCAGTTGGACAGATACATTCAGCGGCGGTCGACGCGTTCCGGCGCACACCCCCTCCTGTCGGGGGGTGAGGTCTGACCCGGGTCCGCGGAGTGCGGTCCTGTGCAAGGGCCAGTAATAGGGGAGTTAGGCATGGCTCAGGGCACCGTCAAGTGGTTCAACGCGGAGAAGGGGTACGGCTTCATCGCGGTCGACGGTGGTGCGGATGTATTCGTCCACTACAGCGCGATCCAGATGGACGGTTACCGCACCCTTGAGGAGGGTCAGCGGGTCGAGTTCGAGATCTCGCAGGGCCAGAAAGGGCCGCAGGCGGACATGGTCCGCGTGGCCGGCTGAAGCGCCGACCGACTGCTGCGTCGAAGGCCCGCGTCCCCTTGTGGGGGCGCGGGCCTTCTGTGTTTGGGTGGGCTGTACAAGGGAGCGTCGGCTCACCCGGACGGGTGCGGTTTGACACCCGGCCCCCGAAGGGGAAGCTCCTCCAAGCCGCTTGCACTCTCCTGGGCCGAGTGCTAATCATTGCGTTAGCACTCTACGAGTGAGAGTGACAGCTAAGGACCGACTCGGTGAGGTCCGCGGGCAGGTGGGGCAAGGAACCACCGGCTCGCAGACCGTCCGTCGCGGGCGCCAGCGCGGTCCGGAGTATCCACCCTCCCCCAGACGCAGTCCGGGGGGACCCCCAGTCCGGGAGGACCACTTCACATGGCCAAGATCATCGCGTTCGACGAGGAGGCACGGCGCGGTCTCGAGCGCGGGATGAACCAGCTCGCCGACGCCGTCAAGGTCACCCTTGGCCCCAAGGGCCGCAACGTCGTCCTCGAGAAGAAGTGGGGCGCCCCCACGATCACCAACGATGGTGTGTCCATCGCCAAGGAGATCGAGCTCGAGGACCCGTACGAGAAGATCGGCGCCGAGCTGGTCAAGGAGGTCGCGAAGAAGACGGACGACGTCGCCGGTGACGGCACGACGACCGCGACCGTCCTGGCCCAGGCCCTGGTCCGCGAGGGCCTGCGCAACGTGGCCGCCGGCGCCAACCCGATGGCCCTCAAGCGCGGCATCGAGCGCGCCGTCGAGGCCGTCTCCGCCGCCCTGCTGGAGCAGGCCAAGGACGTGGAGACCAAGGAGCAGATCGCTTCGACCGCCTCCATCTCCGCCGCCGACACCCAGATCGGCGAGCTGATCGCCGAGGCCATGGACAAGGTCGGCAAGGAAGGCGTCATCACCGTCGAGGAGTCCCAGACCTTCGGTCTGGAGCTGGAGCTCACCGAGGGTATGCGCTTCGACAAGGGCTACATCTCGGCGTACTTCGCCACCGACATGGAGCGTATGGAGGCGTCGCTCGACGACCCGTACATCCTCATCGTCAACTCGAAGATCTCCAACGTGAAGGACCTCCTTCCGCTGCTGGAGAAGGTCATGCAGTCGGGCAAGCCGCTGCTGATCATCGCCGAGGACGTCGAGGGCGAGGCCCTGTCGACCCTGGTCGTCAACAAGATCCGCGGCACCTTCAAGTCCGTCGCCGTCAAGGCCCCGGGCTTCGGCGACCGCCGCAAGGCCATGCTCGGCGACATCGCCATCCTCACCGGTGGCACGGTCATCTCCGAGGAGGTCGGCCTCAAGCTGGAGAACGCCGGTCTCGACCTGCTGGGCCGCGCCCGCAAGGTCGTCATCACCAAGGACGAGACCACCATCGTCGACGGTGCCGGTGACAGCGAGCAGGTCCAGGGCCGCGTCAACCAGATCCGCGCCGAGATCGAGAACAGCGACTCGGACTACGACCGCGAGAAGCTCCAGGAGCGTCTGGCGAAGCTGGCCGGCGGCGTGGCCGTCATCAAGGCCGGTGCCGCCACCGAGGTCGAGCTCAAGGAGCGCAAGCACCGCATCGAGGACGCCGTTCGCAACGCGAAGGCGGCCGTCGAGGAGGGCATCGTCGCCGGCGGTGGCGTCGCCCTGCTGCAGGCTTCCTCGGTCTTCGAGAAGCTGGAGCTCGAAGGTGACGAGGCCACCGGTGCCGCCGCTGTGAAGCTGGCCCTGGAGGCCCCGCTGAAGCAGATCTCCGTCAACGGCGGCCTTGAGGGCGGCGTCGTCGTGGAGAAGGTGCGCAACCTGGCCGTCGGCCACGGCCTGAACGCCGCGACCGGCGAGTACGTCGACATGATCGCCGAGGGCATCATCGACCCCGCCAAGGTCACGCGCTCCGCGCTGCAGAACGCCGCGTCGATCGCCGCGCTGTTCCTGACCACCGAGGCCGTCATCGCCGACAAGCCGGAGAAGGCCGCCGCGGGCGGCGCTCCGGGCGGCATGCCGGGCGGTGACATGGACTTCTGATCCTCCCGGATCACCTGTCCTCAGATCGCTGGGGCGGCACCCCTCCTCCCAGGGGGGTGCCGCCCCAGCGGCGTTTCCGGGGCCGTGCGCTTTCCGGTACGGCCTTCCGCGCGACCTCCCATCCGAACGCCCATCCGGCCTCCCATACAGCCTTCCGCGCGGCCTCCCGTGCGGCCGAGGTGTGCCGGATCCGTACGCCGGTCCTTGCGCGGCACCCGGCCCGGCGGGGCACGATCGCCCCATGACGACTCGAAACGGGCAGACCGCCCGACCGGACCGGTTCTCCGCCGACACCGTCGCCCTGATCACCGGCGGCACCAGCGGAGTGGGCCTGGCAGCCGCGCGGCGGCTGCTCGCGGACGGCGCGCGGGTGGTGGTGTGCGGCCGGGACGAGCGCCGCCTCGACGCTGCCGTGGCGCAGCTGAGGGAGAGGGCGCAGGAGGCGGTGACGGGCGGCGAGGCGACCGTTGCGGACGCAACCGGAACGACCGGTGCGGACACGACGGACGCGACGGGAGCGGCCGGTGCCGCCGCCGGGCGGGTGCTGGGCGTACGCGCCGACACGGCCTCCGTCGCCGATCTCGACGCCGTGGTGCAGGCCGTACGCGACCGCTTCGGGCACCTCGACATCATCTTCGCCAACGCGGGCCGCTACGCCGCCGCCCCCTTCGAGGAGATCACCGAGGCCGACTTCGACCGCGCGGTCGGGGTGAACTTCAAGGGTGTCTTCTTCGTCGTCCAGCGGGCGCTGCCACTGCTGCGGGACGGCGGCGCCGTCGTCATCAACGCCTCGTCGCTGCTGCAACGCGGGCAGGCGGACGCCACCCTGCACTCCGCGACCAAGGCCGCCGCGCACAACCTCGCCCGTACGCTCGCGGCGGCGCTCGCCGGGCGCCGCGTCCGCGTCAACTCGGTCAGTCCCGGCTATGTCGAGACGCCGATGTTCGCGGGCTCGGACATCGCCGCGGCGGAGGCGGCGAAGCTGCGGGCGCAGACGGCGGCGGGCCGGTTCGCGCGGCCCGAGGAGATCGCCGACGCGGTGGCCTTCCTGGCCTCCGGGGAGGCGTCGTACATCACCGGGCAGGACCTGGTCGTGGACGGCGGGCTGCACGGCTGTGCCATGTGAGGACCTGCCGCGAGGACACTTCACTGCTATGTCACTTTATG
Source organism: Streptomyces sp. NPDC033221 (assembly GCF_055577005.1). NCBI lineage: Bacteria > Bacillati > Actinomycetota > Actinomycetes > Kitasatosporales > Streptomycetaceae > Streptomyces > Streptomyces sp. NPDC033221. The sequence goes on along the minus strand of NZ_JBVIQN010000005.1, from coordinate 240,502 downwards.
TGAGATACGGCATGTAAGGCGGCGCTGGTCCTGGTATAGGCGTGGCGGCCATACTTTCCGGAGCCTCGCCGGAAGGTGATCTTCCGCGATGGCCGCCCCCGCCCCCGGACGCCCCGCAAGGACGCCCATGAGCACGCTCGATTCCCTGGTCGTCGACGTCAACGACGGTCTCTGGACCTACCTGCTGATACCGCTGGTGGTCTGCGCGGGCCTGTATTTCACGGTCCGCTCCCGGGCCGTACAGCTGCGCCTCTTCCCGGAAATGCTGCGCGTGCTCAAGGACAGGTCGCAGCCCAGGGCGGACGGCTCCAAGCCGGTCTCGTCCTTCGGCGCCTTCACCATCTCGGCCGCCGCGCGGGTCGGTACGGGCAACATCGCCGGCGTCGCCACCGCCATCACCCTCGGCGGGGCGGGCGCGGTGTTCTGGATGTGGGTGATGGCGCTCGTCGGCGGCGCCTCGGCGTTCGTCGAGTCGGCGCTGGCCCAGCTCTACAAGGTCCGGGACGGCGCGGGCTCGGGTACGTACCGGGGCGGCCCGGCGTACTACATGCAGCGCGGGCTCGGTAAGCGCTGGCCCGGTGTGCTGTTCGCGGTCGCCATCACCGTGACCTTCGGCTTCGTCTTCAACGCCGTACAGTCCAACACGATCACCTCGGTCGCCTCCGGGTCCGTCTCCGGCAGCGGATCGTCGTGGTTCGCCCCGGCGGTCGGGCTGCTGCTGGCCGTGATGCTGGGCATCGCGATCTGCGGCGGGGTCCGCCGCATCACCTCGGTCACGACCGTCCTCGTACCGGTCATGGCCGTCGTCTACCTGCTGCTGGGCACCGCCGTCGTCCTCCTCAACCTCGACGATCTGCCGCGGGTCTTCGGTGACATCGTCGGCGGCGCGTTCGGCTTCAAGGAGCTGGCGGCCGGCGGGGTCGGCGCGGCGATCCAGCAGGGTGTCCGGCGCGGCATGTTCTCCAACGAGGCGGGCCTGGGCTCCGCGCCCAACGCGGGCGCCGCCGCCGAGGTCACCCACCCGGTCAAGCAGGGGCTCGTACAGTCCCTCGGCGTCTTCTTCGACACCCTGCTGATCTGCTCGATGACCGCCTTCATCATCCTGACCACCACCCCGGAGCCGGGCGGGCGTCAGGGCGCCGACCTCACCCAGACCGCGCTGACCGACACGCTCGGCGGCTGGGCCGGTCATGTGCTGACGGTCGTCGTCTTCCTGCTCGCCTTCAGCTCCATGATCGGGAACTACTACTACGGCGAGTCCAACATCGGCTTCATGACCCGGCGCGGCTGGGTCCTGCCCGTCTACCGCGCCGTCGTCCTCGCCGTCGTCTTCCTGGGCGCGCTGGGCTCGGTCGGCATCGTCTGGAACCTGGCCGACGTCTTCATGGGCTTCATGGCCCTGGTCAACCTGCTGGCCATCCTCCCCCTCTCGGCCATCGCCTTCCGTCTCCTGGACGACTACACGGCCCAGCGCCGCTCCGGCCTCGACCCGGTGTTCACCCGGTCCCGGATGCCGGATCTGACGGGGGTGGAGTGCTGGCCGGACGAGCGGTCCGGACCCGCGGCGGAGAGCGGCAGCGGCGGGGAGCGGGTGACGGCGGGGGCGCGCTGAGCCGTCGCGTACGTCAGGTGGCGCCGGCCGCCTTGAGGCCGGCCTCGGCCGGGGCCGCGTTCAGGTCCGCCAGGGCCTGTTTGCCGAAGCCGAAGAAGTACGTTGCCAGGAAGCCGGACGCGTAGCCGATGAGCAGCCCGAGGGCGTAGACGACGAGGGTGGCGCCGAGCGGCTGGTTGCCCTTGAGCAGGGGGAACAGGGCCCAGCCGGACGGGCCGATGGCGGTGGAGCCGGCCGCCGTGCCGAGCTGGTTGAACAGGCCCACGAAGCCGCCGCCGAACGCGCCGCCCACGCAGGCGGTGACGAACGGGCGGCCCAGCGGCAGCGAGACGCCGTAGATGAGCGGTTCGCCGACGCCCAGGAAACCCGCGGGCAGCGCGGACTTGATGGTCGTACGGACCGAGCGGTTGCCCGGGAGGCGGACGTAGACCGCGAGGGCGGCGCCCACCTGGCCGGCACCGGCCATCGCGAGGATGGGCAGCAGGACCGTGTAGCCCTGCTGTTCGATCAGTGTGGTGTGGATGGGGATCAGGGCCTGGTGCAGGCCCAGCATGACGAGCGGGAGGAAGAGGCCGCCGAGCAGGAACCCGGCCGCGGCGCCGCCGTGGGCGAGCAGCCGGTCGGCGCAGGTGCCGATGGCGGTGGAGATCTGACCGGCCAGGAACATCAGGCCGAAGAGTGTGACCAGCCCGGAGACCAGTACGGTCACGGTCGGCGTGACCAGGACGTCGAGCGACTCGGGGACGTACCTGCGGCACCACTTCTCGACCTGTACGGCGAGCAGCGCCGCGCCCAGCGCGCCCAGGACGCCGCCCTGGCCCGGCGAGAGCTGCTGGCCGAAGACGGTCACCTTGGCGACGCCCGCGTACACGATGATCGCGGCGACCGCGCCGCCCAGGACGGGTGTGCCGCCGAACTCCTTCGCGGTGTTGTGGCCCACGAAGACCGCGATCAGGGACATGAAACCGGAGGCGATGGCGGCCAGCGCCGGGACCAGGGCGGGCAGCGCGCCGAAGTTGGTCAGCAGGCCGTTCAGGCCGGCGATGATGCCGCAGCCGATGAGGGCGGGGATCAGCGGGACGAAGATGTTGGCGATCCGGCGGAGGAAGAGCCTGACCGGGGTGGCGTTCCGGGCCTTCTGGCGGGCCTTGAGGGCGGCGCCCTGGGCGGCCAGCTCCGCGGCGGTGGGTGGCGGTGGTGGTGTGGAGTCGGCGGGGTTGGAGGTGATGGACGTGGCAGGTGGGGCTTTGGGGGCGGGTGCCGCGTCGGGGCCGGCGTCGACCAGGGCGGCGAACTCCGGTGTGACGCGGGCGACCGTGCCCGGACCCAGCACGATCTGGTACGTGTCGTCCTCCACCACGCCCAGGACGGCGGGCAGCGCCTTCAAGGCATCGTCGCGGACCAGCGACCGGTCCGCGACGCCGAGGCGCAGCCGGGTCATGCAGTGGGTGACGGACGTGACGTTGGCGGCGCCGCCGACCAGGGGGAGGATCGCGGCGGCGGTGGCGCGGTTCTTCTCATCGGACATGTGTGGTGCCTTGCTGTGCGTACGTGCCGGGACGGGCTGGCGGCGGCGGGAGATGCCCGGCCGGGTCAGCCGTCCTGAGCGGGCGGGGTGTGCAGGGCGGTGTGCAGCGCGGCCCTGAGGTGGCCGCGGGAGCCGGCCAGCAGCCGGGCCGCCGTCGGCCCGTCGACCCCGGCCAGGACGACCAGGATGGCGTTCTTGACCTCGCCGTCCGTGGCGGCGAGCGCGGCCTCGATCTCCGTGTCCCCGGCGCCGGTGGCCAGCGCCACGATGCGGCGCGAGCGGGCCCGCAGCTTCTCGTTGGAGGCGCGCACGTCCACCATGAGGTTCCCGTACGTCTTGCCCAGCCGGATCATGGTGATGGTGGAAAGCATGTTGAGGACCAGCTTCTGCGCCGTGCCGGCCTTCAACCGGGTGGAGCCGGTGAGGAGTTCGGGGCCGACGACCACCTCGATGCCGTGGTCGGCTGCCGCGGCCAGCGCGGAGCCCGCGTTGCAGGACAGGCCGACGGTCAGCGCGCCGCAGGCGGTACGGGCGTGTTCGACGGCGCCGATCGCGTACGGGGTGCGTCCTGAGGCGGAGATGCCGACCACCGTGTCGTCGGCGGTCAGGCCCAGCGCGGTCAGGTCGGCGGCGGCCAGCTCCTTGCTGTCCTCGGCGCCCTCGACGGCGGCGACCATGGCGGTGGGGCCGCCCGCGATCAGGCCCACGACCTCGGACGGGTCGGTGTTGAAGGTGGGCGGGCACTCGCTCGCGTCCAGCACGCCGAGGCGGCCGGCGGTGCCCGCGCCCGCGTAGACCAGGCGGCCGCCGCGGGCCATCCGCTCGGCGGTGGCGTCGATGGCGGCGGCGATCTCGGGCAGCCGGTCGGCGACGGCGGCGGGGACGGTGGAGTCCTCGCCGTTCATCGTGCGGGCGATCTCCAGGGTGGAGAGCCGGTCGATCTCGGCGAGTTCGGGCCGGAAGGCTTCGGTGGTGAGCGTGTCCAGCTGGGCGCGCAGCTGTGCGTACTCGGCGGGGGAGGTCATGGTGGCGGCGGCTCTTTCCGGGCTCGTACGGCTCTGTACGGGGAAACGGAGACGGCGGGCGGGCGGGGCGGGTGCGGCCGGGGACCGGGGCCGGCGGGCGGCCGGCGGGCCGGTGGCCTGGTGGTCAGCGGTGGGACGTGCGGGGGGAGTGGCGGTGGGCGAGCGCTTCGTAGGAGGCGGACAGGGCGGGCGCGGCGGTCTCGTACGTACGCTGCGCGACGCCCACGAACAGGCAGTCCACGACGAGCAGTTGACTCGTACGGGAGGACATCGCGGCGGGGCGCAGCTCGCTCTCCCGGGCCGTGGACGTGGTGAGGATGTGATCGGCGTACGAGGCGATGTCGCCGTCCGGGCGGCCGGTGATCGCGATGGTCGTCGCGCCGTGGTCGAAGGCCACCCGCAGCGGCTCTATGACGTCGGTGGTGCGCCCGGAGTGGGTGATCGCGATGGCCACGTCACCGGCCCGCATCTGGACCGCGTTCGTCACCGCGAGGTGCGGGTCCGAGTGCGCGTGCGCGATCAGGCCGATCCGCAGCAGTTTCTGGACCAGGTCCTGGCCGACGAGGTTGGAGGCCCCTATGCCGTACACATCGATGCGCCGGGCGGCGGCCAGCGCGCCGACCGCGGCCTCCAGCTGCGTCAGGTCCAGCCCGGCCGCGGTGTCGGCCAGGCACTGCTGCTCCTCCTGGGCCAGCTTCGCGACCACGTCGGGCAGCGCGTCGTCGACCGCTATGTCGGCGGTGACGGCGGGCGCGCGGCCGGTGGCCTGCTGGGCGGCGAGGGCGGCCAGCGCCAGGCGCAGGTCGCGGTAGCCCGGATAGCCGAGCAGGCGCGAGGTGCGCACGACGGTGGCCTCGCTGGTGCCCGTGCGCTCCGCGAGGCCGGTGACGGTGAGTGCGGCACAGCCGGCCGGGTCGCCGGCGACCGCCTCCGCGACCCGCTGCATGGACCGGGTCATGGACGGCGCCAGCGTACGCACCTTGGCGGCCAGGGCCGCGGGGGCGGGCGGGCTCGGGGCGGCCCGGACGACGCCGCCGGAGTCCGTGAAAGTTTCCTTCAGGTCGGGGCTCACAGCTGAAAAATAATTTCACCGCCGGTCCGCGTCAATACCCTGTGGACGCCGCGCCGCCGGGCGTCGCGCGGGCCGCGCGGCCTCCGCGGCGGTTGTCAGTGGTGCGGGAGAGAATGGGGGCATGGAGCTCGAACAGGCACTGCACGCGGCCCGCGCCCTGGTCATCGCCGACCTGGTGGCGGGCGAAGTCGCCGACGCGGAGATCGTCTCGCTCGTCGAGGACTCCGTGGTGCACCGCCGATGGTGGGTGGAGCAGTGGCCCGAGGGCGCCGAGTTCGTGGCCGGGCTGATAGCGCAGGACGTCCAGGACGCGCTCCTGGAGCGGTACGGCCGCTGGCCGCTGTGCCCCGTGTGCCTGCACGGCGGTGACCCGCACGCCCTGGACGTCGAGCCCGAGTTGGGGCCCGACCCGCACTGGGTCTGCCCCAAGACGGCGGTCTCGGTGGCGCGGGTCGGCTCGCTGGGCGCCCCCGCGGGAGGCTGACATGGCGCTCTACATCGACCCGCCGACCTGGCCCGGACACGGCCGGATGTGGTCCCACCTGGTCAGCGACGCCTCGTTCGAGGAACTGCACGCCTTCGCGGAGCGCATCGGCTGCCCCCGCAAGGCGTTCGACCGCGATCACTACGACATACCGGCGGAGCGCCATGCGGACGCGGTGCGCGCGGGCGCGGTGGAGGCCGGCAGCAGGGAGCTGGTGCGCCTCCTGCGCGGCGCGGGACTGCGCCGGCCGAAGAGCCGGGAGGGCGGGGCGGCGGGCCGGTAGGCCCGCCCGGAAGCGGGCGGGCCCATCGCGGCCCCCGTCTCAGCCCCGGTCCGCCGGGGCCGCCTCGACCGGCTCCGCTCCCGCCGCCGTGCGCGCGGCGTGCGGCGCGCCGGCCGAGGAGGCGACCAGGCGGGAGGTGCTCTTCGCGCGGTGCAGCCGCAGGGCGACGAGCGTGGTGGCGACGCCCAGCGTCGCGAGCGCCGCGGCCGTCCACGCGACGGCCGGGTAGCCCCAGCCCGCGCTGATGACGACCCCGCCGAGCCACGGGCCGATCGTGTTGCCCATGTTGAAGGCGGAGGTGGTGGTCGCGCCGGCCAGCGTCGGCGCGGCGGTCGCCACGTTGAACATCCGGGCGTTCAGGGCCGGCGCGGTGGCGAACGCGGTGACGCCGAGCAGCAGCGAGAGCGTGACGGCGGCGATGGGGTTGTGCGCGGTCAGGGCCAGCAGCGCCAGCACGGTGGCCGAGGCGCCGATGCCCCCGATGATCGTCCCGAACGGGTGCGCGTCCGCTATCCGTCCGCCGACGAACGTACCGATCAGCGCGCCGACACCGAACAGCGCCAGCACGGTCGGCACGCTGCCCTCGGCCAGGCCCGCGGTGTCGGTCAGCAGCGGCGCCAGGTAGGAGAACAGCGCGAAGACCGCCGCGCCGTTCAGCGCGGTGCCGATCAGTGCCAGCCAGACCTGCTTGTCGCGGTAGATGCTCAGTTCGCGGCGGAGTACGGGCCGCTCGTCACCGGTCGGTACGGCCGTCCGCGGCACCAGCGCGATCACGCCGGCCAGGCCGATCGCCGAGAGGACCGCCACCGCCCAGAAGGCGGACCGCCAGCCCGCGTGCTGCCCGAGCAGCGCGCCGGCCGGGACGCCCGCGATGTTGGCGATGCTCAGCCCGCCGACCATCACGGCCATCGCGCGGGCCCGTGCCGTGACCGGCACCAGCGACACCGCGACGGCCGCGCCGACCGCCCAGAACCCGGCGCAGGCGAGCGCGCTGACCACGCGCGACACGAACAGCACGGTGTACGACGGCGCCACCGCGCCGGCCACCTGCCCGAGTCCGAAGACGGTGAGCAGGGCGATCAGCGTGGTGCGGCGCGGCAGTTGGAGGGTGGCGCCGGCGAGCACCGGCGCGCCGACCACCATGCCGATCGCGAAGGCGGAGACCAGGAGACCGGCCTGCGGGATGGACACCCCCATGTCCCGGGCCAGGGGCTGGAGGATGCCCGACAGCATGAATTCGCTGGTGCCGAGGGCGAAGACGGAGAGGCCGAGGACGTAGACGGCGAGGGGCATGCGGGCGCGATCGGGATGGTCTTGCATGTCACGCACGAACAGTGCCGACGCGCCTGACATTCCCGGCCGCGCTGTCGATCCCGGAACGGTACCGGGCGGTCCCGGACGGATGGCCGGGTCGGGTCCCCGCGGCGTTTCGCCCCCGCGGCCCGGGGTACCCCGGCGGCTCCGCCCGGCCCGCGACGGCGAGGAGGCCCGTATGAGGTGTACGGCGAGGAGGTGCGTATGAGGCGTACGAGGACGGTGGTCAGCGGCGTGCTGACGGGCATCGGCACCGCGGCGTTCATCGACGAGACGGTGTTCCATCAGCTGCTGCACTGGCACCACTTCTACGACAAGTCCACCACGGACGTCGGCCTGGTCTCCGACGGCCTGTTCCACGCGGGCAGCTGGCTCGCGATGGTGGCGGGCCTGGTCCTTTACGCGGACGTGCGGCGCCGCGGGACGCTGGTGCCGCGGGCCTGGTGGGGCGGACTGTTCCTGGGACTGGGCGGTTTCCAGCTCTATGACGGCACGTTCCAGCACAAGGGCCTGGGCATCCACCAGATCCGGTACGGCGTGGACCTGGCGCCGTACGACTGGACGTGGAACGGGACGGCCGTACTGCTCCTGGCGGCCGGCGCGTTCCTGCTGGTGCGCGCCTCCCGCGCGACCCCACGCACCACGTCGTCGCACACCGCCCCGACCGCCACCTCGCGCAACCGATGACGACTGCCGCCCTGCCCCCGCCCTTCACCGCGGCCGTCACCGTCGCCGCCGTGCTCGGCTGCCTCGTCTACCTGGCCGCGGCGGCCCGGCTGCGCGCCCGCGGGGACGCCTGGCCGTACGGACGGGACGCGCTGTTCTGCACGGGCGGCGCGGTCCTGGTGGCGGGCGTCGCCGAGCCCTGGGGCGCCGCGCCGCCGTTCACCGCGCACATGCTCACGCACCTGTGCGTGGGCATGGTGGCACCGCTGTTCCTGGTGCTCGGCCGCCCGCTGACGCTGACCCTGCGCACCGCGCCTGTGCCCGTACGCCGTGGCCTGGTGGCCCTGACCCGCTCGCGCTGGGCGACGGTCCCGGTGCTGCCGCCGGTGGCGGCGCTGCTCGACTTCGGCGGGCTGTGGCTGCTGTACCGCACGCCGCTGCTGTCCGTCAGCCACCACAGCCCCTGGCTGAACACGGCCGTGCACATCCACATCCTGCTGGCCGGTGTCGCGTTCTCCTTCGGGCTGCTCGCCCTGGACCCCGTATGCCACCGTCCCGGCTTCGGCCTGCGGGCCGGTGTGCTGCTGGCCGCGGGCACGGCGCACGCCGTCCTCGCCAAGTCCCTGTACGCGGCGGGCCCGCCCGGCACCTCTTTCGGCGCCGCCGACCTGCACCTGGCCTCGCAGGTCATGTACTACGGCGGCGATGCCGTCGAACTGGCGCTGGCGGCCGTCGTGGCGTGCCGGTGGTACCGGGCCGAGGGGCGTGCACTACGGCGCGAACGGCGCACGAGCCGAGCGGGGGCGCGCGGCGCGGCGGCCGCCGCTACCCGGTGGTGAGCAGCTCCAGCTCGGTGGTCAGGTTGCGGCGGGCCACCCGCTCCCACTGCTGCTTGCCGTACGGCGTGCGGAACAGGCTGTCCATGCCCAGAAGGTGACGCAGCACGTCGGTGCGCCCGGCGCGGAACTCCCGGTCCGGCACGAAGCCGTACTCCTCGCGGATGGCGGCGGCGTACGCCGCGTACTGCTCGGGCGCTCCTGCCAGGACCGCGAGATCCGCGTCGCACAGGGCCGCGCCGTTGTGGTCGTCGGGGGCCGGGTCGTGGGTCGCGGTGAGGCGTACGAGACGGGCGACCTCGGCCGTACAGGCGTCGTGGATGCCCAGTTCGGGCAGCGCGCGTTCGGCGAGGGCGGCGCTGCGCTCCTCGTTCTCGGAGCGTTCGGGCCGGTAGACGGCGTCGTGGAACCAGGCGGCGAGGCGGACGGCGTCCCAGTCCACGGGGACACCGGCGTCCAGGTCGGTCGCGTGCACGGCCAGCTCGTCGATGCGGTCCAGTACGGCGATGAGGTGGCCGGTGGAGTGATATCGGCGCTGTGGCTCGGACCAGCGGCCGAGCAGGTTGTCCGCGTACGGGGCCGGATCGGGGTCGGCGGAGCCGCTGCCGCCGCGGGCACCGGCGACGGCGGTGGCCCAGCGGTGGTGCAGGTCCGGGAACGGGTCGGCGCCGCCACCGAAGTGGGTGTGGGCCGTGCCGGACGGAGGTGTCGTGCGAGCCATGTGGCCCATTGTGCCCGCGCGGAGGTCAAGAGGGGGTTTCCGGTCGAGTACCGGGGCGTTGTGGTCCCCGCGGGCGGGTCGGCCCGTACCCTGGGATATTGGACTAGACCTGTCGCCCGCTCGCTGTCGTGTCGACACCCCGTCTCGTCCTGCTGAAGTCGTCACGTCGAAGGAATGGGGACCCATGACCAAGCGCGCACTCCTGGAGGTGATCGCGCTCGACGCCGCCGACGCGGTGGCCGCCCAGGCCGGCGGGGCGGACCGCCTCGAACTCGTCAGCGACATGGCCGCCGACGGCCTCACCCCGTCGCCGCGCACCGTCGCGGCGGTCCGGGCGGCCGTCGACATCCCCGTACGGGTGATGCTGCGGGCCGCCGACGGCTTCGCGGCGGGCGACGTGGACGCTCTGTGCGCGTCGGCCGCGGCACTGCGGGCCGAGGGCGCGGAGGAGTTCGTCTTCGGCTTCCTCGGTGCGGACGGGCGGCCCGACCTGGCGGCCGTACGGGCGCTGGCCGCCGCGGTCGACGGCTGCCGGTGGACGTTCCACCGGGCCATCGACCGGGCCGCCGACCGCGACGCGCTGCGCAAGGAACTGACCGGGCTGCCCGGCCTGGACACGTACCTGACAGCGGGGTCCCCGGCCGGGGTCGAGGACGGCCTGCCGACGCTGCTGGCCGAGCGGGCCCGTACGGCGGACGGCGTGCCCGGCTACGAGCCGCGACTGCTGATCGGCGGCGGACTGGTGCTCGCGCACCTGCCGGAACTGCTGGCGGCCGGGGTCGACGCCTTCCACATCGGCGGCGCGGCACGCCCCTCCGGCTGGACGGCGCCGGTGGACGCGGGGGCCGTGGCGGCGTGGCGGGAGGCGCTGGAGGGGGTGCCGGTCTAGAGCTGGGCGGGGGACGGGTGTTGCGGTTCCGTATGGGGCCGCAGCGCCGATGCGTCTGCGGAGGCCGCAGGAGCAGCAGCAGCCGCCGCCCGCCGCCGCGTCGTCACCACCGCCGAGGCCAGAGCCAGCAGGGCGAGCCCCCCGGACACCAGCGGGAACCATCGCGGCCCCAGCAGTCCGACGGCCGCACTGCCCACGCCGCCGCCCGCCGCCATCCCCAGGTACAGGACGCTGCTGTTGAGCGAGAGCAGCAGCGGCGCGTTGGCCGGGTCGAGGGACGCCATCCGGTGGGCCAGCGAGACGGCCATCGCCCAGGCGAAGAGCTGGACGGCCAGAACGTACACGAGTGCGCCCGCCATGGTCAGGGACAGCCAGGGCAGGGCGAGGTAGCCGGCCGCCGCCACCGTCGCGCCGGTGACCATGACGGGCCGTACGCCGAGCCGGTCCACCGCCCGGCCGCCCAGCCAGCTGCCCGCGACCGAGGACAGCCCTCCGGCGAACATGATCAGGGTCAGCCGGCCCGCGTCGCCGCCGGTCGCCGGACGTACCGCGGTCGCCAGGTAGATGTAGACGCTCTGCACCGCGAGGAAGAAGAGGAACGTGGTGCCGACGCCGCCCAGGACGCGGCGGTTGCCCAGCGGCACCAGGCGTTCGCGCAGGCCGGGTGCGGCCGTCGGGGCGGGGATGCCGCGCAGCAGTACGGCGAGGCCGCCGAGCGCCACGGCGCCGAGCACGACGACGAGCCACATCGTCAGCCGCCAGTCGGCCTCGCCGATGTAGGTGCCGAGGGGGACGCCGAGCGCGGTGGCGACCGTCATCCCGCCCATGACCGTGGCCAGCGCCCGGCCGCGGCGCTCGGGCGGCACGATCGAGGCGGCGGCCGCGCTGGCGGCCGGGGTGTAGAGCGCGGCGCCGGCCGCGGCCAGCACCCGCGTCGCGAGCAGCAGCGGGTAGGTGGGGGCGAGGGCGCTCAGCGCGTTGCCCAGGGTGAAGACGGTGAGTCCGGTGAGCAGCAGCCGCTGCCGCGGCCAGCGGGCCGTCACGGTGGCGAGCGGCGGGGCGAGCACCGCGTACCCGAGTGCGAAGACGGTGACCAGCTGGCCCGCGGCCGGTACGGAGATCTCCAGGTCGGCGGAGATGTCGCCGAGGAGGCCGGCCATCACCATGGTGTCGGTCCCGACGGCGAACGCGCCGAGGGCGAGCAGAAGCAGACGAAGACGCACGGGTGTCCTTCCCGGTACGGCGTGCGACGGATGGGGCAGCCGCGACGGCGGGTAAAGTTTGATGTGCGTCAAACGATATGGATTGTTGGATGATTGTCAAACAGTCCGAGACCCGGCAGGGAGAGGAGAACACCGTGGCGGACGAGGAGGAACAGCTGCTGCCGCAGCCGGAGACCGCCGACATCGAGCTGGTCAAGGTGCTGCACGCGCTGGGGGACCCGACCCGGATGCACCTCTTCCGGGTCTACGCGACGGGCGAGCAGTACGACTGCTCCTCCGAACGCCTGGGCCTGAACCACCTGCACAAGTCGACGGTCTCCCACCACATGCGGATCATGCGCGAGGCCGGGCTCGCCTCGACCCGCGCCGTCGGGCGCAACCGCTACGTACGGTTGCGCCGCGCCGACCTCGACGCCAGGTTCCCCGGGCTGGTGGAGTCGCTCCTGGCCGCCATGCCGGCCCCGGAGCAGTGACCGGACCGGCTCACCCGGCGGACGTGCCGAGCCGCTCCGGCAGCGGGGCCGCGTGCACCACCGCCAGCCCGGAGACCGGCCGGGTCAGGCAGACGTACAGGCGGCGCAGACCGGTGCGCTCGTCCGGTTCGCCGTCGACGATCGCGGCGGGCTCGTCCAGCACCACGTAGTCGTATTCGAGGCCCTTGGCGAGCGTGGCCGGGACCAGGGTCAGCCGGGCCTCGGCCGAGGTCTCCTCGCCGGGCGCCAGGACGGCCAGACCCGCCGCCTCCAGGGCCGCGCGCAGTGCGGGCAGCCGGGCCTCGGCCGCGATCAGGCCGATCGATCCTTCCTTGGCCAGCGCTTCGCGGCAGGCGTCCATGACCGCGTCGTCCAGCTCCGCCGCCGGCACCGGCCGGATCGCGAAGTCCCCCGCGGACTCGCGGATGGACGTGGCCTCGGTGAGGTCGGGGGCGATCGCGGGCAGCAGCCGCGAGGCGTACGCGATCACCTCGCGCGGCACCCGGAAGCCCAGCGTCAGCTCCTCGACCGGCGCGCCCGGCTTGCCCAGGTGGGCCAGCGCCTCCTCCCAGGTGTCCGTGGACCACGGCGTGGTGCCCTGCGCGATGTCGCCCAGGATCGTCGCCGAACCGGTCGTACAGCGCCGCCCCACCGCCCGGTACTGCATCGGCGACAGGTCCTGCGCCTCGTCCAGCACCACATGGCCCAGGGAGTGCGTACGGGAGACCAGGTCGGCCGCCTCGTCGATCAGCACCGCGTCCGCCGCCGACCACTTGGCGCCCTTCACGCTGCGCGCCGGCTTCGCCCACAGGATCGTCTTCTGCTCCTCCGGCGTCAGGATGCCCGCCGCCTGCTCGGCCAGGAACTCCGCGTCGCCCAGCAGCCGCAGCACCAGCTTGGCCGGGTCGACCGGCGGCCACACCTCCTTGACCACGGCCTTGACCGCCGCGCTGCGCGCCACCGCGTCCTGCACCCGGTCGTCCGGCGCCTCGCCCGCCTGCTCCATCCGTACGAGCACCGTGTGCGCGATCCGCTGCGGCAGGGCCTCCCGGGCCGCGCCGTACCGGATGTCGCGGCGCAGCAACTCCTCGACGATCTCCTCGATCTCGTACGCCGGCACCCGCCAGCGCCGCGAACCGCGCACCACCACGCACGCCTCGGACGGCATCCGCACGTGCGACCGCAGCGCCCGCCGCAGTACCCGGGCCAGCCGCGCGTCGCCCTTGACCGTCGCCGCCGCCGCGTCGTCCGTACCGCGCACCTCGACGTGCGCCACCAGATCGTCGACCGTGGCCTGCTTGACCTCCAGCTCGCCCAGCGCGGGCAGCACCTGCTCGATGTAGTGCAGGAAGGAGCTGTTCGGGCCGATGACGAGCGTGCCGGAGCGGGCGAGGCGCTCGCGGTGCGCGTACAGCAGGTACGCGACCCGGTGCAGGCCCACCGCCGTCTTGCCGGTGCCCGGCGCCCCCTGGACGCAGACCGTGCCGGCGATCCCGGCGCGCACGATCTCGTCCTGCTCCGGCTGGATCGTCGCGACGATGTCCCGCATCGGGCCCACGCGCGGCCGTTCGATCTCGGACTGGAGCAGCTTGCTGTGCTGCTCCGCCTCCGCCGGGTCGGTCAGGTGCTCGTCCTCGTACGCGGTCAGCTGCCCGGCCGTGTAGCCGAAGCGGCGGCGCAGCCTGAGGTCCATCGGGTCCTTCTTCGAGGCCCGGTAGAACGGCTGGGAGACCGGCGCACGCCAGTCGATGACCATCGGATCGCCGTCGGCGTCGTGGACGTGCCGGCGGCCGATGTAGAAGTTCTCACCCGCCGCGCCCTCGGCCGCTTCCACGCCCGGCGCGTGCAGATAGTCCAGGCGGCCGAAGAAGAGCGGGGTGTGGGCCAGGTCGGCGAGCGCCTTGATCCGGGCGTCCACCTCGCCCTGGAGCACTTCGGCGTTGACCCAGTTCGCGGTGACGTCCGCGATGTTGAGCGCCTCGGCGTCCCGGCGCATGGCGCGCAGCGCCGCCCGGGAGCCGGCCAGGTGGGCGCGTTCGCGTTCCAGGGGGTCGGACGGGTCGCGGGGCCGGGCCTGGTCCTGGGACGGGGCGGGCGCCTGGTCATGGGCGTGCGAGGGCACGGTGTTGCCTCCGGCGGATCCGGCTACGTACGTACGTGACGGCGTACTCGTAGGCGTCTGCAGATGCGTTCAGGTACGTTCGAATGCGTTCAGCTGCGTGAAGCGGAATCCGGCCGGTTTCCGTGCGGCCGGGGGCACTCCGCTCAGGCTCTGAGGGAGGCGGGCAGACCGGCGATTGTAGCCAGCAGGTATCGGGGGGCGCCAACGGATTTCCGCGGCGGGGCCGGCCGGCGGCGATACGGACTGCGGCACGGACCGCGGCGATCGTCGCGGCAACCCTGAGATTTTCCGCCCCGCCCGTACATCTCCCGTAGGGGACGGCATGGGTCCGGGGACTGACCAAAGGCCGGTCAGGGATGGGCCCGTGGGCCGATGTGCCGCCGCGCCGCGAAATCCATCATGGAGACATGAGCAGCGCAACCATCACCCCAGGCACCCTGCACCCGGCCAACGGCGCCACCGCCCTCGGCCCCGATGCCACCCGCGCGTCGCACTCCCACGAGCAGCGCCACATCGTCGGCAACGTCTTCCGCGCGGTCAAGGTCTTCGCCGCCGCCGCGGTCAGCGTCGTCCTCCTCGGGGAGTACGCGGAGGACTGAGCCCGGAACGAAGTCGAACCGAACCCGAACCCGAACCGAGTCCGGCTCCGCGGGCGGCTCCGAGTACGCGGAAAACCCCCGGATACAGGCCCTCTCCGGCCCTCGACCGATACGCAACCAGCGTCCGGATGACCGGAAACCGTTACAACCAGTCGGTCTCGATCGACTAGCGTCGCCGCAGACAGCGTGCGTCCGGCGACGAGGAGGGGCCAAACAAGTGTCTGCCGCCGAGGGGACGCGGTCGCTACCGCACAGACGGCCGTGGACGCGGCATCTCACGAGCCCGGACAAGAAGACGATCGCCGCGGCGGTACTGCTCGTGGTGTCCCTGGCCGGGCTGGCCGCCGTATTCCGGCTGGTGAACCTGTCCATGTCGGACATAGTGGTCTACCGTGCCGAAGGCGAGGCCGCAGCGGCAGGCGGTGACCTGTACGGCTTCACCGTCACCGAGTGGAACCTGCCCGCCACCTACCCGCCCTTCGCCGCCCTGCTCTTCATCCCGACGACCTGGCTCCCGGTCGGCGCTCTCAAGGTCGCCTCCGTCCTCGTCAACGTCGCCCTTGTCCCGGTCCTGCTGCACCTCTCGTACAAGGCCGCCTACACCACCGGCACCAGCGGCCCCCGCGGCGCGTCCCGGCTGCTGCGCGCACGGACGGTACCCGCCGTGATCGCCGCCACCGCCGTCGCCCTCTGGCTCGAACCGCTCTTCCAGACGCTCGTCTTCGGCCAGATCAACATCGCCCTGACCTGCCTCGTCCTGTGGGACCTGAGCCGCCCGGACGGCGCCCGGCTGAAGGGCTTCGCCGTCGGCATCGCCACGGGCATCAAGCTCACCCCGGCCGTGTTCGCCGTCTACCTGCTGATCACCGGCCGGGTGCGGGCCGCCTTCACCGCCCTGGCCGGCTTCGGGTGCTCCGTGCTGCTCGGGGTGCTCGTTCTGCCGGACGCCAGTGTGGAGTTCTGGACGCGGCGGATGTTCGAGACCGGGCGGGTCGGCAAGGCGTGGATCGTCGACAACCAGTCTTTGCAGGGCCTGCTGGCCCGCTGTCTGCACACCGGGGAACCGGGCCTGCTGTGGGCGGGCGCGGCGCTGCTCACCGGCATGGCCGGCCTCCTTGTGGCCCGCCGCGTGTACCTGCGGCGCGGCCTGGACTCCTGGGGCGTCCTGTGCACCGCCGTCACGGCCCTGCTCGTCTCACCGATCAGCTGGTCCCACCACTGGGTGTGGTGCGTGCCGCTGCTGGTCGCCCTCGGGGCGCACGTCCGCGGCGTACGGTGGCGCCGCGCCCTGCTCGCGGTGGTGGCGGTCGCCTTCACGGCCCGCACGATGTGGGTGCTCCCGCACCAGGGCGACCTCGACCTGAAGCTCTCCTGGTGGCAGCAGCCGCTGGCATCCCCGTATCCGCTCCTGGGTCTGGCCATGCTGGCGGCGGTCGCCTGGTGGAGCCGCCGGGCCCCGGCCGCCCCGCTGTCCTCCCTGGTCCGCCGCCCGTTCCCGTTGCCGCGCACCGCCCGCCCGCCCCGCGAGCTGAGCACCCGCATACCCGAACGCTGACGCGTGACGCGTGAGGCGGGCCCGGCCCCGGACGGAGACCGGCACGTCCGCGGCCGGGCGCTCGCTGAAAGCCCCCGGCCCGCCGCTCACCGCACCGGCAGTCCCGGCCGGGCTCACCGTCCCGTTCGGCTCACCCCTCCGCCAGCAGCTCCGTCGCGTCCACGATCCGGTACGCGTACCCCTGCTCCGCCAGGAAGCGCTGCCGGTGCGCCGCGAAGTCCTGGTCGACGGTGTCGCGGGCGACGACCGAGTAGAACCGTGCCTCGTGCCCGTCCGCCTTCGGCCGCAGCACCCGCCCCAGCCGCTGCGCCTCCTCCTGCCGGGACCCGAACGTGCCGGACACCTGGATCGCGACCGTCGCCTCCGGCAGGTCGATCGAGAAGTTCGCGACCTTGGAGACGACCAGCACGGACAGCTCGCCCTGCCGGAAGGCGTCGAAGAGCTTCTCGCGCTGCGCGTTGGACGTCTCGCCCTTGATGACCGGCGCGCCCAGGTGCTCGCCCAGTTCGTCGAGCTGGTCGATGTACTGCCCGATGACCAGGGTCTGCTCGCCCTTGTGCCGCCGTACCAGCGCCTCGGTCACGCTCTGCTTGCTGGCCGTCGTCGCGCAGTACCGGTACTTCTCCTCGGTCTCGGCCGTGGCGTACGCCAGCCGCTCCGACTCGGTCAGATTGACCCGCACCTCGACGCAGTCCGCCGGCGCGATGTACCCCTGCGCCTCGATCTCCTTCCACGGCGCGTCGAAGCGCTTCGGGCCGATCAGCGAGAAGACGTCCGACTCGCGCCCGTCCTCCCGCACCAGCGTCGCGGTCAGCCCCAGCCGCCGCCGGGCCTGCAGATCGGCCGTGAACTTGAAGACCGGCGCCGGCAGCAGATGCACCTCGTCGTAGATGATCAGCCCCCAGTCCCGCGAGTCGAACAGCTCCAGGTGCGGGTAGACGCCCTTCCGCTTGGTCGTCAGCACCTGGTACGTCGCGATGGTGACCGGCCGGATCTCCTTCTTCGTACCGCTGTACTCGCCGATCTCGTCCTCGGTCAGCGAGGTCCGCTTCACCAGCTCGTGCTTCCACTGCCGCGCCGAGACGGTGTTGGTGACCAGGATCAGCGTGGTCGCCTGGGCCTGTGCCATCGCACCGGCCCCCACCAGCGTCTTTCCCGCACCACACGGCAGTACGACGACACCCGAACCGCCGTGCCAGAACCCCTCGACGGCCTGCTGCTGATACGGCCGCAGCGACCAGCCGGACTCGTCCAGGGCGATCGCGTGGGCCTCGCCGTCCACGTAACCGGCCAGGTCCTCGGCCGGCCAGCCCAGCTTGAGCAGCGTCTGCTTGATCTGCCCGCGCTCGGACGGGTGCACCACCACCGTGTCCGGGTCCAGCCGCGCCCCCACCAGCGGCTGCACCTTCTTCGACCGCAGGATCTCCTCCAGCACCGGCCGGTCGGTGGTGGTGAGCACCAGCCCGTGCGCCGGGTGCTTGGACAGCGTCAGCCGCCCGTACCGCGACATGGTCTCGGCGATGTCCACCAGCAGCGCGTGCGGCACCGGGTACCGCGAGAACCCGACCAGCGCGTCCACGACCTGCTCGGCGTCGTGCCCGGCGGCCCGCGCGTTCCACAGCCCGAGCGGCGTCACCCGGTACGTGTGCATGTGCTCGGGCGCCCGCTCCAGCTCCGCGAACGGCGCGATGGCCCGCCGGCACGCCTCCGCCTGCTCGTGGTCGACTTCCAGCAGCAGCGTCTTGTCGCTCTGGACGATGAGAGGTCCGTTCACGCGGAGCCCTTCCGTGCGGTCCGATTCGGGCAAGCCTCCAGTGTCGCGCACTCGGGCGAGTGGGCGGGAACGAAGCGAGCGGCGGGATGTCAGTGGCGAGCGCCACACTGATGGCGTTGGTTGGTTCCCGCTGAGGAGGTGGCGTGATGAGCGTGGCTCACGAGGATCACTACGGTCCCTGGACGACAGAGCAGGTCATGGCTCTGGGGGAGGGCCGTGGGCGGCGTCGCGAATTGGTGGGGGAAGCGCTCTTGCTGTCACCGGCTCCGGGAGAGGCGCTGACGGTTCAGGGGGCGGGCGCTCCGCGGAGCCGCGGCCGCCCCCTCACGAAGCCGTCTCGTCCGCCAGCTCCGCGACGCCCGTGATGCGGTGCAGGGGGAAGGTGCGGACCTCATCGGCGGTGTGGTCGTAGGCGGTGACGAAGCCGCCCTCGACGCGGACGGGGGCGATGACGCGCTGGCTGGCGGCGCCGTCGGCGTTGACGTAGCCGATCCACAGGGCGGCGCCGGTCAGGACCGCGGCCTGCATCGTGGCGAGGGTTTCGGCGGAGGTGGTGCGCGGGAGGCCGCCGGGGGCCGGGGCCGCGGCGGGCGCGCCGGCCGGCTTGCGTTCGGCGGTCGCGGCCAGGTCGCCGGCGCGGATGGCGCGGACCGCCGCTTCGAGGAGAGTGGTGTCGGGGGCGGGCGGGCCCTCGGGGACCGGGGCGGGCGCGGTGCGCGGCGGGGTGCGGTAGGCGTCCGCGCGGGCGATGAGGACATCCCCCTCGGCGGACTCGGCGGCGGGGGCGTAACCCATGGCGCGCAGGCCCTCCAGGAGCTGGTCGGGCGGGGCGGCCGAGGCCAGCACGGTCGGGGCGAGCCGGCGCAGGCGCAGGACGATCGCGCGGCGGTCGGCGAGGATCTCCGTGAGGAGCGCGTCGTCGTCGCAGCGTACGTACGCGGAGGCCGCGCCGATCCGGAGCCGGCCGTGCCGCCGGGCCACGTCGTCGATGAGGTAGGCGAGCGGCTGCGGTACGGGGGTGCGGGAGTGTGCGGCGAGGAAGGACTGGAGCTCGGCGGCGGAGCGGCCGGCGTCCAGGGCACGGCGTACGGAGGCCGGGGTGAAGCGGTAGACGGTGGCGCCGCCCTTGGACTCGACGTCGGCGAGGACACCGAGCGCGTCGGCGAGGGGACGCTCCAGGGGGCCGGGCGCGACGGCGGTCAGGTCGGCCTGGAGGAGGACGTGGTCGAGGAGTTCGGGCAGGAGGGGGGCGACGAGGGCGGCGGCGCGCGTGGCGGCGCTCTGCTCGTCCGCGGGGCCCGCCTCGGCGCCGGCTTCCAGGAGGGCGCGGGTGTGGGTGGCGAGGGCGCCGCGGCCGGTGATGCCGAGGAGTTCGGCTTCGGCGAGCGTCCACCGGGCGATGCGGGAGCGGAGGTCTTCGGTGGCGGCCGGGGCCGGGCCCGTGGCCGCGTTGCGGGCGGCGTCGGCGTCGGCCGCGGTGGCCGGATCGGGCCGGCGGGCGGCGGCCGCCTTGCCGCCGCTGTTCGCGGCGGGAGCCGCGGCCGGCCGGCTCGCGCCGCGCAGCGGGCGTTCCCAGCGCAACCGGTCCAGTACGGCTTCGGCCGGTACGGATGTGCCGGGTGCCAGGGAGGCGAGCAGGGTGAGCGTCCGGCGGCGCACCTCGGGCGCCGTGGAGCGGTCGAGGTTCGGGCCGAGCGCGGACAGCGTGCGGCCCTTCGGGTCGGGGGTGCCGACCAGCCCCGCCGTACGGGTCGCCGCGAGCCAGGAGGTGGCCAGCCGCGCCCAGCGCTCCTCGGCCGGGAGCTGGCGCCAGTCCTCGGCGGCGGGGGTGGGCGCGTACCGCTCGTCGGCCTCGCCGTCGGACGCCAGCAGCCCGGCCCCGTAGGCGAGTTCGAGCCAGAAGGCGGCGAGCTGTTCGGTGCAGTCCAGGGCGGCGGCGGTCCGCTTGAGGTCGCGGACCGACAGACCGCCGGCGCGCAGCACGCCGGGCCCGCCGAGGTCCCACTCCTTGAGCAGTTCCTCGACGGTGGCCAGCGCGGTGAATGCCTGGCCGGCGGCGGCACTGTCCACAAGCTGTGGATCACGTTCGGTGGTGGGCGCGAGGGCGGGCGGCAACGGCTCGGGGACGCGGTGCGCGCGCCCCGCGCGCAGGTGCAGCGCCGCCTCGCGGGGGAGGACGACGTTGCGCTGCCCGGCGGGCAGCAGCAGGCCACGGTCCAGCAGCCACTGCAGGTGGGCGGCGGGCCGGTCGGTGACAGCGCCGTAGGGCGGCCCCCAGACCAGCCGGTCCAGTACGGCGCGCGCCTCGGCAGGCGCGCCTCCGAGCAGCGCGGCCATCCGCCCGCGGTCCTCGAACAGGTCGGTCAGCGCGCCGACGGCGGTCACCGGGTCGTGGGTCGCGGCCAGCCCGGCGGCGGCCAGGATCTCCTGGAGGCGGCCGGGCGACATGCCGGACGAGGCCTCCGCGACGCTCGGCCCCAGGCCGGTGGGGGAGGGGTGCGCGGGCCCGGGCGCGAGCAGCTCGCGGGCCGTACGGACGAGGCGCAGCCGGTCGTCGCCGCCCCAGACCAGCGCCTGGTCGCGCAGGGTGCGCAGGGCGCGGGGCAGCTCGGCGGTGATGGCGGCGGCGGTCCCGTCAGGACCGTTCGCCCAGCCTGTCCCGTCAGACCCGTCAGACCCGTCAGACCCGTCAGACCCGTCAGACCCGTCAGACCCGTCAGACCCGTCGGCCCCGGCAGTGCCTTCCGCCCCCGCGTCCCCCGTCATCAGCCCGAGCAGCGTCCCGTACGGGCAGGGATCCGGCGCCACCGCCAGCGCCTCGGCGGTTTGCAGCGCGAAACGGTCCAGCCGCTCCACGGCCCGGACGACCGAGGCGCGGGTACCGGCCCGGGTGGCGAGCTGGGTCAGATCGCCGGGGACCGGGCTGAGGAGGTCGGGGCGGGCCCGCAGCAGGTCGGCGAGCCCGCTGTCGGGGCGGGTGCGGAGCTCTTCGGCGAGCGTGCGGGGTGTTTCACTCATCCGCTACACGTTAGCGGGGGTGTGTGACGTTGGCGGGTGCAGCGCCGTTCCGGACGGCCCGCCGTCGCCGGAGCGGCCCGGGTCCGACGGCGGTGGCCGGGGCGTACGACGGTGGCGGCCGGGAGCGCGCCCCGTGTACGGCGGTCGGCGCCGCCGCCCCCGTAGGAGGACCGATCGGGGGTACGGTCTCGGGAGGAACCGGGCTGTGCCACAGGGGATTTCGTGGGGATCGAAAGCGACCAGCTGGTCTTTGACTATCTGAGCCGGGTCGGTGATCTGGCCCAGCAGCGCGGGCTGTCCTCCGGGGCGCGGATGCGCCTGGTGGCCGAGCTGCGGGCGCAGGTGGACGCGGTGAAGCCGGACACGGTGCCCGGGGTGAGACGGGTGCTGTCCCGGCTCGGTACCCCCGAGGCGGTGGTGTCGGCGGCGGGCGGCAGCGGGCCGTCTGCCGAGCGGGCGCCGCAGAGCGCGGCGGAACCGCAGTCCCGGCCGGGCCTGCGCGACAAGCTGGGCGGCGCCGCGCGCCGCTTCGGTACGGGCGGTGCAGGCAGTACGGGCAGCGGTACGGGCGTACCGGGCGAAACGAGCAGTACGGCGGCCCCCGGGCCCCAGGACGGCAGTCCGGCCAAAAGCAGCGGCCTGCCGGGCCTGTCCGGCCTCGGCGAAGGGCTGCGCGGCCTGGCCGGAAAGGTTCCCGCGCCACGCGACGGCAGGCGCCGCTCCGCCCGCGCCAAGGAGCCGGAGCCGCCGCCGGCCGCTTCCCCGCCGCACCTCGCGGGCTTCGACGAGCTGGGCGACAGCACCGTCGCCTTCGGAGAAGGCGAAGGAGACGGCGCCGGCGAGCCCGACTGGTGGCGGGTGGAGGAGGGCCCGTTCGGGCCGTACGGGCCGTACGAACCCGGCGAGACGGTGCCCGGCTTCATCGGCGGCATCGAGATCCCCGAGATCCGCGAGCGCCCGCCGGGCGAGCGGAAGGACGGCCCGCTGTCCCTGGAGAAGGGCGAGCGGGACGAGGACGGGGAGGCGGACGAGGGCGAGGAGGACGGGGACGCGGAGGACGGGCACGGCGAGGAGGCGGCCGAGGCGCCGCGTACCGGCGTACTGCCCCGGGTGCTGCCGCGCGTGCTCGCGTGGCGCCGGCGGCCGGCCGCGCCGGAGCCGTACGCCGAGGAGACCGAGCCGGTGGAGTACGTGCAGGCCGCGCGGCCGCCGCTCAGCCCGGTCCTGCTGCTGGCCGTGCTGTTGCTGGTGGCGGGCGCGGTACTGGGGTCCTGGCTGGCGCTCGCGGGTGGCTGGGCGCTCGCGTACACCTCCCGGCGGCTGCCGCGCGGTGAGGTGAAGTTCGCGGCGCTCGGGGTGCCGGGGCTGATCGTCGGCGGGCTGGTGGTGTGGCTGTGGGGCCGGGTCGACGGGCGGTGGGGCGAGCCGATCGCCGACGGGCAGCTGGGGAACGAGCTGACCGGGGTGCTGCCGGTGGTGGTCCGGATCGCGGCCGTCGCCTCCGCGCTGTTCCTGGTGTGGCGGATGCGGCGGCCGCGCTGAGCGGCGGCGGGCCCGGCCGGACCGGACCCGCCGCCTCCGGCTACTTCTTCGCCAGCTTCTCCTGCAGCTGGGCCAGGATCTTGTCGGCGGCCGTGTAGCCGATGCCCTGGATCCACAGTTCGTCGTCGACGCGGAAGGTCCGGCCGTCCCTGGCCGCCTTCATGCTCTTCCACAGCGCGCCGCCGGTGACCTGCGTCTCCTTGGACTTGTCCGGGCTGCCGTACGCGGAGTAGAAGACCGCGTCCGCGTCGGCCTTGGTCATCTGCTCCGCGCTGACCTCGATCATCAGCCCGTCCCGCGCGTCCTGCACCACGCTGGTCGGGCCGGTGCCGATGTCGTTCAGGATGGTGCCGATGTAGCTGCGGCAGCCGTAGATACGGGTGTCCGCGCCCTCGATGAAGCGCACGACGTTGGTCGTGGTGCGCCGCGCGGCGGCGGCCCCGCCGAGCGCCGCGGTGACCCGCTTCGCGTGTGCTTCGTACGCGGCGACCGTCCGCTTCGCCTCGGGGATCTTGCCCAGCGCGTCGGCGTGGACGGCGAAGTTCTGCTTCCACGGGTAGCCGGTGGTCTCCGTCATGACCGTGGGCGCGATGGCCTTGAGCTGCGCGTACCGCCCGCCGTCGCGGACCTTGCTGGTCAGGATCAGGTCGGGGTCGAGGGCGGCGACCGCCTCCAGGTTGGGCGCGCCGATCCTGCCGACGTCCTTGATGCCCGCGAGCCGGTCCTCGGGCAGGTAGTCCAGGAAGCCGCCGGCCACGTCGGAGCGGGTGGCGCCGACCGGTACGACGCCGAGCGTGATCGCGGAGTCCAGCTCCGCGGTGTCCAGCACCACCACGCGCCGGGGCGCGTTGGGCACCTCCACCTCGCCCTGCGCCGTACGTACCGGGTGGCTGCCCGCGCCGGACGCGGGCCGCGCCCAGGTGGTGGCGGGCTGGGCCGGGCAGTCGGCGGCCTTGGCGGAACCGCTGCCGGAACGGCCCGTACCGGACGAACCGCCCGCACCACAGGCGGTCAGCGCCACGGAAGCGGCCAGCGCGGACGCCGCGGCGAGCAGGGCACGGCGACGGCCGCCGGCCCACGGAACCGGACGGGGAAGGGCGAAGAGCGGCATGACGAGCCCTTTCGGCTGGGGAGCGGCGAGGTCACCCGGACTAGGGCGCGGCGGTCCCGCCCCCGCCCGGAGCCTGCCAGGGCCGCCCCGGCACCACCAGAGGCGAGCCCGTCACCGGGTCCGGTACCACCACCGACTCCAGCCCGAACACCTCACGCACCAGTTCCGCCGTCACGACCGCCGCCGGGCGCCCCTGTGCGACGATGCGCCCTTGCTTCATCGCCACCAGGTGGTCGGCGTACCGGGCGGCCTGGTTGAGGTCGTGCAGGACGGCGACGACGGTGCGTCCCCGGTCGTGGTTGAGCTGCCGGATCAGGTTCAGCACCTCGACCTGGTGTGAGATATCCAGGTATGTCGTCGGCTCGTCCAGGAGCAGCAGGCCGGTCTCCTGCGCGAGCGCCATCGCGATCCACACCCGCTGCCGCTGCCCGCCGGACAGTTCGTCCACCGGCCGGTCGGCCAACGGCGTCACGTCCGTACGGTCCATGGCCTCGGTGACGGCCCGTTCGTCCGCCTCGGACCACTGCTGCCACCAGCGCTGATGCGGCTGACGGCCGCGCGAGACCAGGTCGGCGACGGTGATCGCCTCGGGCGCCACGGGGGTCTGCGGCAGCAGCCCCACCGACCGGGCGATCTTCTTGGTGGGGATGCGGGCCAGGTCCGTACCGTCCAGCAGGACGGCGCCGCGGCGGGGTGTGAGCAGCCGGCCCAGGGCTCGTAGCAGCGTGGACTTGCCGCAGGCGTTGGGGCCGACGACGACGGTGACCGCGCCGTGCGGGACGTCGAGGTCGAGCCCGTCGACGACCGTGCGGTCCTCGTAGGCGAGGGTCAGGTCCCGCGCCGTGAGACGGCTGACGGCGGGAGCCGTGTCCGTGCTGCCCTCGGTCACGCCCTGCCTCCCACGGCCCGGCTGCGGATGATCAGGTGGATCAGGTACGGGGCGCCGACGGCCGCGGTCAGCACGCCCACCGGCAGCTCGGTCGGCGCGAGCAGCTTGCGGGCCAGCAGGTCGCCGAACACGACGACGAGCGCGCCGAGCAGCGCCGAACACAGCAACGGGATCTGCGCGGTACGCGTCAGGCGGCGGCCGATCTGCGGGGCCAGCAGCGCCACGAAGTCGACGGGCCCGGCCGCGCCGGTGGCCATCGACGCCAGCACCACGCCGAGTGCGACCAGCCCGAGCCGGGTGCGGTTCAGCCGTACGCCGAGGGCGGTCGCGGTGTCGTCGTCCATCGGCACGGTGCGCTGGGCGCGGGCCGCCCACAGGACGGCGGGCAGCAGCACCAGCAGCGCCCAGCCGAGCGGTGCGGCCTCGGCCCAGCCGCGTCCGTTGAGCGAGCCGGTCAGCCACACCTGCGCCTGCTGGGCGACGAGGTGGTCGCCCTTGGTGAGGAAGAGGTGGGTGACCGAGCGCAGCGCGACGGCGAAGCCGATGCCGATCAGGACGAAGCGGGTGGCGTGCAGGCCGCCGCGCCAGGCGAAGACGTAGCCGAGGGTGGCGGCGAGGACGCCCCCGGCGACCGACAGGTAGGGCAGGACGGCGTACGAGGTCACGCCGAACGTCAGCGCGCCCACCGTCAGCGCGCTCGCGCCCTGGGTGACGCCGATGACGTCCGGGCTGGCGAGAGCGTTGCGGGCCACGGTCTGGATCAGCGCGCCCGCCACCCCGAAGGCCGCGCCGACCAGCAGCCCGGCCGCCATCCGGGGCAGCCGCAGCGTCCCGACGACCAGTCCGGCCGACGACGGCTGCCCGAGGGCGGCCTTCAGGGCCTCGTCGGGCGCCACGAAGGACTCGCCCACACACAGGTACGCCAGGCAGACGGCGGCGAGCAGGACGGCCAGCGCGGCGGCGATGCCCGCCGCCCGTCGGTGCACGATGAAGGATGCGCGCCCGGCGCGCACGACGGCGTACCCCGCGGGCCGCACGCGCCGCCCCTGCCGTACCGCGGTGCCGGAACCGGCGACCGGTGCCGTCACGCCGGCACCCCCTTCCGCCGTACCAGCGCGACCAGGAACGGCACGCCGATCAGCGCCGTCAGCACCCCCGCCGGCACCTCCGACGGCGGGAACAGCACCCGCCCGACGGTGTCCGAGACCAGCACCACGACCGGGCCGAGCAGCGCCGCCATCGGCAGCAGCCAGCGGTGGCCGCCGCCCACGGCCGCACGGGCGAGGTGCGGTACGGCGAGCCCGACGAAGGCGATCGGACCGGCCGCCGCGACGCCCGCCCCGGTCAGCACCGCCGCCCCGAGCCCGGCCACGACGCGTACGGCGGCGACGTGCTGCCCGAGCCCCTTGGCCACGTCCTCGCCGAGCGCCAGCGCGTCCAGGCCGCGCGCGACGGACAGCACGAGCACCGCGCCCGCCAGCAGGAACGGCCAGATCTGCGCGGCGACCGCGCTGTCCCGGCCGGTCAGCGAGCCGACCTGCCAGAACCGGAACTCGTCCAGCGCCGCCGCCTTCGTCGTCAGCACCGCCATCGTCACCGCGACGAGCAGCGCGTTGACCGCCGCGCCGGACAGGGCGAGCTTCACCGGCGTCGCACCCCCGCGCCCACCGGCGGCGATCGCGTACACCACGACCACGGCGGCCCCGGCCCCCGCGAAGGCGAACCACACATAGCCGCCGAGGGTGTGCACTCCCAGGAAGGACAGTGCGAGGACCACGCCCACCGAGGCTCCCTGGCTGATGCCGAGGATGCCCGGGTCGGCGATGGGATTGCGGGTGATGCCCTGCATCGCCGTACCCGCGAGGGCGAGCGCGGCGCCGACCATCAGGCCGGTCAGTGTGCGCGGTAACCGCAGGAAGCGCACCACTTGCGCGGCGTCGCCGTCGCCGCCGTACAGCAGCGCTTGGAGGACCTCGGACGGCGCGAACTGGCGGCTGCCGACCGCGAGCGAGAGGAGCACCGCCAGCAGCAGGGCGAGCAGCGCCACCGCCGTCCAGCCGACGCGGCGTCTCGTCAGGGAGGCTCTGGGGCTGCTGGACCGGACGGCCGGCATCGGTTCCATCTCACTCGGAGCGTTCCCGCGGTACGGCGCCGCTACGCGGGGCGGGTGCGGTCCGCAGGGGCCCGGTGCAGGCCCGCCCTGCCGTGGCCATCAGCCACAATGGCCACCATGGCTTCGCACACCCCGGTACCCGATCCCACGGCCGCCACGGCAGCGCAGACACTCACGGTCGGCTTCGACCTGGACATGACGCTGATCGACTCCCGCCCCGGCATCAAGGCGGCCTACGAGGCGCTGTCCGCCGCGACGGGGACGTACGTCGACGCGGACGCGGCGATCACCCGGCTCGGCCCGCCGCTGGAGCAGGAGATCCGCCGGTGGTTCCCCGAGGAGCGGGTCGCGGAGATCAGCGATCTGTACCGCGAGCTGTACCCGGCCCACGCGATCACCGGGACGCTCGCGATGCCGGGCGCCCGCGAGGCGGTGGCCGCCGTACAGCGCCACGGCGGGCGGGCGATCGTGGTCACCGCGAAGTACGAGCCCAACGCCAAGCTGCACCTCGACCACCTGGACATCGGCGCGGACGCCGTCATCGGCTCGCTGTGGGCGGAGGCCAAGGCCGAGGCGCTGCGCGCGCACGGCGCGTCCGTCTACGTCGGCGACCACACCGGCGACGTACGCGGTGCGCGGACCGCCGACACGGTGTCCGTCGCCGTGGCCACCGGGCCGTGCGACGCGGACGAGCTGCGCGCGGCCGGCGCCAACGTGCTCCTCGACGACCTGACCGGCTTCCCGGCCTGGCTGGCGGAGTACGTGGCGGACAGCGCCCGGCGGAACGCGTGACTCCGTAAACGGCGGGCCGCTACGCCGCGGACGACCTCGCCTGCCGGCGCTGCGCCGCGACGGAACGCAGCACTCCGGCCCCGGCGATGAGGAACCCGGCGCCCATCAGCATGCACACCCAGTAGAAGACGGACGGCAGCGGATCGGCCCCGACGAACAACGGGGTCACGGTGGCGAGAGTGGCCACCGCGCCAATCAGGAAAACAATCGCGCCGATCCGGACCAGCAGATCCCCGGCCTGGGGAGTTTCGTCAGACACAGGACCAGGGTAAGTCCGGGCCAGAAGCGCGGGGGAACCACCCGGCGACGTCTTGTCACCGGGCACCGGACCATTAGCCTTGGGGGGTGGCGGGTCCGGTGGCCCGCTGCACTGCTATCCAGAGCTGTTTTTCCCGCGGAAGACGCAGAAAACGCAGACACCGCAGTATCCGGACCCCAGTGGTTTTCCGACGAGTACGAGGACGAGGACAGACGTGCCTACCGGCAAGGTCAAGTGGTTCAACAGCGAGAAGGGCTTCGGCTTTCTCTCCCGCGACGACGGCGGTGACGTCTTCGTGCACTCGTCGGTGCTGCCCGACGGCGTGGACGCACTCAAGCCGGGCCAGCGCGTCGAGTTCGGCGTAGTGGCCGGCCAGCGCGGTGACCAGGCGCTTTCGGTGACGATCCTCGACCCCGCGCCGTCGGTGGCGGCGGCCCAGCGCCGCAAGCCGGACGAGCTGGCGTCGATCGTGCAGGACCTCACCACGCTCCTGGAGAGCGTCACCCAGCAGCTGGAGCGCGGCCGCTACCCCGACAAGGCGCACGGCGGGAAGATCGCGAACATGCTCCGGGCGGTCGCCGACCAACTGGACGTCTGACGACCGGCCCGTGAGCCGGGCGGCTGCCGGCTAGCCGAAGCTCAGCGCATCGCGGCCGAGGGGCGGTACGAGCCCCTCGGCCGCGGCGCGCGTGAGCAGGCCGCGCACGGCCGCGTAGCCGTTCTCGCCGAGGTCGGCGGTGAACTCGTTCACGTACAGGCCGATGTGCTGGTCGGCGACGGCCGGATCCATCTCCTGCGCGTGCTCCAGCACATAGGCGCGGGACGCCTCGGTGTCGTCCCAGGCCATCCGTACCGACTCGCGGGCCGCCGCGGCCAGCTCGCGCAGCCGCTCGGCGCCCAGCGAGCGCTTGGCGATGATCGCGCCCAGCGGGATCGGCAGCCCGGTGGTGCGCTCCCAGTGCTCGCCCATGTCGGCGAGGCAGCTGAGCCCGTAGTTCCGGTACGTGAAGCGGGCTTCGTGGATGACCAGCCCGGCGTCGACCCGGCCGTCCCGTACCGCCGGCATGATCTCGTCGAACGGCAGCACCTTGACCTCGCCGACGCCGCCCGGCACCTCTTCCGCCGCCCACAGCCGGAACAGCAGGTACGCGGTCGAGCGCTCGCTGGGCACCGCCACCGTCTTGCCGGCCAGGTCCTTGGCCTCGCCCGGCTCCTTGGTCAGCACCAGCGGGCCGCAGCCGCGCCCCAGCGCGCCGCCGCACGGCAGCAGGGCGTACTCCTCCAGCACCCAGGGCAGCACCGCGTACGACACCTTCAGGATGTCCAGCTCGCCGCGCTCCGCCATGCCGTTGGTGATGTCGATGTCGGCGAAGGTGACGTCCAGCTCGGGGGCGCCCGGGACCTTGCCGTGCGCCCACGCGTGGAAGACGAAGGTGTCGTTCGGGCACGGCGAATAGGCGATCTTGAGCGGGTCGCTCATGGCGTCCTCCAGGAGGTCGGGGTCCCGGCCGCCGTCAGGACGCGGGGGAGCGCGGCGCAGGCGGCGGAGAGCGCGCCGAGCGCGTCCCCGATGCGCCATGCGGCGCGGTCCCGAGGGCCGACGGCGTTGGAGACCGTACGGATTTCGAGCACCGGCAGGCCCTGCGCGGCGGCGGCCTCGGCGACACCGAAGCCCTCCATCGCCTCGACGAGGGCGCGCGGGTGGCGTGCGGCGAGGCGCGCGGCGTGCTCCGCGCTTCCGGTCACGGTCGAGGCGGTGAGCACCGCGCCGCACACGGCACCGGTGGCCGCGGCGAGGGCCCGGACGAGGTCCGGCGGCGGAGTGTGGACGACGGTCCCGAAGCCCAGTTCGGTCACCGGAACGAAGCCGTCCGGTGTCTCGGCGCCCAGGTCGGCGGCGACGATCTCGTCCGCGATCACCACGGAACCGACCGCGGCGCCGGGTCGCCCGGCGGACCTGTCGGCGGCGAAACCGCCGCCGATCCCGGCCGAGATGACGAGGTCGTACCCGGCTCCGGCACAGACTGCGGCGGTCAGCGCGGTCGCCGTACCGGCGGCGGCAGCAGCCGGTCCGACACCGGCGGCGAGCACGTCGAGGACCGCACCGGCCCGCTCGTCCGCGGGCGGCGCGGCAGCCCGGACCCGGTGCAGCGCGTAACCGCCCGCGGGCAGCGCGACGACCTCCGCGCCGCCGTCACCGGTCGCACCCGCCGCCACCGCGTCACGCTCGGCCGCGACGGCGGTGACGACCAGGACACGCGTCATGGTCACCTCGCCACCACCAGCCTCACGCGTACCTCAGCGGACTCAGGATTCCGCGCGTTCGAGCTTGACGTTCCACACGCCCGTGTACTTGCCGCCCTTGGTGGCCACGACCGACACCACGGTGGAATCGGCCAGGCTGCGGGTCTGCTGGTTCACGAAGAGCTGGTCCGCGCTGGCGACGACCTGGTACGTCTGCTTGCTGACGTTGGTGATCGGGCTGTTGTTGGACAGCGCGATCCAGCCGTCCTCGGCCACGTCCGGCTCCACACCGAGCCGCAGCTTCTCACCCGGGTGCACGGTGAGCGTCTTCTTGGGCGCGGTGGTCAGGCACTTGGTGAACTCGGCCTGCGCCTTCTTGTCACTGGCGGCCAGATCGCCGAGCACCTTGCCGTCGTCGTAGCAGGCGGCCTCGGCGGTCACGGTGTCCTTGCCGGCGGTCACCGTGGCGAGCGGAGTCGGCTTCTCACAGGCGGAGAGGGTGACGAGTCCCAGGGACACGGCACCGAGGGCGGCAGCGGCGCGGCGGCCTGTG
Source organism: Streptomyces sp. NPDC033221 (assembly GCF_055577005.1). Taxonomy (NCBI): domain Bacteria; kingdom Bacillati; phylum Actinomycetota; class Actinomycetes; order Kitasatosporales; family Streptomycetaceae; genus Streptomyces; species Streptomyces sp. NPDC033221. Next base: position 209,805 of record NZ_JBVIQN010000005.1, on the reverse strand, counting down.
CCCCAAGAAGAGAACGCGGTCATGCGGGCAGGCTATCGGTCGGTTCCTCTCACGCCACACGAGGGTGGGGCGCGCCGTGCCGCGCCGCGCCCAGCAGACCCCGTACGGCCAGCACGGCGCCCGCCGCGACCAGTGCCGCGGCCACCGCCAGGCCCACCGTCCCGTTCAGCGGCAGCGCGATGCCGACCGCGCCGCCGAGCACCGACGACAGCTGCAGCACCGTCTCGGAACGGGCGAACGCCGAGGTACGGACCAGCTCCGGCACATCGCGCTGGATCACCGCGTCCAGCGACAGCTTCCCCAGCGCCTGGCACAGCCCCGCCGTCGCTGCCGCGGCCGTCACCACCACGATCGCCAGCACCGCGTAGAAGAGCGCCGCGGTCACCGCCACGGCCATCGCCAGCCCCATCACCGCCGCGATGATCAGCTCGGGCGCCCTGGACCGCAGCCACGCGCCGACCGCCGTCCCCAGCGCGTTGCCCGCGCCCGCCGCCACCGCCACCAGCCCCAGCGACACCTGCGGCCCCAGCCCGCCCAGCGGATGCTCGCGCAACAGGAACGCCAGGAAAAACGTCAGCAGACCGGACACCGACCGCAGCGAACAGTTCGCCTGGAGACCGTGCAGCACCGACGGGCCGACCGTACGCAGCCCCGGCCGCCGCCCGCCCGCCAACGCCTTCCCCGGCCGCTCGCCCGCCGCCTTCCCGGCCCCCTCGCCGTCCGCCGCGGACGCCAGCCGCGCCCGGCCCTCACCCTTCGCCGAGTCCACCTTGTGCGGCAGCGAGAACGACAGGAACGTACCCGCCACGAACACCGCGAACGCGCCGTACAGCGGCCAGCTCGGCCCGATCAGATGCAGCGCGCCGCCCAGCGGCGCCGCCGCGCCCGTCGCCAGCAGCCCCGCCAGCGTCACCCGGGAATTGGCCTTCACCAAGGAGATACGGGGCGGCAGCAGGCGCGGTACGACGGCGCTCCGCACCACCCCGTACGCCTTCGAAGACACCAATACGCCCAATGCCGCCGGATACAGCTCCAGCCCGCCGCCCGCCACCGCGCCCGACATGGTCAGCGCGAGCAGCGCGCGGGCTAGCATCGCCCCGGCCATCGCGGCCCGGCGGCCGTGCGGCAGCCGGTCCAGCAGCGGCCCGATCACCGGCGCCAGCAGCGCGAACGGCGCCATCGTCACGGCCAGGTACAGCGCCACCCGGCCGCGTGCCTGGTCCGTCGGCACCGAGAAGAACACCGTCGAGGCCAGCGCAACCGTGATCAACATGTCACCGGCCGAATTCACCGCGTGCAGCTCGATCAGCTTGCCGAGACCCGACTCGCCCGCGCCGTGCGCGTGCGTGGCGCGCCGTATGCCGCGCCCGGTCGCCGTGAACGGGCGGCGCAGCGCCCGGCCCGCGGCACGGCACGCGCGGCCCGCCCGGCCGCCCTCCCGCCCCGGCCGCGTGGACGCCGTCGAGGCCCGCGTCCCCTTGGGGACACGCGGGCCCGTGGAAATCCGCGAAGCCTTGGCGATCCGCGGGGCGCGGGCGGCTCCCGCGGTCCCCGACCTGGAGACCCGCGGCGCCCGCGACATCCGCGGCAGCCGCGACTTCCTCGACGCCCGTCCGGCAGCCACGCAGCAATACTGCCCCAACTCGCCCGGGACATGGCTCTTTCCGGCGCCGGTCGCGCCGGACCGCACGGCCGCCGGACGCTGCCCATGACATTTGCCGCTCCCGGCGAGGGGTCGTCCACCGTTGAAGGGGTAGCGTGTGTAGCGCGCCACCGGCGGTCGTTCTTGGCCGCGCGCCTTGCCGCGATCCCGCAGAATGGTTCGTAAGAGGTGCGCTCGACCGAGATGACCGGGCGCGGACGTCGACGCGGTCCCCAGGTCCGCTCCGCCCGCCCCGGCACGCCGGTCGTCCGGACAGGACAGGACAGCTCCGGCTGGCGCACTCGTGAGACGGCGTGGAAGAGAGAATCGATTCTTGTGAGTGCTGCGATGCGAAGCCGTACCCCTGACCGCCTGTGCGCCGAGGCGGTCGACCTTGCCCGCGTGGCGGCCGAGGAGGCCGCGGCGCCCGGCACGGTCGGCGAGCACGTCGACGCCGTCGCCGACGGGGACCGTGTCGTCACACACCTGTTCGAATGCAAGGAGCCCGGCTACCGGGGCTGGCGCTGGGCCGTGACCGTCGCCCGCGCCTCACGGGCCAAACACGTCACCCTCGACGAGAGCGTCCTGCTGCCCGGCCCCGACGCGCTGCTGGCCCCCGAATGGGTGCCCTGGAGCGAACGGCTGCGCCCCGGCGACATGGGCCCCGGCGACCTGCTCCCCACCGAGGCCGAGGATCTCCGGCTGGAGCCGGGCTTCACGGACGCGGCCCGGAATGCCGCGGGGACCGCGGAAGACGCCGGAACCCCGGTGCCGCCGGGCGTCACCGAGGTCGCGGACGCCGAGGACGCCGACGTCGAGCCCGGTTCGCCGGCCGCCCAGGCCGCCGCGCAGTCCGCCCAGGCCGGGACGACCACCCGCGGCAGCATCGCGGCGGTCGCCGACGAGCTGGGCATGGGACGCCCCCGCGTCCTCTCCCGCTACGGTCTGCACGCCGCGGCGGACCGCTGGGAAGAGGAGTACGGCCCCAAGACCGCCATGGCCCAGGCCGCACCCGCCAACTGCGTCTCCTGCGGCTTCCTGGTCCCGCTGGCCGGCTCCCTCCGCCAGGCCTTCGGCATCTGCGCCAACGAATTCGGCCCCGCGGACGGCCACGTCGTCTCCCTCGGCTTCGGCTGCGGGGGCCACTCCGAGGCCGCCGTCATGCCCAAGCCTCCGCGGCCGGCGCCGCCCGTCATCGACGAAACCGTTGTCGATCCCTTTGCGCTGCGGCCGGATCGTACGGGGGGGTCTGTGGAGGAGAGTGGGCCGGGGGAGGAGTTCGGCCACAGCTAATCCTTCCCGGGGGGTGGCCGATGATGTTGGGTTCACCCCATCAGGGTGGACGTTCTCGCGCTTCGCGCGAGGGGGTAGCGCTTTGCGCCGGGTTCGCATGGGTTGTTTGGTGGGTGCGGGTGCGCGCAGGGGGCCAACTCTCCCCCAACCTCCGGCCGGGGGTGCCCCCGGCCGGAGGCTGGGGGAGAGTGACCCCTGCGGGGGCCCGAGCCCCCCACCCACCGGGCCGACCGCGCCGCACGCGTACCCCCACCGGACCAGCCGCCCCTCCCCCCCCCGCACCGCACAATCACAGCCCGTCCGGCGTTTGAGGACACCTGAACCCCAGCCCCCACGGCGGGAAAGCCAAAAACCGAAACCCGCGCGCAAAGCGCGCAGCGCGCACCCCGCCACCCCCATGCCCCCCACCCCCACCCCCACCGGGTAGAAAGTGGAGTTCGGCATCGGAGGAACGGGAGAGATCGTGAGCGAAGCGGCAGAGGCAGATCCGTTCGGGACGGCTCGGCTGCGGCGGGGGGTGCTCGATGCCTGGGCGGCCTCGCCGGCCCGGTTCCGGGAGGATGCGAACGCCGAGGAGGATCTCGCGCTCGGCGGGTATCGCGACCGGCTCGCCGTGGAGCTGGCGCAGAATGCTTCGGACGCCGCGGCCCGCGCCGGCGTCCCCGGGCGGTTGCGTCTGACCCTGCACCCGGCGGAGGGCTCCGGTTCCGGGCCTGCTGTGCTGGTCGCCTCCAACACCGGCGCCCCCATCGACGCCACCGGCGTCGAATCGCTGGCCACGCTGCGTGCGTCCGCGAAGCGTGAGACGGAGAACGCGGTCGCCGTCGGCCGGTTCGGTGTCGGGTTCTCGGCGGTGCTCGCGGTCAGTGACGAGCCCGCGCTGGTCGGCCGGACCGGCGGTGTGCGCTGGTCGCTGGCCGAGGCCAGGGAGCTGGCGAGTCAGGTGGCGGCCCACAGTCCCGGTCTCGGCGGTGAGCTGCGGCGCCGCGACGGTCACGTACCGCTGCTGCGTCTGCCGCTGCCGGCGGAGGGTTCGGCGCCGCAGGGCTATGACACCTCCGTCGTGCTGCCGCTGCGTGACGGCGCCGCGCACGAGCTGACGGTGCGCCTGCTGGCCGGTATCGACGCCGCGTTGCTGCTGACGCTGCCGGGCCTGACCGAGGTCGTCGTGGAGACGCCGGACGGTGTGCGGCAGATGAGGCGGCGTCAGGAGGGCGCTTACGTCGTCATCGAGGACAGCGAGCGGGGTGTCTCGCGCTGGCGGGTCGTGAGTGAGAGCGGCGCGCTGGATCCGGCGCTGCTGGCGGACCGCCCGGTGGAGGAGCGGTTGCGACCGCACTGGGCGGTGACCTGGGCGGTTCCGGTGGACGAGGACGGCGCGCCGATGCGTCCGGTGACCGCGCCGGTCGTGCACGCGCCGACGCCGACCGATGAGCCGCAGGGCTTGCCGGCGCTGTTGATCGCTTCGTTTCCGCTGGAGCCGACGCGGCGCCGTGTCGCGCCCGGCGCGCTCGCCGATCATCTGGTGCGGCGTGCCGCGGAGGCGTACGCGTCGCTGCTGGCCGGCTGGCAGCCGGTGTCGGCGGGGACCATCGACCTGGTGCCGGGCCCGTTGGGCAAGGGGGAGCTGGACAACGAGCTGCGGCGGCTGGTGCTGGAGCTGCTGCCGCGGGTGAGGTTCCTGCCGAGTGCGGCGACGCCCGTGACGGGTGGGGAGCTGTCCTTGGAGGCGGTGCCGGCATTGTCCGGTCCTGACGAGCTGGCGCCCGGTGAGGGTGGCGGCTGGGGCGGTGCCCGGGGCGAGGAGGACGCGTACGTTCTGCGGCCGGTGGACGCGGAGCTGGTCGAGGGGGCGGGGGACGGCACGGTCCGCGTACTGGCGGAGCTGTTTCCGAGCCTGCTGCCCGCCGGGCTGGAGCGGCGGTCCGAGCTGCGTGCGCTGGGTGTGGCCCGGGTGCCGCTCGGTGAGGTCGTGGACCGGCTGGCGGGGGTGGACCGGTCGCCTGCGTGGTGGTGGCGGCTGTACGACTCGCTGGCGGGTACGGACCCGGAGCGGCTGAGCGGGCTGCCGGTACCGCTGGCCGGGCCCGCGGGTGAGGATGGCCGGGCGGCGCGTACGACGATCGGTCCGCGGCAGGTGCTGCTGCCGCTTTCGCAGAACGCGGGTGACGGGGGTGACTCGGCGGAGCGGCACGGGGTGCTGGCCCGGCTGGGTCTCAAGGTCGCGCACCCGGATGCCGTGCATCCGCTGCTGGAGAAGCTGGGTGCCACCCCGGCCGCGCCGCGCGCCGTGCTGACGACTCCGCAGGTGCGGGCGGCCGTCGCGGGCTCGCTGGACGCGGCGGAGGACGATTACGCCTTCGGGTTCGATGGTGAGCCGGCCGGGCTGGGCGGTGAGGAGCTGGCTGAGGCCGTGCTGGGGCTGGTGCGCGACGCGCGTCTGGCGCCTGGGGATGAGCCGTGGCTGGCCGCGCTGGCGCTGCCGGACGAGGACGGTGAGCCGGCGCCGGCGGGTGAGCTGGTGTTGCCGGGGAGTGACTTCGAGCGGGTGATCCGGGAGGGTGAACTTGCGGCCGTCGACGCCGGGTTCGCGGAGCGCTGGGGGGAGCAGCCGCTGACCGCCGTCGGCGTGCTGGCGGGCTTCGCCCTCGTACGGGCTCCTGACGTGGTGCTGGACCCGGACGAGCTGGAGCCGCGGGACGGCGACTTCACGGAGCCGGACGACGTCGGTGTGCTGGACGCCGTGGACGTGTGGTGCGAGGACGTCCTGGACGGGCTGCCGGAGACGCCGGTGCCGCCGGTCGCGACGGAGATCGTGGCCGTACGGGACCTGGACCTGGTCGACGATGACGCGTGGCCGCAGGCGCTGGCGATGCTGTCGCGGCCGCCGCTGCGGGACGCGCTGACCGCGCCTGTGCGGGTGCTGCTGCCGGACGGTACGACCGAGTCGGTCCGCCCGTACGCGGCGTGGTGGCTGCGCGGCCACCCGGTGCTGGACGGCCGCCGGCCGGCCGGTCTGCGGGCGGCGGGCGGCGATCCGCTGCTGGCGGGGCTGTACGAGTCGGCGGACGCGGGCGACGTGGACGCCCAGGTGCTGCGTGCCCTCGGCGTGCGGACCTCCGTCGCGGCGCTCCTGGAGGAGCCGGGCGGTGCGGCCGAGCTGCTGGCCCGTCTCGCGGACCCGGAGTGCGAAGTGGGCTCCGCGCAGGTGCACGCGCTGTACGGGGTGCTGGCGGATCTCGATCCCGAGCAGGTGACGCTGCCGGAGGAACTGCGGGTGGTCGTGGACGGGGAGGTGCGGATCGTGGACGCGGCGGAGGCCGTGGTCGCGGATGCGCCGGATCTGATGCCGCTGGCCGCGGGGCTGCCGTTGCTGCCGGTGACCCCCGCGCGCGCCGCGGAGCTGGCGGAGCTGTTCCAGGTACGGCGGCTGAGCGAGGTCTTCGCGGCGCCGGTGGCCTCGGAGGGCAGCCGGCACGAGGTTCCGGAGCCCGTGCGTACGCTGCTGGGCCCGGACACGCCGCGGTCGTACGTCGAGCACGAGGAGCTGACCGTCGGGGGCGGCACCGAACTCGACTGGCGCCTGACCCCGGACGGCACCCTCCACGCGGCCACCCTGGAGGGCGTCGCCGCGGGCCTCGCCTGGGCTGCCGGCCAGTGGCCCCGCCGCTTCGAGGCAGCGGCCCTCCTGGAGGACCTGGACCGCGCTGAGGAGCTGGCGGAGGCCCGCTGGTTCGACTGAAGCCGTTCCGGTGCGGGGCGGGCTGCGGTGCCGTGGCCGGCTCGCCCCGCCCCGCGTAACCGGTGAAGACCGCCGGCGAAGCCGGCTACGCCGGAAAACGCCGCCCGATGATCCGCCACGCGATCTCCAGCAGTGCCGCCGCCGCGACGGCGATGCCCACCGCGGCCCACGGCATGGTCGTGCCCACCAGTTTCAGGTCGAAGAAGTTCTGGAGCCAGGGGACGACGAGCACGATCAGGAAGCCGAGGCCCATGGCCAGGACCAGGCCGACGCGCCACCACGTGTACGGGCGGGCGATGATCGCCAGGACCCACATGGCGCTGAGGAAGAGGGTCAGGGTGGCGGCGCTGGTTTCGGCGGAGAGGGCGTCGGGGCCGGTGTAGTGGCTGCGGGCCAGGAGATAGGTGGCGAAGGCGGCAAGGCCGATGATCAGGCCGGAGGGGACCGCGTACCGCATGACGCGCCGGACGAAGTGCGGTTTCGCGCGTTCCTTGTTGGGGGCGAGGGCGAGGAAGAAGGCGGGGACGCCGATGGTGAGGGTCGACAGCAGGGTGAGGTGCCGCGGCAGGTAGGGGTAGGGGATCTGGCAGCAGGCGACGAGGATCGCGAGCAGGACCGAGTAGACGGTTTTGGTGAGGAAGAGGGTGGCTACGCGGGTGATGTTGCCGATCACCCGGCGGCCTTCGGCGACGACGGACGGCAGTGTCGCGAAGCTGTTGTCGAGCAGCACGATCTGTGCGACGGCCTTGGTGGCTTCGCTGCCCGCGCCCATGGAGACGCCGATGTCGGCGTCCTTGAGGGCGAGGACGTCGTTGACGCCGTCGCCGGTCATCGCGACGATGCGCCCGCGCTTCTGGAGCGCTCCGACCATGTCCCGCTTCTGCTGTGGCGTGACGCGGCCGAACACCGCGCCGTCCTCCAGGACCTTGCCCATGGCGTCCGGGTCGGTGGGGAGTTTGCGGGCGTCGACGGGTGACTCGGCGCCCGGCATGCCCAGTTTTCCGGCCACCGCGCCGACCGAGACGGCGTTGTCGCCGGAGATGACCTTCGCCTGGACGCCCTGTTCCTCGAAGTACCGCAGGGTGTCCATCGCGTCGGGCCGCAGCCGCTGTTCGAGGACGATGAGGGCGGTGGGGCGTACGTGGTCGGCGGTGGCGGAGTCGTGCAGATCGCGTTCGGCGCGGGCGAGCAGGAGGACGCGCAGACCCTGGGCGTTGAGGTCGTCGACCTGGGAGAGCGCGTCGTCGCCGGAGGGGAGGAGGACGTCGGGGGCGCCGAGCAGCCAGGTGGTGCTGTCGCCGTCCGGGTCTTCGAGGGTCGCGCCGCTGAATTTGCGGGCGGAGGAGAAGGGCAGCGCGTCGGTGGACCGCCAGCCGTCGCCGGCCGGATAGGCGTCGATGATCGCCTGGAGGGAGGCGTTGGGGCGGGGGTCGGAGGCGCCGAGGGCGCCGAGGATCTGCTTGATGTGGCCCTCGTCCGTACCGCCCAGCGGGCGCAGGTCGCTGACGTCCATGCCGCCCTCGGTCAGCGTGCCGGTCTTGTCCAGGCAGACCACGTCGACGCGGGCCAGGCCCTCGATCGCGGGCAGCTCCTGGACCAGGCACTGCTTGTGGCCGAGCCGGATGACGCCGATCGCGAAGGCGACGGAGGTGAGGAGGACCAGGCCCTCGGGGATCATGGGGACGATCCCGGCGATCATGCGGCGTACGGCCTCGTCGGCCGCCATGTTCAGGGTGAACAGATGGCTGAGGATCAGGCCGACGGCGGTCGGCACCATCATCCACGTCACGTATTTGAGAATCTGGCTGATGCCGGTGCGCAGCTCGGAGTGGACGAGGGTGAAGCGGGACGCCTCCTCGGCGAGCTGGGCGGCGTACGCCTCGCGCCCGACCTTGGTGGCGGTGAACGCGCCGCCGCCGGCGACCACGAAGCTGCCGGACATCATCTTCTCGCCGGGCTTCTTGACCACCGGGTCGGCCTCGCCGGTCAGCAGCGACTCGTCGATCTCCAGGCCGTCGCTCTCCAGGACCTCGCCGTCGACGATGACCTTGTCGCCGGGTCCCAGTTCGATGACGTCGCCGAGGACGACCTCGGAGGTGGGGATCTCGGTGGCCGCGCCGTCGCGCCGTACGGTCGGCTTGGACTCGCCTATGACGGCGAGGCTGTCCAGGGTCTTCTTGGCGCGCAGCTCCTGGATGATGCCGATGCCGGTGTTGGCGACGATGACGAAGCCGAACAGGCCGTCCTGGATCGGGCCGACGATCAGGATGATCACGAAGAGCACGCCGATGATGGCGTTGAAGCGGGTGAAGACGTTCGAGCGGACGATGTCGGCGGTGGAGCGCGAGGACCGTACGGGGACGTCGTTGACCTCGCCTCTGGCCACCCGCTCGGCGACCTCGGCGGCGCTCAGGCCGCGGTGGGCCGGCGCGGTGGCGGTCCCGCTCGCGGTCGCGGCGCCGGGCTCGGGTTCCTCGACTTCGGTCTTGGCCCGCTCAGTCATGCCTTCGACGTTACGGGCGGATCGGACGATTCACCCGCTGGATGCGCACAGGAAGGTGGCGGGAGTTGTTGGAGGGGTCCGTGTCAACCGGGGAAGGGTGGAGTGCGTCCCCAATGGGGTGGTTTTGCCGGCGTGCGCGTCAGGACGCGTCGGCCGGGGCCCGGTCTGCGCCCGGCCCGGCCGCCGCCGCGCGCTTGATGGCGGCGTCGCGCTTGCGGACGTACCAGATGCCGAGGATGCCGAGGCTGCCGCCGGCCAGGCAGGTCCATACCCACCAGGTGCGGTCGTGGTCGGCGAACCAGCCGTAGAAGGGGAGCTGGGCCAGGAAGAGCACGAACCAGATGATGGTGCCGCCGGTGATCGTGCCGACGACGGGGCCCTCAAGAGGCTCCGGGGCCTCGCGCAGTTCGGACTTCTTCCACATGGGGCCAGCTTACGGGCAGCCGCTGACCGTACCGATCCCGGCAGGGCGGTACGCGTCAGGTGCGTCCGGCCGGGCCGGAGAAGGCCGGTGGCCCGTTCCCCGCAGGGGTCTACGCGCGGAGATAGCGATCATCGACTTGTTTATTCATACTGAACCAATCCGGTTCTGACTGGTTTGATTCGTTGAATCCTCCAATCTGATCCGGTTTGTTTGTGTTCTGGGCCCGATCCGGGGCCCCCACGCCCTCCCAGGCCCGTACGACTGAGGTCCGCGCATGTCCCCCTCGGCCACCACGCCGGTCGACGCCGTCCAGAGCCCAGGCCCGCAGCCACCCAAGAACGGTCTCGACCGGTTCTTCAAGATCTCCCAGCGGGGATCGTCGGTCTCCCGTGAGCTGCGCGGCGGTCTCGCCACCTTCTTCGCCATGGCGTACATCGTCGTGCTGAACCCGATCATCCTCGGCGCCGGCCAGGACAAGTTCGGACACCAGCTGGACAACGGTCAGCTGGTCACCGCGACCGCGCTGATGGCCGGTCTGTCCACGATCCTGATGGGCGTCATCGGCAATGTGCCGATCGCCATCGCCGCCGGCCTCGGCATCAACGCCGTCGTCTCCCTCCAGCTCGCCCCCAAGATGAGCTGGCCGGACGCGATGGGCATGGTCGTGCTCGCCGGTCTGATGCTGATGATCCTGGTCGCCTCCGGCCTGCGGCAGCGCGTCATGGACGCGATTCCGAACGGGCTGCGGCGCGCCATCGCGATCGGCATCGGTCTGTTCATCTCGCTGGTGGGCCTGGTCGACGCGGGCTTCGTCACCCGCAACCCGGACGCCGCGCACACCACCGTGCCGCTCGCGCTCGGCCAGGGCGGCCAGCTCCAGGGCTGGCCGGTGCTGGTCTTCGTGGTCGGCCTGGCGCTGATGTTCTGGCTGACCGTACGGAAGACCAAGGGCGCGATCCTGATCGGCATGGTCGTGATGGCGGTCGTCGCGATCGTCATCAACGCCGTCGCCGAGATCCCCGACGCGAGCTGGGGCCTGGCGGTCCCGAACGTGCCGGACAGCCTCGTCGGCGCGCCGGACTTCGGCCTGGTCGGGCAGATCAGCCTGTTCGGCGGGTTCAAGGAGGTCGGCCTGCTGACCGGCTGCCTCTTCGTCTTCACCGTGCTGCTCTCCGGCTTCTTCGACGCGATGGGCACGATCATCGGCGTCGGCGAGGAGGCCGGGCTGACCGACGAGAACGGCAACCTGCCGGGCATGGGCCGCATCCTGATGGTGGACGGCATCGCGGTCGCGGCCGGCGGTGTCGGCTCGGCCTCCGCCAACACCTGCTTCGTGGAGTCCACGGCGGGCGTCGGCGAGGGGGCCCGTACGGGGCTGGCGAATGTGGTGACCGGCGGGCTCTTCCTGCTGGCGCTGATCTTCACGCCGCTGGCGACGGTCGTCCCGTCGCAGGCCGCCACGCCCGCCCTGCTGGTCGTCGGCTTCCTGATCATGGCCGCGAACGTCCGGGACATCGACTGGGGCGACTTCACGGTCGCGATCCCGGCGTTCCTGACGATCATCTCGATGCCGTTCACCTACAGCATCACCAACGGCATCGGCATGGGCGTGCTGGCCTTCATCCTGCTGCGGTCGGCGACCGGCCGCTTCAAGGAGATCCCGTGGCTGCTGAACGTCGTGGGGGTGGCCTTCCTCGTCTACTTCCTGCTCAATCCGATCGAGCAGGTGCTGGGCGTTCACTAGGAGGCGCCCCGTCGGCGGGGCGGTTCAGAGCGGCGGCGCCGCGTAGAACCGCTCCGTCCGGTCCACCGACATCTTGAATCGTTCGTCGAAGTCTTCACGGATGAGCGTCCGGGTCACATAGTCCTGGACGCTCATTCCGCGTTTCGCGGCGTGCTGCCGAAGGCGCTCCAGCAGTTCCCCGTCCATACGCAGGCTGAGCACTCCCGATCCCATACCGCCACGGTCCTCTCACGCCCTGGTCAGGCGGGTCACTTTCCGCTGCGTCCTCACTCGTAAGGGTGATGCGGATGGTTGCGGATGTACGGGCTTTCATTAGAGAGGGTAATGAGTTATGCTAACGAACATGCCGGAACTGTCCCTTGGCGACGAAGCTGCCGCCGACGCCGCCGCCGTGAACGCTCTGCGGTCCGCCGTGATGCGGCTGTCCCGCCGACTCAAGCACCAGCGGGTCGACGAGTCGCTCAGCCCCACCGAGATGTCGGTGCTCGGCACCCTCGCCCGGTGCGGCCACGCCACCCCCGGCGAGCTGGCGCGCAAGGAGCACGTCCAGCCGCCGTCGATGACCCGCATCGTCGCGATGCTGGAGGCCAAGGGCCTGGTCCGGCTCGAACCGCACCCGGACGACCGCCGCCAGAAGGTCGTCACCCAGACCGAACAGGCCGAGGCGATGCTCGAAGAGAGCCGCCGCAAACGCAACGCGTGGCTGAGTGAGCTGGCCTCCGGGCTGGACGAGGACGAGTGGGCCGCACTGCGGACCGCCGCACCCGTACTGGAGAAGCTCGCCCAGCTGTAGAGACCGAGCGCCGAGGAGGCGAACCCACTTTGAGTACGGGATCCGGAGCAGACTCCGCCCCCGCACCGATATCCGACGACTCCACCGTCACCGACGCCGCGACCGCGCCCCCCACAGGCTCCAAGGGCACCGCCGCCGAATCGCGCGGGGGGATGTTCCGTTCGCTGCGCGTCCGAAACTACCGACTGTTCGCCGCCGGCCAGGTCGTCTCCAACACCGGCACCTGGATGCAGCGCATCGCCCAGGACTGGCTGGTCGTCAGCATCACCGGCTCGTCCGCCGCCGTCGGCATCACCACCGCCCTCCAGTTCCTGCCCATGCTGCTCTTCGGGCTGTACGGGGGCGTGATCGCCGACCGGGTCTCCAAGCGCAAGCTGCTGCTGGTCACCCAGGCGTCGATGGGCCTGACCGGCCTGGTGCTGGCCGTACTGACCCTCAGCGGGAACGTCGCCGTCTGGCACGTCTACCTGATGGCCTTCGTACTCGGCCTGATCACCGTCGTCGACAACCCGGCCCGGCAGGCGTTCGTGGTCGAGATGGTCGGCCCGGACGACCTGCGCAACGCCGTCAGCCTGAACTCCGCCAACTTCCAGTCCGCCCGGCTCATCGGCCCCGCCGTGGCCGGTGCGCTGATCACCTCCCTCGGCAGCGGCTGGGCCTTCCTCCTGAACGGCCTGTCCTTCATCGCGCCGCTCGCCGGACTGCTGCTGATGCGCACCGGTGAGCTGCACAAGGTCGACCGTGCCCCGCGCGGCAAGGGCCAGCTCCGGGAGGGCGTGCGCTACGTCGCGGGTCACCCCGAGCTGATCTGGCCGATCGTCCTGGTCGGCTTCATCGGCACCTTCGGCTTCAACTTCCCGATCTGGCTGACTGCCTTCGCCGACAAGGTCTTCCACGGCGCCGCCGGCATGTACGCCTGGTTCAACGGCCTGATGGCGGCCGGTTCGCTGGCGGGCGCGCTGCTCGCGGCCCGGCGCGGCACCTCGCGGCTGCGGCTGCTGGTGGGCGCGGCGCTGCTGTTCGGCGCCCTGGAGATGGCCGCGGCCCTCTCCCCGGGCGTCTGGATCTTCGGGGCGCTGCTGGTCGTCCTCGGCGTCGTCGGTCTGACGATCAACGTCACGGCCAACTCCAGCGTGCAGATGGCGACCGACCCGCTGATGCGCGGGCGGGTGATGAGCCTGTTCATGATGGTCTTCATGGGCGGTACGCCGCTGGGCGCGCCCCTGGTCGGCTGGGTCACCGACGCGTACGGCGCCCGGCTCGGCTTCCTCGCGGGCGGTGTGGTCTCCGCCCTGGCGGCGGCCGGCGTCGGCCTGATGCTGACCCGTGCGGGCGGCCTGCGGGTCCGGATCGACCTGCGGCGCGGGCACCAGCACGTACGGTTCGTGCCGCGCGAGCGGGACGGCGAACCGGAGCGGCTGGCCGCGGCGGCCTGAGGCAGGTGCACGGCGGCCGGGGCCGGGGACGCGAGCGCACCGCGGCCCCGGCCCCGCCCGTCACCCCGTGCGCGACACTGACCGCATGAGACTCTTCGCCGCCGTACTGCCGCCCGAGGCCGCCGTCGACGAACTCGACGCCCGGGTACGCCGGTTGCGGGCGCTGCCCGACGCAGGCCGGCTGCGCTGGACCGGGCGGCCCGGCTGGCACTTCACCCTCGCGTTCTACGGCGAGGTGCCCGACGCCACCCTCCCCGAGCTGCACGAACGGCTGGCGCGGGCCGCACGGCGGCACGAACCGTTCCCGCTCGCCCTCAAGGGCGGCGGGCGCTTCGCCGACCGGGTGGTGTGGGCCGGGGCCGACGGCGGCCTGCCCGCCCTGCGCAAGCTGGCGGACTCGGCCACCGCGGCCGCCCGCCGGGCCGGGGTGGAGATGTCCGGCCACCGCCCGTACACCCCGCACCTGACCGTCGCGCGCAACCGCGCGGAAGCCCTCGACATCGACCCGTTCGTCGAGGGTCTGGCGGACTTCGCGGGCGGCGCGTGGACGGTACGGGAGCTGGCCCTCGTACGCAGCCGCCTGCCGGTCTCCGGGGCGGCGGGCGAGCAGCCCCGGTACGAGACGGTGGCGGCCTGGCCGCTGGGCAGGTGAGCGGTCCGGTTACGCTCGAAGGGTGGACCCCAAAACCCGTAACCGGATCATGTCCGGCCTGTTCGCCGTGCTGCTCGTCGTCGTGATCGTGGCGGCCGCCCTGCGCTGAGCACGCCGGACGGCCCCACGCCCCCGCGGCGGCTCACCTCACCTCACCAGGCGAACGCCTCCGGCGACGGCCCGGTGCCGGGGAAGATCTCGTCCAGCGACTCCAGCAGCCCGGACGGCAGCTCCAGCTCGACGGCGCGCAGCGCGCTGTCGAGCTGCTCGGTGGTACGCGGACCGACTATCGGCCCCGTCACACCGGGCCGGGTGAGCAGCCAGGCCAGCGCGACCTCGCCGGGCTGCAGCCCGTGCTTGTCGAGCAGGGCTTCGTAGGATTCGATCTGCGCGCGGATCGCGGAGTTCGCCAGCGCGCCGGCCGAGCGGCCCCCGTTCGTGCGGGCTCCGCCGCCGCCCTCGCGTTCCTTGCGTACGGCGCCGCCGAGCAGGCCGCCGTGCAGCGGCGACCACGGGATGACGCCGAGGCCGTAGGACTGCGCCGCCGGGATCACCTCCATCTCGGCGCGGCGCTCCGCGAGGTTGTACAGGCACTGCTCGCTGACCAGGCCGAGCGAGCCGCGGCGCGCGGCGGCCTCGTTGGCCTGCGCGATGTGCCAGCCGGCGTGGTTGGACGACCCGGCGTACAGGATCTTGCCCTGCTGCACCAGGACGTCGATGGCCTGCCATATCTCGTCCCACGGCGTGTGCCGGTCCACGTGGTGGAACTGGTAGAGGTCGATGTAATCGGTGTTCAGCCGCTTGAGGCTGGCGTCCACCGCCCGCCGGATGTTCAGCGCGGAGAGGCGGTCGTGGTTGGGCCAGACCTGCCCGCCGTCGCCGCCCATGTTGCCGTAGACCTTCGTGGCGAGCACGGTCTTGTCGCGGCGGCCGCCGCCCTGGGCGAACCAGGAGCCGACGATCTCCTCGGTGCGGCCCTTGTTGTCGCCCCATCCGTAGACGTTGGCGGTGTCGAAGAAGTTGACGCCCGCGGCGAGCGCGGCGTCCATGATGGCGTGGCTGTCGGCTTCGTCCGTCTGGGGGCCGAAGTTCATGGTGCCGAGGACGAGTCGGCTGACCTTGAGTCCGGTGCGTCCGAGCTGCGTGTACTCCATGGGGCCTTAGCCAACGCCTTGGAGTGCGCTCGAATCAAGGAGTACGCAGCGCCAGGCGGGCCGCCCTTGGCGACACCTCAGGCGTCCGCGGGCGCGTAGCGGGCACCCACGTCCCACGCCTGGTGCAGGGCGTCCGCGAAGGCCGCCGCGAGCAGGTGCTCACCCGAGGCGGAGGGGTGCGTCCCGTCGTAGGTGTCCCGGTGCAGGTCGTAACCGTCCGGGTGGGAGGCCAGCAGCAGCGGCGAGGAGGGGGTCGACAGCTCGGCGACCGCCTTGGCCAGCAGTTCGTTGAAGCGCTCGCACTCGGCGGCGAAGGGGGCGTCGGACAGGGCGCGGGTGTTCGGGATGACCGGCAGCAGCACGGCCCGTACGCCCGCGTCGGCGGCCCGCGCCTCCGCGACGAAGCGGTGGACGTTCGCGGCGGTCTGCGCCGCGTCCGTGTAGAAGCCGAGGTCTATCAGCCCGAGCGAGACCAGCAGCGTGTCGGCCTTGTGCTTGCGCACCGCGTCGCCGATCAGCGGCGCCATGTGGCACCAGCCCTCGCCCCACCCGGCCAGGTGGCGCCGGGCGCGCTCGGGGAAGTCCGGATCGCGGTAGGCGTGCGAGACCGCCGAGTCGGCGGTCACGTCGTGCAGCTCGGTACGCGGTCCGACGATGCGGTAGGGGCCGCCGTAGGTCCGGTTCAGGTGCTGCCACATCCGGTAGCGCCATGTGAAGTCACCGGCGCTGCCGATCGTCATCGAGTCACCGACGAACATCACACGCATACGACCTCCCGGCCGCCCGGCCCGGGCGCGCCGGAGTGCGCTGTCGGGGTGGTCATGCGGAGATCCTATGGAGCCGGGCGGCGGGGCCGTCGGGCGGGGCGGGCCGGTGCCCGGCGGGCGCGGCCCCCGATAAGAGGCCGGGCCACACCGACACGTTTCCGAAATGGGAGGCTGTGCCCATGCGTTCGCTACTGTGCGCGGCCGGGGCCGCGGGAATACTGCTGTTCGCGGCGGCCGGACCGGCATCGGCCGACGGCGGGGCAGGCGACGAGGGGTTCACCATCGCCGACCCGCGGATCAAGGAGTCCAGCGGCCTGGCGGCCAGCCGGGCGCACCCCGGCGTCTACTGGACCCACAACGACAGCGACGACGGCCCGTACGTCTACGCCGTGGACGGCCGCACCGGCCGCACCGTCGCGACCGTCACCCTGCGCGGCATCGGCGACCCGCGCGACGTGGAGGCGATCTCGGTCGGCCCGGACGGCAACGTCTACGTCGGTGACATCGGCGACAACCTCGGCGGCACCTGGAACCACGTATGGATCTACCGCTTCCCCGAGCCGAAGCAGCTGCGCGACCAGACCGTCACCGCGGCTCAGCTCACGGTCGGGTACGACCAGGGCCCGCGCGACGCCGAGGCGATGATGGTGCACCCCAAGACCGGCCGGGTCTACATCGCCAGCAAGAAGAAGAGCGGCGGCGCGGCCCTGTACGAGGGCCCCGAACGGCTGGCGGCGCGCGGCACCAACACCTTCCGCCGGATCGCGGACATCGACCAGTGGGTGACGGACGGCGCGTTCTCGCCGGACGGCACCCGGCTGTTGCTGCGCGGCTACTTCGGCGCGGAGATGTACCGCTGGGAGGGCGGACGCCCCAAGGACATCGGAAGCGTGGGCGTACCGCTGCAGATGCAGGGCGAGTCGGTGACCTTCACCCCCGACGGCCGGACACTGCTGTTCGGCTCGGAGGGCAGGGCCAGCCGCGTACAGCCGGTGGGCCTCAGCGGGGACCAGCTGCCGGAGTCGGCGAAGGGTTCCGACGGGAAGGACGGCGACGCGGGCTCCGGCAAGGGGGACGCGGCCGGCGGGGGCCGGGACGAGGCAGGCAAGAACAACAACATGCTGCTGGCGGCGGCGACGTTCGGCGTGGGGGCGGTGGTGGTGCTGGCGCTGCGGCGGGTGTTCCGACGCAAGTGAGCCTGCCGGGCGCCCGCTCTCCGGCGGGCGCCGTCCTCGTCAGCCGCGCTTCTCGATGTACGCGGCGAAGCCGTCGAGCAGGCGTCCCAGGCCCAGTTCGAACGCCGCGTCGCCGGTGTCGTCGTCCGTGTCGGCGGCGAAGGTGTCCTCGGACAGCTGGGCGAGGTAGGGGTAGCGGCCGCTCTCCATCGCCCGCGTCAGTACGGGTTCCTGCGTCTTCCACCACGCGTCGTCGCTGATGCCGGTGCGCTTCTCGGCCATCGCCGAGTTCAGGCGGGTGCGGGCGGCGCCCGCCACGTAGCCCTCCACGGTCATCAGCATCCGGATCTTCTCCCGGTCGGGGAGGTCGAGGCCGGACAGCCCGCGCAGGGTGGACTCCAGGCCGTCCAGGGAGTTGGGGCCGAGCAGCGGGCGCGTCTGGTCGATCTGGAGCAGCCAGGGGTGGCGGTGGTGGAGCTGCCAGTTGGCGCGCGCGACGGTTTCCAGGACGGTGCGCCAGCCGGCTTCGGGGCCGGGGAAGTCCGTGGGGTCGAATTCGACGATCTTGTCGAGCATCAGGTCCAGCAGCTCGCCCTTGCCCGGGATGTAGCGGTAGAGGGACATGGTGCCGACGCCCAGTTCGGTGGCGACCCGGCGCATCGAGACGGCGGCGATGCCCTCGGCGTCGGCGACCGTGACCGCCGCGGTGACGATCCGGTCGAGGGTCAGGCCGGGCTTGGGTCCGCGGCTGGGCCGTTCGCCGGTGCCCCAGAGCAGCTCCATGCTGCGTGCCGCGTCGCCGCTGCCGCTGTGTTCTGTCGTCATGGTGCGCTCAGTGTAAGCCGCCGCGAAAAAACTGGGTGCGGTGTACGCCAAACCGAGTACGGTGTACGGGTAACTGGGTACGTCGTACTCTATTAATGGCGGGAAGGACGGGGGACACATGCGCACATCCGAGGCGGCGGTCCTGGCGGAGGGCCTGGCGAAGCGGTACGGGGACAAGCGGGCGCTCGACGGCTTCGACCTCGCCGTACGGCGCGGCAGCGTACAGGGCCTGCTCGGCCCCAACGGCGCGGGCAAGACCACCGCCGTACGCATCCTGGCGACGCTGCTGCGCCTGGACGGCGGACGGGCGACGGTCGCCGGACACGACGTGGCGCGCGAGCCGCACGCCGTACGCAAGCGGATCGGCCTGGCCGGGCAGTACGCCGCCGTCGACGAGATCCTGACCGGGCGGCAGAACCTGGAGATGTTCGGCCGGCTCTTCCACCTCGACGGACGGCGGGCGCGGACCCGCGCCGACGAACTGCTGGCGCGCTTCGGCCTGTCCGACGCGGCCGGCAAGCAGGTCAAGGCCTACAGCGGCGGCCTGCGGCGGCGCCTGGACCTGGCGTCCAGCGTGCTGCTCGCGCCCGAGGTGCTGTTCCTGGACGAGCCGACCACCGGACTCGACCCGCGCAGCCGCAACGAGGTCTGGGAGACCGTACGGGACCTGGTCACGGGCGGTACGACCGTCCTGCTCACCACGCAGTACCTCGACGAGGCCGACCAGCTCGCCGACCGGATCGCGGTCATCGACCACGGCCGGACCATCGCGGACGATACGCCGGACGGGCTCAAGCAGGGCATCGGTGGCGACCGCGTCCAGGTGGTGCTGCGCGACGCCGTGGAGCTGCCGCGGGCGGCGGCGATCGTGGCACGGGTGGCCGCGGACGGTGCCGTGCCGGACACGGACGTGGCGGAACGGCGGGTCGGCGCGCCGGTGACGGACGGCGTGGCGGCGCTCACCGAGGTGGCGCGGGCGCTCCAGGACGCTGGGGTGGGCGTGGCGGACATCGGGCTGCGGCGGCCGACGCTGGACGAGGTGTTCCTGCGGCTGACGGGCCACCGTACGGCGGACGGGGCCGGGAGCGACGGTACGGACGGGGAAGGGGGCACGGACGGGGAAGGGGACGCGGGCCGCACAGGGGACGGCCCGCGTACCCCTTCCGCCGGCGCCGCACACCGGACGGAGGCCGCCGTATGAGCACCCACACCGCCGGCACCCCCGCGCCGCCCGGAGAGCGGCGCCTGTACTGGGCCTTCGCCGACTGCTGGACCATCGTCCGCCGTGACCTCACCCACCTCGTCAAGCAGCCGGTCAACATCGCCTGGCAGCTGGGCTTCCCGATCGTCTCCGTCCTGCTCTTCGTCTATGTCTTCGGCAGTGCGATGGACGTCGGCGGCGAGGGCTCCTACCGGGACTACGCCATGCCCGGCATGTTCGCCATGACGATGGCCTTCGGCTTCATGAACACCGCGATGCTGGTCGCGGTGGACAAGGACCGGGGTGTCACCGACCGGTTCCGTTCGATGCCGATGGCGCGTTCGGCGGTGGTCAGCGGCCGGGGTGTGGCGGACGTGTGCGGCGCGGCGCTGGGCCTCGCGGTACTGGCGGCGATCGCCGTCGTCGTCGGCTGGCGTTCGGACGGCGGTGCGCTCGCCACCGTGGCCGCTTTCGCCCTGCTGCTCCACCTGCGCTTCGCGCTCATCTGGGTGGGGGTGCTGCTGGGGCTGCTGGTACCCAACCAGGAAGCGGCGGGCGGGCTGTTCGCGCTGGCCTTCCCGTTCGGCATGATCTCCAGCGTCTTCACGCCGCCGTCGATGATGCCGGACTGGCTGGGCGCGATCGCGATGTGGAACCCGGTCTCCTCGACGGCGAACGCCGTCCGTGAGCTGTTCGGGCGCCCGGGCGCGAGCGGCGGCAGCTGGATCGAGGAGCACGCCCTGCTGATGGCGGCCGTCTGGCCGCTCGTACTGACCGCGGTCTTCCTGCCGCTGGCGGTACGCCGCTTCCAGCGCCTCAGCCGCTGAACGACGGCCGGGCCCCGGCGGGTTCGTCCCGCCGGGGCCCGGTCACGCAGAGCGTGGTCCCTACAGCTTGCCGATCACGTGGTCGATGCAGGCGGTCAGCGCCTCGACGTCCGCCGGGTCGATCGCCGGGAACATCGCCACCCGCAGCTGGTTGCGGCCCAGCTTGCGGTACGGCTCGGTGTCGACGATGCCGTTGGCGCGCAGCGCCTTGGCGACGGCGGCCGCGTCGATCTCGTCGTCGAAGTCGATGGTGCCGATGACCTGGGAGCGCTTGGCCGGGTCGGTGACGAACGGCGTCGCGTACTTGGAGTCCTCGGCCCAGCCGTACAGCGTGCGCGAGGAGGCCGCGGTGCGCCGCACCGCCCAGTCCAGGCCGCCCTGGCCGTTGATCCACTCCAGCTGCTCGTTGAGCAGGAAGAGGGTGGACAGGGACGGGGTGTTGTACGTCTGGTTCTTCAGCGAGTTGTCGATCGCCGTCGGCAGCGAGAAGAACTCCGGAATGTGCCGGCCGGAGGCGTGGATGCTCCGGGCGCGCTCCAGGGCGGCGGGGGAGAAGACGCCGATCCACAGGCCGCCGTCGGAGGCGAAGGACTTCTGCGGCGCGAAGTAGTAGACATCGGTCTGCGCGATGTCCACGGGCAGGCCGCCCGCGCCGGAGGTGGCGTCCACCAGCACCAGGGAGCCGGCGTCCGCGCCCGCCACGCGCTGGATGGGGGCGGCGACACCGGTGGAGGTCTCGTTGTGGGTGAGGGCGTAGACGTCCACGCCTTCCTCCGCCTTCGGCTCCGGGTGGCTGCCCGGGTCGGCGGCGACCGTCGTGGGCTCGGCCAGCCACGGCGCCAGCTTGGCGGCCTTGGCGAACTTGGAGGAGAACTCGCCGAAGGTCAGGTGCTGGGACTTGTTCTCGATCAGGCCGTGGGTCGCGATGTCCCAGAACGCGGTGGAACCACCGTTTCCGAGGACGACCTCGTAGCCCTCGGGGAGCTGGAACAGCTCACGTACGCCGTCGCGGACCGCGCCGACCAGGTTCTTGACCGGTGCCTGGCGGTGGGACGTACCGAGAAGGGAACTTCCGGTGGCGGCGAGGGCGTCGAGCGCCTCCGTACGCACCTTGGAGGGGCCCGCGCCGAAGCGACCGTCGGCGGGCTTGATGTCAGCGGGAATCTGGATATCAGCCACGGGCGAAGCGTAATCCGTCACGGGCCGGGTTCAGGACCAGGGTCCACCGGGTGAGACGGAACGGACGCCGCCGTTCGGGGCGCGTCCGTGTACAGGGCGGTGACCGAGGCGGCGGCCCGCGCCAGCTCCTCGCGGGCCTCCGGCGGCCCCAGCACCTCCAGCGACGCCGCGAACTGGAGCAGCTGGCGCACCGCGCGCAGCTCCTGAAATGCCAGTTCGACCGTCACCCAGGTCCCCTCGGTGTCCTCCGGCGGCTCCACCAGCGCCGACCCGATGATGCGGACGAACAGGTCCAGACGGGACCGGAGCACCCGGGCCGTCACCCGCAGCCCCGCCGGCCGGGTCTCCACCTGCCGCCGCAGCGCTTCCCACGCGTCGGCCAGTTCCACGCCGTCGCGGCGCTGGACGGGCGTGTCGAGCACCGTGGCCGCGACTACCCGGTCGGCCCGGAACAGCCGGGCGCGCCGCCGCCGGTCCGCGACGAGGTACCAGGTCCCGGCCTTGGAGACGAGCCCGTACGGATCGACGGTGTACGTACGCGGCTCGGCCTCGCCGCCGTGCCGGTACCGCAGGCGCAGCCGCCGGTCGGCGAAGACCGCGGTGTGCAGGGCGTCCAGGTCCACGGCCGGCCGCGGCCCCGACAGCCAGCGGCCGGGGTCGACCAGGATGCGGCGGCTGGTCAGCTCGGCGGCGGGCCGGTGCGGCGCGGGCAGCGCGGCCATCACCTTGCGCAGCGCCGACCCGAGCGCGCCGTCCAGCCCGAGCGCGTGGTGCGCCCCCTCGGCGGCCAGCACGAACAGGGCCCGCGCCTCGTCGGTGGTCAGCCCCGTCACATCCGTACGGAACCCGGGCAGCAGCGCGATCCCGCCGTGCCGCCCCCGCTCCGCGTACACCGGCACGCCCGCCGCCGACAGCGACTCGACGTCGCGGTAGATCGTCCGTACGGACACCTCCAGCCGGCCGGCCAGCTCGGCGGCGGGCACCCGGCCGCGGGTCTGGAGGAGCAGGAGGATCGAGAGGAGGCGGTCGGACTTCACGTGGCCAGTCTTCCGGATGGTGGGACGGAGACGACGAGCCGGGAAATGACGGGACGGAAAAGTTGACGGACGGTGTCAGGTTATGGCGGCAGAGTCCCGGCCATGGACACCTCGTACCGCACCGTTCCCGCAGTTTCCGCCGCCGTCTCCGCCGTCCCCGCCGAGCCGGCCGCCCCCGCCCTCGCCCCCACCTCCTCCGCCGACCTGGCGGCCCAGATCGCCGGCATCGTCCTCGTCCCCGGTGACGAGGGTTACGACGCGGAGCGCTCCGGCTTCCAGACCGGGCACCGGCACCGGCCGTCGGTGATCGTCGGCGCGGCGGGGGCGGCCGACGTCGTGGCGGCGGTGCGCTGGGCCCGCGCCCGCGGGCTGCCGGTCTCCGTGCAGTCGACCGGGCACGGCCTGGCGGCGGCCACCGACGGCGGGTTGCTGATCAGCACGCGCCGGATGGACGAGGTGCGCGTCGACGCGGCGGCCCACACCGCGTGGGCCGGGGCAGGCGCGCTGTGGGCCGACGTGATCGAGGAGGCCGCGCCGTACGGACTGGCGCCGGTGAACGGGTCGTCGCCCGGCGTGGGGGTCGTGGGCTACACGCTCGGCGGCGGGCTGGGCATCCTGGGCCGGGAGTTCGGCTACGCGTCGGACCGTGTCCGGCTGGTGGAACTGGTCACCGCCGACGGCGAGTTGCGCCGCGTCACGCCGGAGCACGACGCCGGGCTGTTCCGGGCGCTGCTCGGCGGCGGCCACGGCCTGGGCGTGGTGACCGGCCTGGAGTTCGGGCTGGTGCCGGTGGAGCGGGTGTACGGCGGCCAACTGGTCTTCGGCGCCGACCTGATGGACGAGGCGCTGGCCGCGTACCTGACCTGGACCGAGGGCCTGCCGGACACGCTGACCTCGTCGGTCGGACTGATCGCGTACCCGGACATCCCGGCGATGCCCGGCCACCTGCGCGGGCGCTACCTCGCGCAGATCCGGATCGCGTACACGGGGACGGCGGAGGAGGGGGAGCGGCTGGTCGCGCCGCTGCGCGCGGTCGGGCCGCGGGTGGCCGACACGCTGCACGACATGCCATACACCGAGTCGCGCACCATCCACCAGGACCCGGAGACACCGCACGCCTACGACGGTGACAGCGTCCTGCTCAGCGGCCTGGACGCGGCGGCGCTGCGCGAGGTGGCCGCGCTGACCGGGCCGGGCGCCCCGCTGATGACCGTGGTGCAGCTCAACCACCTCGGCGGGGCGCTCGCCACGGGCGGCGGCTCCGTCGGCCACCGGGACGCGCGGTACCTGCTGCGCCTGCTGTCGCCGCTGGACGGCACGGACATCGGGTCCGTACGGGCCCTGCACGAGGAGGTGCGGGCGGTGTTGGCGTCGCGTGCGGTCGGCCGCAGCGTCAACTTCCTGTTCGGTGATCACGGTGACAAGGCGGCCGACGCGTACGGGCGGGATGCGTACGGGCTGCTGGCCGAGGCCAAGGCGGCGTACGACCCGGCGAACCTGTTCCGGGCGTAGCCGCGCCGGGCGGCGGGGGAACGGGAGGGAGTGCCCCCGGCCGAGTGGGCAGGCTGGGGGCATGGCTGATCGTACGGAGACACGCGGGACGCGGAACAGCACACAGGGCGGGACGCCGGACGGCGGGGCACCGGGCGACGGAACGCGGGACCTGGCCCGGGAGTTGGCGGACGCCGTGCGCGGAGAGGTCTCCCTCGCCGCCGGGGACCGCGCGCTCATGACGATGGACGCCTCCAACTACCGCCGCGTGCCACGGGCCGTGGTCGCGCCGCGGGACGCGGAGGACGTCGCCGCCGCCCTGCGGGTGTGCCGCGAGCGCGGCGTGCCGGTGGTGCCGCGTGGCGGCGGGACGAGCATCGCCGGGCAGGCCACCGGCGTCGGCGTGGTGCTGGACTTCACCCGGCACCTGCGGCGGATCAAGGAACTGGACCCCGGGTCCGCCACGGCGGTCATCCAGCCCGGCGTGCTCCTCGACGACCTGCGGGCGGCGGCCGGCGCGCACGGCCTGACCTTCGGCCCCGACCCGTCCACGCACAGCCGCTGCACCCTCGGCGGCATGATCGGCAACAACTCCTGCGGCTCGCACTCGGTGGCGTGGGGCACCACCGCCGACAGCGTGCGCGAGCTGGAGGTGCTGACGTACGGGGGAGAGCGGCTGCGCGCCGGACGCGGCATGGCGGCCCTGGACGCGCTCCCGCAGCGGCTGCGGGACGGCGTACGAACGCTCATCGACGGCGACTTGGCCCTGCTCCGCACCGGCTACCCCGACCTCCCACGCCGCATCTCCGGTTACGCGCTGGACGCCCTCCTCCCCGAGGAGGGCACCGACCTGGCGCGGGCGCTCACCGGCAGCGAGGGCACCCTCGGCGTGCTGACCGAGGCCACCGTCGCGCTGGTCAGGCCACCCGCCGCCAAGGTGCTGGCGGTGCTCGGTTACGAGGACGAGAGCGCGGCGGCCGAGGCGGCGCACACCCTGCTCCCGTACTCACCACTGACCGTCGAGGGCATGGCGGCCGACCTGGTGGGCAGCGCGGCGGGCCTGCCCAAGGGCGGTGCCTGGCTGTTCGTCGAGATGGGCGGCGACGAGCCCGGCGAGGCGCTGGCGCGCGCCGAGGAGCTGTGCCGGGGCGCGGGCGCGGCGACGACCGGCCACACGGTCGTCACCGACCCGGCGCGGCAGCGCGCCCTGTGGCGGGTGCGCGAGGACGCGTCCGGCACCGCGACCCGGATGCCGGACGGCTCGGAGGCGTGGCCCGGCTGGGAGGACTGCGCCGTGCCGCCGCAGCGCCTCGGCGCCTACCTGCGCGACTTCCGTGCCCTGCTGGCCCAGTACGGCCTGCGCGGCACGCCGTACGGGCACTTCGGCGACGGCTGCATCCACGTCCGTATCGACTTCGACCTGCTGACCGCCCCCGGCATCCGCCGCTTCCGGGAGTTCTCCGGTGACCTGGGCGACCTGGTCGTCGCGCACGGCGGCTCGCTCTCAGGGGAGCACGGCGACGGGCAGGCGCGCGCCGAACTGCTGCCCAAGATGTACGGCACCGAGCTGGTCGGCCTCTTCGAACGCTTCAAGGACCTGTGGGACCCGGCGGGCGGTCTGAACCCCGGCATGCTCGTCCGCCCGCACCGGATGGACGACAACCTGCGCTTCGCGCCGCTGCCGAAACGCCCGGTGGACGTGGAGTTCGGCTACCCGCACGACAGCGGCGACTTCTCGGCAGCCGTACGCCGCTGCGTGGGCGTCGCCAAGTGCCGCGCCACCGCCCCCACCCCCTCGGCCGTCATGTGCCCGTCGTACCGCGCCACCGGCGAGGAACGGCACTCCACCCGGGGCCGCGCCCGGCTGCTGCACGAGATGCTGGCCGGGGAAGTGATCACCGACGGCTGGCGTTCCGAGGAGGTACGGGACGCGCTGGACCTGTGCCTGTCCTGCAAGGGCTGCCGCAGCGACTGCCCGGTGGGCGTGGACATGGCCACGTACAAGGCCGAGTTCCTGCACCACCACTACGCCGGGCGGCTGCGGCCCGCCGCGCACTACTCGATGGGCCGCCTGCCGCGCTGGCTGCGCGCGGTGGCTCCCGTCGCGCCGTTGCTCAACGCCCTGGCCCGGACACCGGTGGCGGCTGTGGGCAAACGCCTCGGCGGCATCGCACCACAGCGGACGATTCCGGAGCTCGCCTCCGAACCCTTCACACGGTGGTGGGCGAAGCGGACAGCGCCCCAGTCGGCGCCCGCGGGCCCGACCGCCCTCCTGTGGCCGGACACCTTCACCAACTACCTCGCCCCCGAAGTCGGCCGCGCCGCCGTCCACGTTCTGGAGACCGCCGGGCTCTCCGTGCGGCTGCCTCCCGCCGGGCGCCGCGGTCGTCCCCTCTGCTGCGGCCTGACCTGGGTCTCGACCGGCCAGCTCGACCAGGCGCGCACGGTCATGCGCCGTACGGTCGACGCCCTCGACCCGCTGCTCGCGGACGGCACCCCGCTCACCGTCCTCGAACCGAGCTGCGCGGCGGCCCTCCGCACCGACCTCCCCGAACTCCTCTCCGACGACCCGCGCGCCGCCCGGCTGGCCGCGTCCGTGCGCACCTTCGCCCAGACCCTGGAGGACCGGGCCCCCACCTGGGAGCCGCCGCGCATCGACCGTCCCGCCGTCGGCCAGACCCACTGCCACCAGCACGCCGTACTCGGCGAAGCGGCCGAACAGCGCCTGCGGGCGCGCGCCGGACTGGACGGCGGGCTGAGCGGCGGCTGCTGCGGCCTGGCCGGAAACTTCGGATTCGAGCGCGGCCACTACGACGTATCCGTGGCCTGCGCCGAAGAACAGCTCCTGCCATCCGTACGGGAAGCCGCGCCCGGCACCGAAATCCTCGCGGACGGCTTCTCCTGCCGCACCCAGATCGGCCAGCTCACCGACCGGCGGGCCCGGCACCTGGCGGAGGTGCTGGCCGAGGCGCTGCGACAGCGGGACTGAAACAGCGGAATGTCGCATTCCGTATCTTCTGCCCGCACGGCATAACGCCAGGTGAACATCACATTCCCCGGCGGGGGAGGCGGGCCGTAGCGTGGGCGTGTGAACGAGTCGCGCCACGAGCCCAGCAGCCTGCCGCCCATACCCCCGGTGCCGGAACCGGTCCCGGCCCCCGGGGCGGTCCCGGCCTCCCCCGAGGTCCGCGCCGCCGAGCGGAACGCGGCGGCGAGCGGGCGCCTGACGTCCGTCGCGCTGGTCATCGGCGGCATCATCTCGCTGCAGTTCGGCGCCTCGGTCGCGGTGCTGCTCTTCCCGCGGGCCGGCGCGCTCGGCGTGGTCACCCTCCGCCTGGTCGTCGCCGCACTCGTCCTGATGATCGTCTGCCGCCCGAGGACGCGCGGCTACACCCGCGGCGACTGGGCCACCATCCTCGCCTTCGGCGTCGCCCTGGTCGCCATGAACTCCCTCTTCTACGAGGCGATCGACCGCATCCCCCTGGGCGCCGCCGTCACACTGGAGTTCATGGGCCCGCTGATCCTGTCGGTGGTCACCTCACGGCGCGCGCTGAGCCTGCTCTGGGCGGCACTCGCACTGGGCGGCGTGGCCCTGCTCGGCCGGGAGGGCTTCGACGGCCTGGACCCGCTCGGCGCCGGCCTCGCACTCGCGGCAGGCGCCCTGTGGGCCGCGTACATCCTCCTGTCCTCCCGCACCGGCCAGCGATTCCCCCAAGCGGACGGCCTGGCCCTGGCCATGTCGGTGGCAGCCGTACTGAGCCTCCCACTCGGCATCACCACCGCCGGCACGGCCCTGCTGGACCCGGCCACCATCGGCCTGGGCGCCGCCGTCGCCCTGCTGTCCTCGGTCACGCCGTACACCCTCGAACTCCTCGCCCTGCGCAAACTCCCCGCCTCCGGCTTCGCCGTCATGATGAGCCTGGAGCCCGCCGCGGGGGCCCTGGCCGGCTTCCTGGTCCTGCACCAGGCACTGGGCTGGGCGGAGATCGCGGCGATCGGGCTGGTGGTGCTGGCGAGTGTGGGGGCGGTACGGAGTACGGGCGGGGCCGGGAACAACTGAGCTTGTTCTTGGGTGTCGTGCCCGTCGTGACTGCCCGTCGTGACTCCAAGCAGGCCGACGGGCCCGAGCTCCGGTTCACCTCTCCTTCGTTCGCTGAGTTCCTCCACGCTGTCAAGGACGGAGTGTTCGGCTCCTGAGGACTCCGTTCTGCCTTGGAAGACCCAACGCCCCGGCTCCTCTGGGATAACCGGGGCGTTGCTCGTGCCTTGGATGGACGCCGCCCAGTAGGCCGGCCCGCGCGCACCCTGGACCACCCCGCCCAGAAAATCATGCAGGCGTGCTTGATTGTTTCTGTCCGTCCTGTCACGCTCGGACCCGCAACCCGCACCGCATGAGTCAACGTGCCCTGCCCGTACGGCAGATGGCTGACGAGGGGAGTGCCGCGTGTCCGACGCCGATGCCGTGCTGGCGGATCTGAGGGACGAAGGGGACGCGCTCGACGCGCTGGTCGGTGGGCTGGAGGCGGAGGGGTGGGCGTTGCCGACGCCGGCCGAGGGGTGGACCGTTGCTCATCAGGTCGGGCATCTGGCCTGGACCGATCGGCAGGCACTGTTGTCCGCGACGGACCCTGTTGCCTTCCAGGAGGCGGTGCAAAGGGCTCTCGCCTCGCCTGCGACGTTCGTTGATGAGGGTGCGGAGGAGGAGGCCCAGGCGCCCCCTGCCCAACTGCTCGCGCGCTGGCGGGAAGGGCGGGCCGAGTTGCAGGACGTGCTCGCCGCGCGGCCCGCTGGGGAGAAACTGCCGTGGTACGGGCCGCCGATGAGCGTTGCCTCGGTGGCGACCGGGCGGCTGATGGAGACCTGGGCGCACGGGCAGGACATCGCCGACGCGCTCGGTGTGACGCGCGAGCCGACCGCCCGGCTGCGGCATGTGGCTCGCATCGGTGTGCGGGCACGGAATTTCGCGTACGCGGCCAATGGGCTGCCTGCTCCGGAGGAAGAGTTCAGGGTTGAGCTGCGCGCCCCCGGCGGTGGCACCTGGGCGTACGGGCCGGAGGACGCGGCGCAGCGGGTCACCGGTGACGCCCTCGGGTTCTGTCTGCTGGTGACGCAGCGCGCCCACCGCGATGACGTGGATGTACGGGCCGAAGGGGTGGACGCGGACCGCTGGCTCAGCATCGCCCAGGCGTTCGCGGGTCCGCCGGGCAAGGGCCGTGAGCCGGGCGGGAGTGGGGGCCGGGAGGGCTCCCGGTGACCGGCGAGGGGGGCGTGCTGCGGGTCGGCAATGCTTCCGGGTTCTACGGTGACCGTTTCGACGCCGTACGCGAGATGCTCACCGGCGGTCCGCTCGACGTGCTGACCGGCGATTACCTCGCCGAGTTGACCATGCTCATCCTGGGCCGCGACCGGCTCAAGGACCCCACGCGCGGCTATGCGAAGACGTTTCTGCGACAGGTGGAGAAGTGCCTGGGACTGGCCGTCGAGCGTGGGGTGCGGATCGTCACCAATGCCGGGGGGCTCAATCCGGCCGGGCTGGCCGACGCCGTACGGGAGGTGGCGGAGCGGGCCGGCGTGGCGGTGCGGGTGGCGCATGTGGAGGGTGACGACCTGATGGCCCGGTACGGCGGGCGTGCGGGCGTGCTGACCGCCAACGCCTACCTGGGCGGCGGAGGCATCGCCGCGTGCCTGCGGGCCGGCGCCGACGTGGTCGTGACCGGCCGGGTCACGGACGCCGCGCTGGTCAGCGGGGCGGCGGCGGCCCACTTCGGCTGGACGTCGGACGATCACGACCAGCTGGCGGGCGCGGTCGTCGCGGGGCATGTCCTGGAGTGCGGTACGCAGGCCACCGGCGGCAACTATTCCTTCTTCGCCGACCGTGACTTCCCCGCCGCCCACGGCCTGCGCCGCCCCGGCTTCCCGCTCGCCGAGATCGCCGCCGACGGCTCCTCGGTGATCACCAAGCATCCGGGCACGGGCGGCGCGGTGACCGTCGGCACCGTCACGGCCCAGTTGCTGTACGAGACGGCGGGCGCGCGGTATCCGGGGCCGGACGTGACGGCACGGCTGGACACCGTACGGCTGACGCAGGACGGCCCGGACCGGGTGCGGATCGACGGGGTGCGCGGCGAGGCGCCGCCGCCGACGCTGAAGGTCGGCCTGACCCGTCTCGGCGGCTGGCGCAACGCGGTCACGTTCGTGCTGACCGGGCTGGACATCGAGGCCAAGGCCGTGCTCGTACGGGACCAGATGGAGGCCGCTTTCGACGCGGCCGAGCGCCGCCCGGCCAGCGTGGAGTGGTCGCTGGCCCGGACCGATCACGCGGATGCCGCTGTTCAGGAGGAGGCGAGCGCGCTGCTGCGACTGGTGGTGCGGGACGCCGACCAGGACGCGGTGGGCCGGGTGGTCAGCGGGGCGGCGGTCGAGCTGGCGCTCGGGAGCGTGCCCGGGTTCCACGTGACGGCGCCGCCGGGCAAGGGGGAGCCGTACGGGGTCTTCGAGGCGGAGTTCGTGGATGCGGCGGATGTGGCACACATCGCCGTGCTCTCGGATGGCAGTCGCGCGGAGGTGCCGCCGGCCGCGGGGACCCGTGAGGTGGTGCCGCTGTCCGAGCCCGTCCTCCCCGAACCGCTCGCGCACGACGGGCGGTTGCGCCGCGCGCCCCTGGGGCTGGTGGCCGGTGCCCGCAGCGGTGACAAGGGCGGCTCGGCGAACGTCGGCGTGTGGGCCCGTACGGACGCGGCGTGGCGCTGGCTGGCGCACGAGCTGACCGCCGAGCGGCTGCGCGAGCTGCTTCCGGAGGCCGTGGACCTGCCCGTCACCCGCCACGTCCTGCCCCGTCTGCACTCCCTGAACTTCGTGATCGACGGCCTGCTCGGTGCGGGCGTCGCCTCGCAGGCCCGCTTCGACCCGCAGGCCAAGGCCGTGGGGGAGTGGCTGCGCGCCCGTCACCTGGACATACCGGAGGTGTTGCTGTGACCGTGCTCGGCAGCCGGCTGGACCCGACAGGGCCCGAGTACGCGGCCAACCGCGAGACGATGCTCGCCAAGCTGGCGGAGATCGACGCGGAACACGCCAAGGCGATCGGCGGGGGCGGCGCGAAGTACGTCGAGCGGCACCGCACACGCGGCAAGCTGCTCGCCCGCGAGCGCATCGAGCTGCTCCTCGACCCGGACACGCCGTTCCTCGAACTGTCGCCGCTGGCCGCCTGGGGCAGCGACTATCCGGTGGGCGCGTCCCTGGTCACCGGCATCGGCGTCATCGAGGGCGTGGAGTGTTTGGTCACGGCCAACGACCCGACCGTACGGGGTGGGGCCAGCAACCCCTGGACGCTGAAGAAGGCCCTGCGCGCCAACGAGATCGCCTTCGCCAACCGGCTGCCCGTCGTCTCCCTCGTCGAGTCCGGCGGCGCGGACCTGCCCAGCCAGAAGGAGATCTTCATTCCGGGCGGCGCGCTGTTCAGGGACATCACCCGGCTGTCGGCCGCCGGTATCCCCACCGTCGCCGTGGTGTTCGGCAACTCGACCGCCGGCGGCGCGTACATCCCCGGCATGTCCGACCACGTGATCATGGTCAGGGAGCGGGCGAAGGTCTTCCTCGGCGGGCCGCCGCTGGTCAAGATGGCCACCGGCGAGGAGAGCGACGACGAGTCGCTGGGCGGCGCCGAGATGCACGCCCGTACGTCCGGACTCGCCGATCACTTCGCGCTGGACGAGCCGGACGCGCTGCGGCAGGCTCGCCGCGTCGTGGCCCGGCTGAACTGGCAGAAGGTACACGGAGATCCGGGTCCGGCCGCGCCGCCCACGTACGACGAGGACGAGCTGCTGGGCATCGTCTCCGGCGACCTCAAGGCGCCCTTCGACCCGCGCGAGGTCATCGCCCGCATCGTGGACGGCTCGGACTTCGACGAGTTCAAGCCGCTGTACGGGCCCTCGCTCACGACCGGGTGGGCCCGGCTGCACGGCTACCCGGTCGGCATCCTCGCCAACGCGCAGGGCGTGCTGTTCAGCGCGGAGTCGCAGAAGGCCGCCCAGTTCATCCAGCTCGCCAACCAGCGCGACATCCCGCTGGTCTTCCTGCACAACACCACCGGCTACATGGTCGGCAAGGAGTACGAGCAGGGCGGCATCATCAAGCACGGCGCGCAGATGATCAACGCGGTGTCCAATTCGAAGGTCCCGCACCTGTCGGTCTTGATGGGCGCTTCGTACGGCGCCGGGCATTACGGCATGTGCGGCCGCGCCTACGACCCGCGCTTCCTGTTCGCCTGGCCCAGCGCCAAGTCCGCCGTGATGGGTCCGCAGCAGCTGGCCGGGGTGCTGTCGATCGTGGCGCGCGCTTCCGCCGCCGCCAAGGGGCAGCCGTACGACGACGAGGCCGACGCCGGGCTGCGCGCCATGGTCGAGCAGCAGATCGAGTCCGAGTCGCTGCCGATGTTCCTGTCCGGGCGGCTGTACGACGACGGCGTCATCGACCCGCGCGACACCCGAACCGTCCTCGGCCTGTGCCTGTCGGCCCTGCACACCGCCCCCGTCGAGGGCGCGCGCGGCGGCTTCGGCGTCTTCCGGATGTGAGAACCAGTGATCTCTTCCCTCCTCGTCGCCAACCGTGGCGAGATCGCCCGCCGCATCTTCCGCACCTGCCGGGAGCTGGGCATCGCCACGGTGGCCGTGTATTCCGACGCGGACGCCGACGCGCCGCACGTCCGCGAGGCCGACGCTGCCGTACGCCTCCCGGGCAACGCGCCCGCCGACACCTACCTGCGCGGCGACCTGATCGTGAAGGCCGCTCACGCCGCCGGTGCCGATGCCGTCCACCCGGGCTACGGCTTCCTCTCCGAGAACGCCGGGTTCGCCGCCGCCGTCGCCGACGCGGGCCTGACCTGGATCGGGCCGCCGCCCGCCGCCATCGAGGCGATGGCCTCCAAGACGCGGGCCAAGGAACTGATGGGCGCGGCCGGAGTGCCGCTGCTCGCCCCGGTCGATCCGGAGCGGGCCACCGAAGCCGATCTGCCGCTGCTGGTGAAGGCGGCGTCGGGCGGCGGGGGGCGCGGCATGCGCGTCGTACGGAGGCTTGAAGATCTCCCCGGTCAGCTGGCGGCGGCGCGGGCCGAGGCCGCGGCGGCCTTCGGGGACGGCGAGGTGTTCGCCGAGCCGTACGTCGTCGGCGGGCGGCATGTCGAGGTGCAGGTCCTCGCCGACGCGCACGGGTCTGTGTGGACGCTCGGCACCCGCGACTGTTCGCTTCAGCGCCGCCACCAGAAGGTGATCGAGGAGGCCCCCGCTCCCGGGCTCTCCGACGAGCTGCGCGCCACCCTGCACACGGCCGCCGCCGACGCCGCCCGCACCATCGGCTACCGCGGCGCGGGCACCGTCGAATTCCTCGTCTCCGCCACCGGTCACGCCCACTTCCTGGAGATGAACACCCGCCTCCAGGTCGAGCACCCGGTCACCGAGGCCGTGTACGGCGTTGATCTGGTCGCTCTGCAAGTGCGGGTGGCCGAGGGGGAAGCGCTGCCGGACGAGCCGCCCGCGCCGCGCGGTCACGCCGTCGAGGCGCGGCTGTACGCGGAGGACCCGGCCGCGGACTGGCAGCCGCAGACCGGCACGCTGCACCACCTCTCCGTGCCCGGCGGGGTCCGTCTCGACTCCGGTGTGGCGGACGGCACGGTCATCGGCGTCCACTACGACCCGATGCTCGCCAAGGTCATCGCCTGGGCGCCGAGCCGCTCCGAGGCCGTACGCAAGCTGGCGGGAGCGCTGGAGCGGGCCCGCGTACACGGTCCGGTCACCAACCGCGACCTGCTCGTACGGTCCCTGCGCCACCCGGAGTTCGCCACTGCGACGGGCCTGGACACCGGCTTCTACGGCCGCAATCTCGACGCCCTCACGACGGCTCCCGACGCGACGGCCACCGGCCTGTGCGCGCTGGCCGCCGCCCTCGCCGACGCACACGGCCGGTCCCGCTTCGGCGGCTTCCGCAACGTACCGTCGCAGCCGCAGACCAAGACGTACGGCTGCGGCGGCACCGAGCACGAGATCCGCTACCGCGTCGGCCGCGACGGCCTGCACGCCGAGGACTTCCCCGGCGTACGGCTGCTGTCGGCCGCGCCCGGCGACGTCGTGCTGGAAGTGGACGGTGTACGGCGCGCGTTCACCGTCGCCCGCCACGGCGACCGGGTGTACGTCGACTCCGCCGCCGGCTCCCGTACCCTCACCGCCCTGCCCCGCTTCCCCGACCCCGACGCGCGCACCGAACCCGGCTCGCTGCTCGCCCCCATGCCCGGCACCGTCGTCCGCGTCGCGGACGGCCTGGCCGAGGGCGACCGCGTCGAGGCCGGAGCCCCGCTGCTCTGGCTGGAGGCGATGAAGATGGAACACAAGATCACCGCACCCGCCTCCGGCACGCTGACCGCCCTGCACGTCAAGGCCGGTCAGCAGGTCGAGGTCGGCACGCCGCTGGCCGTCGTGACCGCATGAGGCAGTCACCGCATGAGGCAGCGGCTCCGACGGTCTGCACCCCGAGTGACGTCCTCCCCCTCGAAGGAGTCCCCGTGAGCACCTCCGTGAGCACCCCCGTGATCGAAACCGACGAACACCGCGCCCTCCGCGCGTCCGTCGCCGCGCTCGGCAAGCGCTACGGACGCGAGTACTTCGCCCGTGTCGTCGCCGAGGGCAGGCACACCGACGAGCTGTGGGCCGAGGCCGCCAAGCTCGGCTACCTGGGCGTCAACCTGCCCGAGGAGTACGGCGGCGGGGGCGGCGGCATCGCCGAACTCTCCATAGTGCTCGAAGAGCTGGGCGCGGCCGGCTGCCCGCTGCTCATGCTCGTCGTCTCACCTGCCATCTGCGGCACCGTCATCGCCCGCTTCGGCACCGAGGACCAGAAACAGGCCTGGCTGCCCGGCCTCGCCGACGGCTCCCGCAAGATGGCCTTCGGCATCACCGAGCCGGACGCCGGCTCCAACTCGCACCGCATCACCACCACCGCCCGCCGCGACCCGGCCACCGGCGAGTGGGTCCTCAACGGGCGCAAGGTCTTCATCTCGGGCGTGGACATCGCGGAGGCCACGCTGATCGTCGGCCGTACCGAGGACGCCCGTACCGGCAAGCTCAAGCCGTGTCTGTTCATCGTCCCGCGCGACACCCCGGGCTTCGGGCGCAGCCAGATCTCCATGGAGCTGGCCGCTCCGGAGAAGCAGTTCGAGCTGACGCTGGACGATGTACGGCTGCCTGTGGACGCGCTCGTCGGCGAAGAGGATGCCGGGCTGCTCCAGCTGTTCGCCGGGCTCAACCCCGAGCGCATCATGACCGCCGCCTTCGCCCTCGGCATGGGCCGTTACGCGGTCGAGCGGGCCGTTGACTACGCCCGTACCCGGCAGGTCTGGAAGGAGCCCATCGGCGCCCACCAGGCCGTCGCCCACCCCCTCGCCCAGGTCCACATCGAACTGGAACTGGCCCGCCTGATGATGCAGAAGGCCGCCCACCTGTACGACGCGGGCGACGACATGGGCGCGGGCGAGGCCGCCAACATGGCCAAGTACGCGGCCGCCGAAGCGGCCGTCAAGGCCGTGGACCAGGCGGTGCACACCCTCGGCGGCAACGGTCTGACCCACGAGTACGGCCTCGCCGCCCTGATCACCGCGGCCCGCGTCGCACGGATCGCCCCCGTCAGCCGGGAGATGATCCTCAACTTCGTCTCCCACCAGAGCCTCGGACTGCCGAAGTCCTACTGACCGGCCGCGCGCGGCATCGCGGTCGCCGTACTGACAACCGCACCGGTAACCGCGATGCTGCACGCACACGGACAGGCGCCCGCCCGCGGCCCGCACCGGCCCCGACGAGCGCCGCTGCTGAGGGGATGGCCATGGTCTTTCACAGTCAGTACGCCGATGTCGCGCCCGTTGACCTGCCGATCCACGAAGCCGTGCTGGGCCGGTCGGCCACCGAGCACGCCGCGCTGCCCGCCCTGATCGACGGCCAGGACGGCACCACGCTCAGTTACGCCGAACTCGACGGCGCCACCCGGCGGATCGCCGCCGCGCTGGCCGACGCCGGTGTCCGGCCCGGTGACGTGCTCGCCCTGCACAGCCCCAACACCATCGGCTATCCGGCCGTCTTCTACGCCGCGTCCCGCTGCGGCGCCGCCGTGACCACCGTCCACCCCCTCGCCACCTCCGGCGAGTTCGCCCGGCAGCTGCGCGACTCCGGCGCCAACTGGATCGTCACCGTCTCCCCGCTGCTGGAGACGGCCCGCAGCGCCGCCGAACAGGCGGGCGGCATCACCGAGGTGTTCGTCTGCGACGGCGCCGTGGGACACCGCTCCATCCGCGACATGATCGCCTCCACCGCGCCCGAACCCGCGGTCCGCATCGACCCCGCCCAGGACGTTGCCGTGCTGCCGTACTCTTCCGGCACCACCGGCGCGCCCAAGGGCGTCATGCTCACCCACCGCTCCATCGCCACCAACCTCGTCCAGCTCGACAGGCTGATCAGCAGCGGCCCCGGCGACCGCGTCCTGGCGGTGCTGCCGTTCTTCCACATCTACGGGCTGACCGCCCTGATGAACGCCCCGCTGAGCAACGGCTCCACCGTCGTCGTGCTGCCCCGCTTCGATCTCGAAAGCTTCCTGCGCACCATCGAGAAGTACCGGGTCAACGCGGTGTACGTGGCCCCGCCCATCGTCTTGGCCCTCGCCAAGCACCCGTCCGTCACCCAGTACGACCTGTCCTCGCTCGACTACGTCGTCAGCGCGGCCGCCCCGCTGGACGCCCGGCTCGCCGCCGCCTGCGCCCGCCGCCTCGGCATCCCGCCCGTCATGCAGGCATACGGCATGACCGAACTCTCGCCCGGCACCCACGCCGTGCCCCTCGGCGCCGAGCACCCGCCGCCCGGCACGGTCGGCAAACTCCTGCCCGGCACCGAGATGCGCATCCGCTCCACCGACGCCGACAAGGACCTCGGCACCGGCGAGAGCGGCGAGATCCTCATCCGCGGCCCGCAGGTCATGAAGGGCTACCTCGGGCGGCCCGCGGAGACCGACGCGATGATCGACGCCGACGGCTGGCTGCACACCGGCGACATCGGGCAGGTGGACGCCGACGGCTGGCTGCACGTCGTGGACCGCGTCAAGGAACTGATCAAATACAAGGGTTACCAGGTCGCGCCGGCCGACCTCGAAGCGGTGCTGCTCACCCACGAGGGCATCGCGGACGCCGCGGTGATCGGCGTCACCGACCCGGACGGCACCGAGATCCCCAAGGCGTACGTCGTACGGCAGCGCGGCGAGCAGGGGGCCCGGCTCACCGAGGACGACGTCATCACGTACGTTGCCGGGCAGGTCGCCCCGTACAAGAAAGTGCGGCGGGTGGAGTTCACGGACGCCGTGCCACGCGCCGCCACCGGCAAGATCCTGCGGCGCGAACTGCGCGCCAGGGAAAGGAGTTCCACGGACTCATGACCGACGCCACACCGGACGCCACCCCGGATGCCACACCGGACTCCCCGTCGGACGCCCCGCTGGTACGGCACGCCCACGAGCGGGGCGTCACCATCCTCACCCTGGATTCCCCGCACAACCGCAACGCCCTCTCCCGGCGCCTGGTGGCCGAACTCCACGAGGCGCTGGCGGCCGCCGCCGCCGATGACGCCACGCGGGCCGTGCTGCTCACGCACACCGGGACGACGTTCTGCGCGGGGGCCGACCTGGCGGAGGCGACCGAAGCCGCGGACGAGGGCGGCACGCCCGTCTCCGGCCCCCTCGGCCTCGTCCGCCTCCTGCGCGCCGTCATCGAACTCCCCAAGCCCGTCGTCGCCGAGGTCACCGGCCATGTACGGGCCGGCGGCCTCGGCCTCCTCGGCGCCTGCGACCTGTCCGTGGCGGGCCCCGGTGCCACCTTCGCCTTCACCGAGGCCCGCCTCGGCCTCGCCCCCGCCGTCATCTCCATGCCGCTGCTGCCCCGCATGGACCCGCGCGCCGCCGCCCGTTACTACCTCACCGGCGAGCGCTTCGACGCCGCCGAAGCGGCCCGTACCGGCCTGGTGACGCTGGCCGCCGACGACCCCGGCACCGCCCTCGAACCGCTCCTCGCCGGCCTCCGCAAGGGCTCCCCCCAGGGCCTCGCGGCCTCCAAAGCCCTGGTCAACGCCGAGGTACTGCGCACCTTCGACCGCGACACGGCCGCCCTCGCCGATACCTCCGCCCGCCTCTTCGCCTCCGACGAAGCCCGGGAGGGCATGACCGCCTTCCTCCAGCGCAGGGAGCCGTCATGGGTACGGTGACCCCCGCGCGCAGCCCCAAGGAACCGCAGCAGGAACGCAGCCGCGCCACCCGCCGCGCCCTCCTGGAAGCGGCCGTCTCCTGCCTCGCCGAACGCGGCTGGAGCGGCAGCACGGTCTCCGTCGTCGCGGAACGCGCGGGCGTCTCGCGAGGAGCCGCCCAGCACCACTTCCGCACCCGCGAAGACCTGTTCACGGCGGCCGTCGAGCATGTCGCCGAGAAGCGCCAGGGCGCGCTCAAGGCCGTCGCCCACGCCCTGCCGCCCACCGGCTCCGCCGCCCGCACCCGCATCGTCGTCGAGGAGATCGTCAACCTCTACACGGGCCCCCTCTTCCGCGCCGCCCTGCACCTGTGGGTGGCCGCCTCCGACGAGGAGCAGCTACGGGACCGCGTCACCGCCCTGGAGGCCCGCGTCGGCCGCGAGGCACACCGTACGGCGGTCGCCCTCCTGGGCGCCGACGAGTCGGTCCCCGGCGTCCGCGAGACCGTGCAGGGCCTCCTCGACATGTCCCGCGGCCTCGGCCTCGCCACCCTCCTCACCGACGACGAACCCCGCCGCGCCCGCGTGGTGACCCAGTGGGCGCGCATCCTGGACACGGTGCTGAACGGGGAGGGGGAGGGGTAGCGGGCTCCGGTCCTGCCCATCGGGCGCCCCCTAGGAGCTAGGAGCGGGTGGCGGTCGCGCAGTCGGTGCCTGTGGCCGTCGTGCCGTTGCTCCGGTCGATCGGCTTGCTGCGGTCGTACGGATCGACCTGGCGGGCCCGGTCGGTGCGCTGCTCACCGGCCGTGCCGAAGGGCGGCGCGAAGTAGCCGGTCGGGGCGGCGCAGCCGCCGTTGGTCATGTCGAGCGCGTACGAGACGAGGGACAGCGTGCCCGGTTCGGTGCTGACCTTGGACGGGTCGTCCCAGCTCATCACCACCTCGCGCCGCACGATCGTACGGACCACCTCGGCGTCCGGCCCGCCGTCGCCCGCCGGGGTGACCGGATACACGAAGGTGACGTCCGCCGCCACCTCGACCGCCCCCCGCTTCCCTTCCCGGTACGTGAGCCGGCCGCGCGTCTTGACCACGTCACCGACCAGCCGGGCCTGCTCCGGCCGGAAGCGGCTGAACAGCAGCAGCGGGTCGGTCGCGCCGGTGGGCGCCGTCGACGACAGGGCGGCGCGCAGGTATTCCTGGACGTCGTTCTGGCGCGGGTTCAGCAGCGCGATCGCCTTCGTGGGCCGCTCGCCGCGCAGCACGCGGGCATCGAGCCCCGCGGCCACCAGGAAGTCCCGGCTCTGCCGCAGGGCCTGCTCGACCTGGGCGGTGTCCATCCAGCCGGTCGCCTTGGCCTGCGGCACCGTGATCCCGGCCGCCCCGTCGGCCCAGCGGGCGGCGGGCGAGCCCCGGAACGGTTCGGCGAGGGTCGGGCGCAGCCCCGGCTCGGCGCCGGGCGCCTCCCGCGGGCTCTGGGACTCGGCGGCCAACGGCGTTCCGTCCGGCCTGCCGTCACTGCCGCCGAACCAGCCGACGATCTGCTGCGGGAAGAGTGCCACGGCCAGGAGGGCCACGGCCGCCAGCCCGGCCACGTACCAGCCTGTCCGGCGCCGGGGCTTGGCCGGCGAGTACGTACGCCAGCCCTCCGGCCGCCCGGAGGACTCCCGCAGCCGCCGTTCCACCTCACGGGCGCGCGCCGACGGCTCCACGGGAGCCCCGGCCGCACCCGTCACCGATTCCCGCAGGAACCGCTCCCACTCCTCATCGGACACGGACGATCCGTCCTGCCCCCCGGCCCCGTTCACACCGCACTCCCGTTCTCGGCCGATCGCCCGATGTCCGGTGACTCGATCAATCGACCGTCTGATCGATTGATTGTGCACCGGCCGGCACCGGGAGCCGTCCCCTGCACGCCTGAGCAAGCCGTCGACCTGCCGCCTAGGAGGGCTCCTCGTCGGCAGCCGCGTACGCGTCGAGGCGGCGGGCCAGCGCTCGTACGAGACCCCGCAGCTCCGCGGGGTGCTCGATGACGAACGGGCGGTCCAGCGCGGCGAGTACGGGAGGGATCCAGTCCAGCCGCTCGGCCCGGATGCGGACGCGGACCCTGTCCGGCCCGTCGTCGGACAAGGCGGCGACCCCGGCGGGCAGGTGGCCGCGGATGTGCTCGGCACTGCCCCGGACGCGCACCGACACCTCGTGCGTCCACGGCGTACGGGTGAGCTTGTCCAGCACCGTGGCCGCCGGGTCGAACCCGTCCGGGACGGCGAACGCACCGGGCCGCACACCGACCGACGTGATCCGGTCCAGCCGGAAGATCCGCACCTCTCCGCCGTCCGGGCCGGCGGCGGTCAGGTACCACCGCCCGGAGTGCGCCACGAGACCGTACGGCAGGACGGTGCGGTCGCTGCCGTGGCCGTTCCGGTCGGTGTACGTGATCGCCACCGGCCGCTGCCGGCGTACCGCCCCGGCTAGTTCCAGCAGCACGTCCGCTTCCGGCGGGGCGGCGGGCCCGGGCCGCGCGGTGAAGTCGGCCGTCTCCAGCAGCGCGTCCAGCCGGTGCCGCAGGGCGTCGGGCAGCACCCGCCGCAGTTTCGCCGCGGCACTCTCACCGGCCGCGGCGGACGTGGTGACCAGGCCCTCCCGCTGCCCCGCGAGCAGGCCGAGCAGCACGGCCAGGGCCTCCTCGTCGGTGAGCATCAGCGGGGGCATCCGGTAGCCGGGGGCGAGCCGGTAACCGCCGTAGCGGCCCCGGACCGCGTCGACGGGGATGTCGAGGTCCAGCAGATGGCCGACGTAGCGGCGGACGGTGCGCTCGTCGACGCCGAGGCGGGCGGCCAGCTCGGGAACGGTACGGATGCCGCCGCCCTGCAGGATCTCCAGCAGGGCGAGCACCCGGGAGGTGGTCGTGGTCACGCCGGAAAGTCTGACGCGTATACCGGGCGGAAGCTGTCCGGTATTGGTTCTAGCGTGGGCGATGCCCGGCGACGCCCGTCGATCCGGGCCCTTTCCCTCCCCCTCTGCCAGGAAGCCGGACCATGAACTTCGTCTCCATCCGCATGATCACCGACGACGTCGCCCGCCTCGTCGGGTTCTACGAGCGCGTCACCGGCGTACCGGCGGCCTGGGCGACCCCCGAATTCGCCGAAGTCCGCACGCCGTCCTGCACGCTGGCGATCGCCGGCAGCCGCACGGTGGCCCTGTTCGGCGAGGGGAGCGCGCGAGCCGCCGCCAACCACACGGTGATCATCGAGTTCCGTGTCACCGACGTCGACGCGGAGCACCGGCGCCTGGAGTCCCTCGGCTGCGAGTTCGTCCAGGAGCCGACGACCATGCCGTGGGGCAACCGCTCCCTGCTCTTCCGGGACCCCGACGGCAACCTGGTCAACTTCTTCACGCCGGTCACCGCGGACGCCGTACAGCGCCAGGAGCGCCCGGCCCCCTACGCGGGCAGCGTGTAACCCTCCACCGACTCCGGCCCGCGCGGCCCCGGGCCCACGTACTTGGCCGACGGCCGGACCAGGCGGCCCGTGCGCTTCTGCTCCAGGATGTGCGCGCTCCAGCCCGCCGTACGGGCACAGGTGAACATCGACGTGAACATGTGCGCCGGGACCTCCGCGAAGTCCAGCACGATCGCCGCCCAGAACTCCACATTCGTCGCCAGGACCCGGTCCGGGCGGCGGTTGTGCAGCTCCTCCAGGGCCGCCTTCTCCAGCGCCTCCGCGATCTCGAAGCGCGGCGCGCCCAGCTCACGGGCGGTGCGGCGGAGCACCCGGGCCCGCGGGTCCTCGGCCCGGTACACCCGGTGGCCGAAGCCCATCAGCCGCTCGCCGCGGTCCAGGGCCTGCTTCACGTACGCCGTCGCGTCCCCCGTCCGCTCGATCTCCTCGATCATGCCGAGGACCCGGGACGGCGCCCCGCCGTGCAGCGGCCCGGACATCGCGCCGACCGCGCCGGACAGCGCGGCCGCCACGTCGGCGCCGGTCGAGGCGATCACCCGCGCGGTGAACGTGGACGCGTTCATGCCGTGCTCGGCCGCCGAGGTCCAGTACGCGTCGACCGCCGCGACATGCTTGGGGTCCGGCTCGCCGCGCCACCGCTTCATGAAGCGCTCGACGATGGTGCCCGCCTTGTCGATCTCCTTCTGCGGCACCATCGGCAGGCCCTGCCCGCGCGCCGACTGCGCGACGTACGACAGCGCCATGACCGCCGCCCGCGCCAGCTCGTCGCGGGCGGTCTCCACGTCGGTGTCCAGCAGCGGCTTCAGGCCCCACACCGGCGCGAGCATGGCCAGCGCGGACTGCACGTCCACCCGGATGTCACCCGAGTGGACCGGGATCGGGAACGGCTCGGCCGGCGGCAGCCCCGGATTGAACGATCCGTCGACCAGCAGTCCCCACACGTTCCCGAAGGAGACCTTGCCGACCAGGTCCTCGATGTCGACACCGCGGTAGCGCAGCGCGCCGCCTTCCTTGTCCGGTTCGGCGATCTCCGTCTCGAACGCGACGACTCCTTCGAGTCCGGGTACGAAGTCGGACATCAGGCGGCTCCTCAAGATGGGGACGACATGCGGCTCATGACCAAGATGCCGTGCGTGCGGGATCTGTCGGGTAAGGCTGGTCGGGTCGGGCTGGTCGGTCGGGCGGTGCGGGCCGGCGGTGCGGTGGACGCCGTCCGGAGTCCGGCACGGTGGCCGGGCGGCGGGCGGCCGCGGTGCGCCGCCGGGTCCGCGGGGCCGCTCCGGGCAGCGGACGGCTGGTCCGGGCGCCGGGGTCCGGTTACGCGGCCGTCCCTGCGGCTCGCGGTCCGTACCGGTCACTCCCGTCATGCCCCGCGCGGGCGTTGGTCACCCGACCGGCATCCGTGGCGTCCCGCCCGGAGCACGTCACTTCGATCACTTCAGGGCGGACACGATATCCCGCGCCGACCGTGCGCCACAGTGGCTCGCGGCACGATTTTGGCCGGTCCGGCACGTACCGGGAAGCGTGACATCCGGCACACCGGGTGATTCGCTTACGGGAGGGTTACGGCAAGCCGTCCACGGGCAGACTTCCCTGCCACCCGGCTGCCCCAACGAGCCCTCATGCTGCAAGATGTGGCCGTGCACTCCGCCGACACGCCCACCCCGGACCCGCTCGATCCCTCCGCCATGCGGGCGCAGTACCGCGCCGAGGGACTCGCCGAGGCAGAACTCGCCCCCAGCCCCTACGACCAGTTCGCGCGCTGGTTCAAGGAAGCGGCCACGAGCGGACTGCACGAGCCGAACGCGATGGTCGTCTCGACCGCCGACGCCGCCGGCCGCCCCAGCTCAAGGACCGTACTGCTCAAGCGCTTCGACGAGCACGGCTTCGTCTTCTTCACCAACTACGGCAGCCGCAAGGGCCGTGACCTGGCGGAGAATCCGTATGTCTCGCTGCTCTTCCCCTGGCACCCGCTCGCCCGCCAGGTCATCGTGACCGGTACCGCCACCCGCATCGGCCGCGACGAGACCGCCGCGTACTTCCGCACCCGCCCGCACGGCTCCCAGCTCGGCGCCTGGGCCAGCGACCAGTCCACCC
Organism: Streptomyces sp. NPDC033221; assembly: GCF_055577005.1. NCBI lineage: Bacteria > Bacillati > Actinomycetota > Actinomycetes > Kitasatosporales > Streptomycetaceae > Streptomyces > Streptomyces sp. NPDC033221. Next base: position 166,112 of record NZ_JBVIQN010000005.1, on the reverse strand, counting down.
CGGTAGCCTCCCGCGCCGAACTGGAGCGCGCCTACGACGACCTGGCGGCCCGCTACCCCGAGGGCGAGCAGGTGCCGGCACCGCCGCACTGGGGCGGCGTACGCGTCGTCGCACAGACCGTCGAGTTCTGGCAGGGACGGGAGAACCGCCTGCACGACCGGCTGCGGTACGAGCGGGAGGGTGCGGGGGAGGGCTGGTCCGTCGTACGGCTCGCGCCCTGAGGAGCGGCCGGTACGGCACCCGGTACGGCACCTGGGCGGCGGCGGGTACGGCAGCCGGGGAGCGGCGGGTACGGCGACACGCCCGGGCCCGCGAACGCAAACGACCCGCGGGCTGCTTCCCCCGCGCCAAGGGCGCGAAGGGGCCGGTCGGACGAACCGGCAGCCCGCGGGTCGGGTGACTGCTTGGGATTGGCCGGCTGCGCAGCTGTTTCCTGCGCTGGTCCGGCGCTGCACACTGAGTGCGACGACGGGCCGCTAGCCCGCAGTCACCTCACGCGTCCGGTGCGAAATCATCTGCCGAACCACCTCCCTTCTCGTGTGCCTCACACCCTAGGAACCGGTCCGCCGGCCGCACAACCGAATTTCCCGTGACAGGGATTGCAGGGATTTCCCCGAATGGGGTGTGGTCCGCGTCACGTTCCAGTTGAATGATCCGGCGTGCAGCACGTGCGGCCGCGTTCGTAGGGGGTGCCAGTGGCTGCTTCGTCTTCGTCGTCCTCCTCGTCGTCCTCGTCGCGCCGCTTCGAGTCCGTACCGCCCGGGGGACCGGGCCGGGCCCCGGACCGGGGCGGCCCGCCCCCGGACGACGCGCGCGCGGACGACTGCCGCGACACGGACCCCGACCCGCAGCCGGACAACGACGACTCCGGCCTGCTCGCCGCCCTGCTGGACGGGATGGACGCCGCGCTGTGCGCCTTCGGCGCGGACGGCTCGGTCACCCACTGGAACCGCGAGGCGGAACGCATCCTCGGCTGGACGGCGGACGAGGCGGTCGGCCGCCCCGGGCTGGCCGGCTGGGCGGTCCGCAAGGAGGACGCCGACGAGGTGGAGGCCCGCCTGCTGGCGGCGACGCGGTCACCGGGGCGCCAGGTGCACGAGTTCGCACTGCTGACGAAGGACGGGCGGCGCGTCCTGGTACGCACCCAGTCCTCCGCCGTCCTCGGACCCGACGGCCGCGCGGCGGGCGTGTACTGCGCCTTCAGCGAGGTGCACACCCAGATCGACCTGGAACGCTCCATCGCCCTGAGCGAGGCGCTCTTCGTGGACGCCTCCTGGGGCCTGGTGCTGGTCGACGCCGACCTGCGGCCCGCGGTCGTCAACGCGCACGCCGCACGCGCCCTGGGAATGGGCCGTACGGCCGTGCTCGGGCGCCCGCTGGGCGACCTGCTGACCCAGGGCGTGGAGGAGCTGGAGAGCGCCCTGACGCACGTCCTCGCGGAAGGCACCCCGCCCGCCGCCGCCGAACTGTGGGTGACGCTCCGGTCCGACGAGGCCGAACCGACCCGCCGGTGCTGGCGCAGCGGCTTCCTCCGGCTGGCCTCGCCCCTGGCGGAGGAACCCGTACCGCTCGGCGTGGGATGGCTCTTCCAGGACGTCACGGACGCCAAACGCACGGAACAGGAAGGCTCCCTGCTGCGCTTCCGCGCCCAGCAGCTGCACCGGGCGGGCCGGGCCGCGGGGGAGTGCGAGGACCCGATGGAGGCGGCCGCGGTCCACCTCGACTTCGCGCTGGCGGGGTTCGCCGATCACGGGCTGGTCGATGTGGTGGGCAGCGGCGGCGAAACGGGCGCCGACGGCGGCCTGGGCGCTCCCCCCGGGGACACGCCCACACTCGTACGGGCCATCGCCTCACCCGCGGGCGCGCCCGGCCCCTCCGAGGCCGTACCGCCCACCGGGATTCCGGTGGCCTACGGAGCGGGCCACCCGGCCGCGCAGGCGCTGCAACGGTGCGGCTCGGTACGCGCCGGCGCGGGTCCGGCGATCGCGGAGGGCTGGGCCGCGGCCCGCAAGTGGCCGGACGGCACCGTGCACGGCCTGTGCGTGGTGCTGCGCAGCCGGGGGCGGACGCTGGGGGTGGTGACGTTCCTGCGCGGCCCCTCGCGGCGCCCCTTCGACCGCGCGGATGCGGCGTACGCGGAGGACGTCGCCTCCCGGATCGCGGCGGCCCTCGACCTGGCGGGGCGGATGGCGGAGGACTGAGGGGGCGGCAGGCGGGTGGGCTGAAGGGCGGGCGGTGCTCGTACCGGACGCCGCCCTTCCGTCCGCTACTGCCGGTAGTAGATCCGGTCCGCGTACTCCCGCATCACCCGGCCGTTCCACTCGTGGCCGCCGTCCACGTTCCCGCTGCGCAGCAGCGGCGGGTCGATGCCGCGGTCGGCCAGCACGCCCGCCGCCGTCGCGACGACGGACTGCATGATCGCGCTGGTGACGACCGTCGAGGCCGGGGCGAACGGCGCCTCGATGCCCGGCAGCGTCAACTCCGCGTCACCGACCGGAATCTTGCTGTCCAGGACGATGTCGCAGTGGTCCCGGAGATGCGTCCCGGAGACATGGCGGGATTTGGTCTCCTCCGCGTACGCCACCGACGTCAGCCCGATGACCTTGAGGCCCAGCGCCCGCGCGTTCATGGCCATCTCCACCGGCAGCGAGTTACGCCCGGACAGCGAGATGACGATCAGCACGTCACCTTCCTCCAGGGGGCTGGTGTCCAGGACGGCCCCGGCCAGACCGTCCACCCGCTCCAGCGCGCTGCCGAGCGTCGCGGGCCGTACGTCGATGCCGACCACGCCCGGGACGGTCAGCAGGTTCATGACGGCGAGGCCGCCGGCCCGGTAGACGGTGTCCTGCGCGGGCAGGGAGGAGTGCCCGGCACCGAAGGTGAAGACCCGGCCGCCGGCCTCGACGGTGTCGGCGATGAGCGTCCCGGCGGCGCCGATCCGTTCGTCCTCCTCGTCGCGCACCCGGCGCAGCAGGCCGATCGCGGCGTCGAAGTACTGCCCGGCCAACCGGTTGCTCTCGCCCATCGCCGCGGGGCCCCTCTCGTCGGTACTCATCGGTCTTGTACGTTGGTCCTCGTACATTTGTCCTACGTTCTGACGCGTCCGGCAGCGCAAGCCGGCCGGCGGCAGCGCGCGCCGGTCCCCGTCAGTCCTCACCGGTCCTTTTTCCGTCTCCGCCGGGCCCGTCCGTGATCCGGACGGCCGGCGGTGGTCCCGGCGGGGACAGCCGTGGCGCGGATCACGTTGCGGTCTGGACCAGTGCCCTGTCAATACGGTGTACGCCGCCGCCCGCGGCCGGACGGACACCTTCCGGCCGCCGGGACGTCGCCCGGCCGCCGCCTCGCCGCAGGGCGGGCGCCGCCGTACCGGGGCATCGGGAGGGCCCGCCCGGAGCGGACGCGGAACCGTTGTCAGTGGGATGCGTCAGAATTGAGGTCAGGGCCACCGCACGACACATCAAGGGGCACGCATGTCCGGACTGATCGACACCACGGAGATGTATCTCCGCACCATCCTCGAACTGGAAGAGGAAGGTGTGGTCCCGATGCGCGCCCGGATCGCCGAGCGGCTCGAACAGAGCGGCCCGACGGTCAGCCAGACCGTGGCGCGCATGGAGCGGGACGGCCTGCTCACGGTCGCGGGCGACCGCCACCTGGAGATGACGGAGGAGGGCCGCCGGCTGGCGACCCGCGTCATGCGCAAGCACCGGCTCGCCGAGTGCCTGCTCGTCGACGTCATCGGGCTGGAGTGGGAGCAGGTGCACGCCGAGGCGTGCCGCTGGGAGCACGTGATGAGCGAGGCGGTCGAGCGCCGCGTCGTGGAACTGCTGCGGCATCCGACGGAGTCGCCGTACGGCAACCCGATCCCGGGCCTGGAGGAACTGGGCGAGAAGGCCGAGGCCGACCCGTTCCTGGACGCCGGCATGGTGAGCCTGATGGACCTGGAGGCCGGCGCGGACGGCAAGACGGTCGTGGTGCGCCGGATCGGCGAGCCCATCCAGGCGGACGCCCAGCTCATGTACACGCTGCGGCGGGCCGGTGTGCAGCCGGGCGCCGTGGTCAGCGTGACCGAGTCGTCCTCGGGCGTCCTCATCGGCAGCAGCGGCGAGGCGGCGGAACTGGAATCCGAGATCGCCGCACACGTTTTCGTCGCCAAGCGCTGACCTCCGCCCGCCCCTGGCCAACGGGCTGACCTGCCTCGACGGGCGGCCCGGCGCAGTGGTCAACCGCTGCACCAACGGACGGAGTTGCCGGAACGCGAGCGGAGCGGCCGGTGGCATGTCACGCTGGCGCTGAGCGTGCACGCGAAGGCGGCCGCGGGCCGCGCGGCGATGCCGTACGGGCCCCGTCGAGCGTGCGCGCGAGGACAGCGGGCTCATGACGTGTGGCGCCGGAGACCTGGGGCGATACGGCTGACGACGGACAGGACGTGACCACGCCTGCCGCCGCGGCCCCGGGTCGGGGAGGGGGCTCGGGTGAGGAGCAGTCCGCCGCGACCCCCGGCCCACCCCGACACGCCGCCCCCGAAAACGGAGCCCCCGACGAGGCGGACGCGCACGGCGAGGCGGGCGCGCACGGCGACTTCGGCAAGTTGTGGGGGTGGGGGCGGAGATTCCTGTGAGAGTTCCTGCGGGGGCTCTGAGACGCCTGCGCCGGGTGGGCGCGAGGGCGGGCGCGGCAGCGGCGATGCCGACGCGCTCGGTGGGGGCGGTGATTGCGGGGGGTCTGCGGGGTTGGGAGGCTCTGGGGTTGCTGGAACTTTCCGGGCTTCCGGGGGCTCCGGAGCTTCCAGGACTTCCGGAGCTTCCAGGACTTCCGGGGGCTCCGTGACAGCCGAAGTCGCGGGAACCACTCTCGACGCCCCTACGGTTCCCTCGGGGGCGGCCGGTGCCTACGGCGGCGGCCCTGTGAGCGGTCAGGGCCCGGTGAGCGACCAGGGCCCGGTGAGCGACCAGGGTCAGGGCCCCGTGAGCGCCCTAGACCTCGTGAACGCTCCAGACCTCGTGAACGCCCTGGCCCCCGTGAACGGCCCAGGCCCCGTGAACGCCCCAGACTCCGTGAACGACAACGACCAGGGCCCCGGCGCTGCGAGCAGCCGGGGCCCCGCCTCCCCACGTCCCCCCGCCAAGACCCGGAGCCCCGAGCTCTCAGGGTCTTTCCCCGTGGACCCCCTTCCCGGTGGGGCCCGCCTCCCGCTACGTGTCTCCCCTCGGCGAGGACCAGCAATCCTTGGGCGTGGTCACCCGAACGAGGGTTATTGGGCGCAGAAACAGCCTATTCGAATAGAGGTTCGATAGTGTGGGGCTGCTCAAGGACCGAATGGGGGTGCCAGGGCCCATGGTGCGGCGCATCGACGTGACAGGGACCGGCGGCGTCCGGCTCGCCGCCTGGGAGTTCACCGACCCGCCGAAGGCCGGCCGGGGCGGGGAGGAGGGGGAGCGCGGCCCTGGCGTGCTGCTCCTGCACGGCCTCATGGGGCGCGCGTCGCACTGGGCCGAGACCGCCCGCTGGCTCGGCTCCCGGTGCCGCCCCGTCGGCCTGGACCAGCGCGGCCACGGCCGGAGCGAGAAACCCCAGGACGGTCCGTACGACCGCGGCGCATACGTGGCCGACGGCATCGCCGCCATCGAACAGCTCGGCCTGGCGCCCGCCGTCCTGATCGGCCACTCCATGGGCGCCCTGACGGCCTGGCAGGTGGCCGCCCGCCGGCCGGACCTGGTGAGCGCGCTGGTCATCTGCGACATGCGGGCCTCCGCCCTGGGCGCGGCCTCGCAGCAGGAGTGGGCGGACTGGTTCCGCTCCTGGCCGGTCCCGTTCGCCACCCTCGCGGACGTACGCAAATGGTTCGGCGAGGACGACCCGACCCTGGAACGGTCCAAGCCGGCCCGCGGCGAGTTCTTCGCCGAGATCATGGCCGAGCGTGCGGACGGCTGGCGCCCGGTCTTCTCCCGCCACCAGATGCTCACCGCCCGCGAGGCCTGGGTCCAGGACGCGCACTGGGAAGACCTCGCCCTGGTGCAGTGCCCCACGCTCGTCGTCCGCGGCCTGGACGGCGAACTGGGCCGCGCCGAGGCCCAGGAGATGGTCCGCGTCCTCCCGCACGGCGTCTACGCCGAGATACCGGACGCCGGGCACTGGCTCCCCTGGGAAGCCCCCGAGGAGTGGCGGTCCGTGCTGGGCCCCTTCCTGGAATCCGTCCTCCCGAGCTGACGAAGCCCCGGGCCTCCCCCCCCTCCGTCCGGACGGACTCCGTGTCCCGCGCTCTCATCCCAACCCTGAGCGGGCCGGTACTCAACCACCCACTCGCGCCACTGCCGCCCCTCCCACCCCCAATCCCTGTCGAGCCCGCCCGAGCCCGCCGGGGCGTCGGTAGTGTCGATGGCCATGCGCCTTCTTGTTCTTGGCGGTACGTCCTTCGTGGGCCGCGCCATCGTCGAGGATGCCCGGCGTACGGGAGCCGAGGTGACCTTGTTCGGCCGGGGCCGCACCAACCCGGACCTGTTCCCCGGCCTGCCCCGGCTCATCGGCGACCGCGACACCGGTGACTACTCCGCCCTGCACGACGGCGGTTGGGACGCGGTCGCCGACGTCAGCGGTTACGTCCCACGACACGTCGGACAGGCGATGGACGCCCTGGGCGACCGCGTCGGCCGGTACCTGTTCATCTCCACCCACGCGGTCTACGCACGTACGGGAGTGGGCCCGGGCAGCGACGAGAGCACCCCGCGCCGCCCGCCCGTACGCGGCACCGAAGAACTGAGCGAAGCCACCTACGGCCCGCTCAAAGTGGCCTGCGAGGACGATGTGACCGCCCGCTACGGCACGCGGGCGACGATCGTACGACCGGGGACGGTGGCCGGACCGCACGACTCGATGGACACGTTCACGTACTGGGTACGCCGCGCCGCACGCGGCGGCCGGGTGGCCCTGCCGGCCGACCCCGCACAACCGGTACAGGTCCTGGACTCCCGGGACTTGGCGCGCCTGGTGGTGCAACTGCTCATTGACGACCGCTCCGGCGCCTTCCACGCGGTGGGCCCCGCCGCGCCGACGACACTGGGCGAACTGATCAACACCTGCGCCCGAGTGGCGGGCACCCAGGTCGAGATCGTCCCGGTACCCCCGGACGGCGCGCCGACCATGTTCCCCCTGGTACGCCCGAACTGGCCCACCCAGCAACGCAGCGCGGCCCGCGCCCGCCAAGCCGGCCTCCCCGCGACGCCGCTGGAAGTAACGGCGGCCGACGTCCTGACCTGGGACCGCGCCCGCGGCGAGCCCCCACTCCACCTCGGTTACACCCCCGAAGAAGAACAAACAGCCCTGGGCGCTGTCCGGCGGATCATGTGACGGTCGAATTGCCGGCGTCAGGGCAGCGTGGTGGCCGGTGGGCACCGGCTTCGACGGCAGCGTCGACCCCTATAGTCCCGAAGGCATGACGGCACTTGCATCCTTCACCTTCGTGCGCCATTTCGACGGGCTCCGCTACACCTTCGCACGCGACGGTGAACGCAACGGCCGCCCCGCCTACCGCCGAACAGACGGGAACGTGTGGTGTGTCTGGTCGCCGACCGACGGCTGGCACTGCGAGATCGCTGACGGCCTCGTCACTGCCCACCCCCTCATCAGCCACGCTGACGCATCCGAACCTCCGATGACCGTCTGGCGCAGCTTCAAGAACGACCGCTCCTACCTCTACGACCTCCGGCCCTCGCCCCCTTCCGAATCACGATCCGCCGGGCAGCGCCCAACCGACCAAGCACCCACCTCAACCTGACCCGGACGACCTGACCCGGACGACCTGACCCGGACGACCTGACCTGGGCTACCTGACCTGGGTGATCTGATCCGGACAGTCTGAGCCGGAAGAGGCCAAGCGCCCCTGAACGCTCTTCCGTGTACGAGCCATCGCGCGGTGCAGCGGGATGCAGGTGGCGATGACGTACAGGGTGAAGAGGGAGATGGGAAGCAGGCCGACCGGGCGCAGCAGGTCTGCCGGGTCGGTGCGTATCCTTTGCCAGTTGCCGATCCAGTTCGCGGTGGCGTCGGCGATCATCACACCGCAGGCGAGCCAGGCGCCGGCCCCGCGCAGGCGGATCACCAGGAAGGCGGTCAGGGGGTCGATGACCACCAGGCTGATGAAGAACACCTGGAGTGCCGCCTGGGGGAAGGCCGCGTAGGCGTGGATGCCGCCGCGTATCAGGTCGATGAGGTGCGCGCCGGTTCCTTGGACGAAGACGATCGCGTACGTCGCGGCGACCCACCGTGCCCAGACGGGTAGTTCGTTCCAGCGGTACTTGAGCCGGGTGCGGGGAGGGGGAGAGGGGCTGAGGGGGGATCGGCGGTGGGGAGGGGGCCCGAGAGGGGTTTGGCTGTTGTGGTTCATGGTTGGTGGCCGAGGGTGCGTTGGACGTGTGTGGTCAGGGAGGCGTCGGTCAGTAGGGAGCCGTAGCCGGTGGCTGACCACAGGCTGCGCTCGGGGGCCACTTCGAAGTAGGGGACGGGGCGGCCTGATGCCCGGTCCCGGTCCCGGTCCCGGTCCTGGTCGGCGAGGGTGTCCGGCGTTCGGTGGGCTCGTAGGGCGCGGATGCAGGTCGCGCAGGCGGCCACCTGGAAGCATTCGCTGTGTTCGGGGGACCGGCGCCAAGGTATGCGCCGGGCCGCGGGGCCGTGCAGAGGGTGGAAGTAGCACAGGGGGAGTGGAGGGGCCGACCGGTCGAGGGCGGTGTAGCCCTCGTGGAGGAGGGCGAACACGCCCGCCAAGTCGGGGGCTCCCCGTGCCCTCTGCAAGAGAGCTTCGGCCGTCGCACATGCCTCCTGGGCCCGCTCCGCGGCAGCGGGGGCGGCCTTGGTGCTCTGCGTCTGCTTGGCCAGGCGCGTGACTTCCTCGGCGGCATGTTCCCGCATCCCGGGCTCGTCGGCGCGGCGTACGGCGGTGAAGACCGAGCGCGGGATCGTCAAAGGCTGGGCGTAGTCCCGCAGTCGTGAGCGGCGTCGGAGCAGGAGGCCGACAGCGGCTATGAGCAGGAGCGGGCCGGCGATCAGGAGGAGGAGATGGGTGAGGGAGGGGGTGGGTGAAGAGGTGAGGGAGGGGGAGGGTGCTGTGGGGGAGGCGAGGGGGGTGGAGGAGGTTCCTGTACTTGCTTGGGCGGGGGTGGGGGTGAGTAGTAGCAGCAGGGTTGCTGCTGTTGTTGTGGTCGTCGTTGCTGCTAGCGGCAGTGATTGCTTGCCTGGCCCTGGGCCTGAACGTGGTGCTGGGCCAGGTCTGTTGGTCGGCCACATGATTTCCCACCCCCGTTTGCCGGCCGGACCGGCGGTTCGCTGACGTCCGAGTCGTCCTGGCGATCATTTTGTCGCCGTGATTCACGACGGTACCGGCCGTGCTCGGCGCGTGGGGAAGCCTGTGGATAACCTCCGTCCGCGGCGGATACCCGTCACCCGAGGGGCTGTTGACGGCGAGGGAGCAGCAGCGCCGGGATGAGCGACAGGGCCACCAGGGCAACGGCCCAGGCGTAGGTGTGCTGGAAGGCGGCGGCGAGGTGCGGGGCGAGCGCGCGTACGGCGTCGGCGGGCAGGTTGCGGACGGATTCGAGGCCGCCGCCTGCACCTGCCGAGGCGGGGAGCCGGCTGCTCATGGCGCCCGCGAGCAGGATGGACATCAGGGCCGCGCCCACCGAGCCGGCCAGCTGCGGGATGATGCTGAGCGTCGTCGAGGCGGCGGGAAGCCTGGCGTGGTCGATGCCGCGGGTGGCGGTGGCCATCGTCGGCATCATCGTCATGCCGACCCCGACGCCCATCACGGCGAGCGCGCCCGCCAGCACCCAGTACGGGGTGTCCGCCGCGACCTGGGTGGTGAAGGTCAGGAAGCCGGCCGTGGCCAGGCCCACGCCCGCCGGCACGAGTCGGCCCGCCGGGATCCTGTCGACCAGGCGGCCAGCGAACTGCATGGTGATCCCGGTCGCCAGCACCTGCGGGATGCCCAGCAGTCCGGCGCCGGTCGCGCTCTGGCCGCGTACGACCTGGTAGTACAGCGGCAGCAGCAGTATCGAGCCGAAGTAGCCGCAGACGAAGAGGGCGAGGGTGGCGGCGGCCGGTCCGAACGGGCGGCGGCGCAGCAGCCGGAGGTCGATGAGCGGGGATTCGGCGGTCAGCCCCCGTACGACGAAAGCGGCGATCAGCGCGGCGCCCGCCAGGGTGGGGACCAGGACCCCCGGGCCGGTGAAGGAACGTTGTTCCGCGCCGCTGCTCAGGCCGTAGATGAGGATGGCCAGGCCGGGGGAGAGCGTCAGCAGGCCGGGCACGTCCAGGCGCGGGCGGGGCCCCGGGGTGTCGCGCCGGAAGATCCGGCCGGCCAGGACGAACGCGAGGACGCCGACGGGGATGTTGATCAGGAAGATCCAGCGCCAGGAGACCTCGTCGACCAGGTAACCGCCGAGCACCGGACCGATCAACGGCCCCACCAGGACGGGAATGCCGAGGACGCTCATCATCCGTCCCCGGCGGGCCGGGTCGGACGCCTGGAGGAGGATCGTCATGCCGACCGGCTGGACCATGCCGCCCGCCAGTCCTTGCAGCACCCGGAAGGCGATCAGGGACTCGGTGTTCCAGGCGAGCCCGGCGAGCGCCGAGCCGACGGCGAACAGGGCGATCGCGAGCATGTAGAGGCGCTTGGTGCCGAAGCGGCCGACGGCCCACGCGGTGACGGGGATGACGGTGGCCAGGGCGAGCGTGTAGCCGGTGGCCACCCACTGGATGGTCGCCAGCGGTGCGTGGAAGTCCGCGGAGAGGCGGTTGAGGGCGACGTTGACGACGGTGGTGTCGAGGACCGTCATCAGCGAGCCGAGGACGATGACGAAGGCCATCGCCATGACGCCGTGTTCCCGGCCCGGGCCCGGCGAGCCCTTCGCGTCCGCACGGCCTGTACGAGCAGGCGCGAAGGCAGCCGGTGACGATGGGGGCTGGGCAAGTGGTGAGGGTGGGGACTGGGCAGGTGGTGACGATGGGGGCTGGGTGGGTGGTTGCGATGGAGGCTGGGCAAGTGATGACGACGGTGTGGGCATGCGCGGGCTTCCCGTGATGGCGGCCGGCCGGCCCCGACGGCCGGCCGATCACCCACACCCTCCGGCCTGAAGTTAACTTGAGGTCAAGTCGGCAAGGGCCGGCACGGACCGGCGAGAGCCGGAACGGCGGCCGTACGCCCCCTCACCCCTTGCTGACCGCCCCCAGAATCTCCGGCAGCCGCGCCGCCACCCGCGGCGCCGCCACCCGCATCCCCAGGAGCGCGATGCCGACCCCGTACGCCGCTCCCACGGGCAGCATCAGCCACAGCAGGCTGTGCAGGCCCGCCACGTGCAGCCACACCAGGAGCGCGATCATCGGGGCGGCCAGCACGCCGCTCGCCAGCATTCCGCCGAACAGGCTGAACCAGGCGATGGCGCCCTGACCGGGGGCGATGTTCTTGTTGCTCTCCGCGGGGATCGAGTACGGGAACAGGGCCGAGGCCATCGCGCCGGTCGCCACCAGGGCGCCGAGCAGGGCCAGCGACAGCCCGTAGACATCGAAGAACGCGGACCACGGCCCGAGGAAGGCGGCCGAGCCGATCACGACCAGCGTCACGAACGGCACGCCGATCAGGGCCAGTCCCAGCCCCCGGGCGCGCAGTTCCGCGTAGGCGTCGCGGGGCGTGGAGATCGTCGAGGCGACCATCCAGAACGCCGAGGTGTCCTGCCCGAACTGGTTGTACATCTGCATTCCCAGCAGGGTCGACGCCGAGAACGCCGTGTAGATGCTGCCGCCGCCCTGGAGTGCGGAGACGACCGGGACGAGGAGGCCGACACCGAACGCCATCGCCCACGACATCTTGGACTTCGGGTCGCGCCACGCGTAGCGCATCATCCGCAGGATGACGGTGCCCGTACGGCTCTCCGGCAGCAGCCGCTGCAGGCCGCCGCCCGAGGAGCGCTGCTTGCGCGCGCTGTCCTGCTCGACGGCCTGGAGGGTGGAGGAGTCGGGCGAGGTCATCACCGTGGTCAGGGTGCGCGCCCACCACCACAGCAGCAGGCCGAGCGCCACCACGGCGAGTGCCAGGCCCAGTACGGCACGCCCGTACGAGCCCTCGCTCGCCGCACGGACCGCGTCCACGGCCGAGGCGGGCGGCACCCAGCGCAGGATGTCGGACACGGGCTCCAGGGTGGACAGTCCGGCGCCCGGGCCGAAGAGTTTCTGCGCGCCGATGTTCACGCCCTGGGCGCCGATGGCGACGAACAGGCCGCTCAGTACGGCGAGGTCGCGGCCGCGGCGGCTGGTCAGCAGCCGTACGTTGGCGGTGGCGACGGCCCTGGCCAGCGCCACGCACACCAGGACGACCAGGACGACGGCGAGCACGCCGACGACCGCGGCGGCCGCGCTGTGCGCCATCATGATCACCGAGCCGACGGCCAGCGCCAGTGTGAAGACCGGTCCGACGCCCACGAGCGACGTGACCAGCAGCGAGCCGATCAGCGGCCGGGGCCGCAGCGGCAGCATGACCAGCCGGGTCGGGTCGAGGGTCTCGTCACCCGACGGGAAGAACAGCGGCATCGCCGCCCAGCCCAGTGTCAGCACCGCGGCGAGCAGTACGCCCAGCGCGCCCGCGTGCTCGACGTTCCGCAGGGCGATCAGGCCGAGCAGGACGCCCGCCGCGCACAGCAGGGACAGCACGAGTGACGCCACGTAGGCGACGGTCCGGCCGGACGACTGGCGCAGGCCGTTGCGCAGCAGGGACAGCTTGAGGCGGATGAAGACCGGGGTCAGTGACGTGCCCGCGCCCGGGTGCGGCGTGCCGGACGGTGTGCGGGCGGTCGTGGCGGAGGTGGGGGAGGCGGTCATCGGGCGCCCCCGCCGCCCAGCCAGTCCAGGTTCTGCCCGGCGGCGCGGCCGTTGGCGCCGACCAGTTCGAGGAACGCGTCCTGGAGGGACGGCGCCGCACCGCGCACCTCGGCGATCGGGCCGTCCGCCCGGATGCGGCCGCCGGCCATCACCGCCACCCAGTCGCACAGCGACTCCACCAGCTCCATCACATGGCTGGAGAAGATGACGGTGGCCCCGGAGGAGGTGTAGCGCTCCAGTACGCCGCGGATGGTCTGCGCGGACACCGGGTCGACGCCCTCGAACGGCTCGTCCAGGAAGAGGACCTCGGGGTTGTGCAGCAGCGCCGCCGCCAGGCCGATCTTCTTGCGCATGCCGGTCGAGTAGTCGACGACGAGCTTGTTCTGGGCGCCGGACAGGTCCAGTACCTCCAGCAGCTGGTCCGCGCGCTTGTCGACCTCGGCACCGGGCAGCCCCCGCAGCCGCCCGATGTAGGCCAGGAGTTCGCGTCCGGACAGCCGCTCGAACAGGCGCAGGCCCTCGGGCAGTACGCCGATACGGGACTTCACCGCGACCGGGTCGTGCCACACGTCGTGGCCGCCGATCTCCACCTGTCCGGCGTCCGGGCGGAGCAGGCCGGTCACCATGGAGAGGGTGGTGGTCTTGCCCGCGCCGTTCGGGCCGACCAGGCCGATGAACCGGCCCGCGGGCAGCGTCAGGTCGATGCCCGCCACGGCGACCTGCTCGCCGTACTTCTTCCACAGCCCCTGGACGCGCACGGCGGGCAAAACCGTGCCGTCCGTTCGCGCGGACGGACCGCCCGGTGGGGTGACCGCGCCTGTCGACTGGTCGATGTGTTCCGGATCGTTGGCCACCGGTTCTGCCCTTCCACGTCCCCGCAGGGGCCGGTCGGGCCCCCGTCCTTGCGGACCACGATACGGGCGGATGTGCGACGGGGCCGGTGCGGCCGCACGGCCGGGCAACGGTGCGACGGAGGGAGCGCGCGGCGGGGTCAGGGGCGTGCGGTGTGGGAAACGGCGTGCGGTGAGGGGAGGGGCGTGCGCGACGCGGTACGCGCCCGGCGCACACGCGCGGGGTACGGGTGCGGGGTACGGGTGCGGGGCAACGGCGCTGCGGGCGCGTCCCGCACGGCCGCGGCTGCGGCTGCGCGGCCGGTGCCGGGCAGCGGCCGCCTTCACCGCCCGCGTGCCGCCGCTGCCTCCCGCCCGCAGGCGTACGCCAGGGGGCTGATCAGCTCCTCGGCGTCCGGCAGCCACCGGTTGGCGGCGGTGGGCTGGCGTACCCACTGCACCGCTCCGTGCGCCCCCACGCGCGTCGGCGGCGCGGCGACGTAGTCGCCCTCGCCGCGGGTGACGAGGTCCAGCGAAGCGAGCGGCCAGCCCAGGTGCCGTACCAGGTCGGGCACCTTGACCAGGGCGCCGGGAAGGACGAAGAAGAGCATCCGGCGGTCCGGGGTGCGGGTCACCGGGCCGAGAGGCAGGTCCATCCGCTCCATCCGGGCCAGGGCCAGGCAGCCGGCCGTCTCGGGCACGTCCAGCGCCTCGAACGTACGGCCCGTCGGCAGCAGGATCGAGGCGCGCGGGTTCCTGCTCCACAGGCGGCGGGCGGCCGTCGCACTGCCCGTGGCGTGGCCGGCCCAGCCCGGGACGGTGGGGTGCGCGCCGGGCGCGGCGCAGTCGGCCGCGCCGCACGAGCAGCGCGGCACTTCCCCCTCGTCCTCCAGCCATGCGCCGGGCAAGACGTCCCAATGCCGCTCTTCCGCGTAACGCACCGCAGTTTCGATCAACAGCTCGCCACGCTGTGCGGGGACCTGAGAGGCTCCTGTGACTCCGATGGTGTCTTCCACGTGGTGGACAACTTCCCTTGTCACCAAGGGTTACGGCCGACACGTGCACCGCCCCGGCGCATCGTTCCCGCACGTGGGGCGCATGGAAGCATGGTTGGGGGCGCGTGCGGGGGAGCGCCCGGAGAACGGGTAGCCACCTGCGTGACGGGCGGAGAGGCCGCCCGGCGGCAGGCCGCGGCACAGTCGGCACGGCCCCCGGAGCGAACGCCGGGACCGTACGGCGCGGCGGCGCCGCGAGCAGGACGCGGGTACCGCACGGCGTACCCCGGTTCCGTCGATTCCCCGAAACCACCGTCCCACCGACGACCGGAGCAGGCAGCAGACAGCAGAAGCCGAGCCCATGCGGCAGGGCCCGGGAGCACAGCGGCAGGACCTGCCGGAACACCGCAATCCGGCGGAGCGATCCGCCGGCCGGCCGGTCCGACCGCCATCACCCGGGAATGTCAAGGCTTCAGCGGACATGACGCACATCTGAGATATCCCGGATATCCGGCATATGCGCGGGGAATTGATCAACGGGTACGGCGTTCGCTGGTGAACGCGCAGCAGTAATCAGGGGGTGCAGCATGGCCGCCAGGCCACTCGTCGCGCGGCAGCCGAACGAACGGCTGCAGGCGCTCATTCAGGAAGCCGCCTGTTCCAACGCCGGACTCGCCCGCCGCGTCAACATGTGCGGCGCCGAACACGGCCTCGACCTGCGCTACGACAAGACCTCCGTAGCCCGCTGGCTGCGCGGCCAGCAGCCGCGCGGCCGGGCCCCCGCCATCATCGCGGAGGCGCTGGGGCGGAAACTGGGGCGTACGGTCACCATCGACGAAATCGGGATGGCCGACGGCAAGAACCTCGCGTCCGGTGTGGGCCTGCAGTTCTCGCCCACCGTGCTCGGCGCCATCGAACAGGTCTGTGAGCTGTGGCGTAGCGACGTCGGCCGGCGCGACTTCCTCAGCGGCTCCACCGTGGCCGCCTCCGCGCTGGTCGAACCGAGCCGTGACTGGCTCATCACCAGCGCCGACCCGCAGGTGGCGCGCAACGCCGGGGCGCGGGTGGGCATCTCGGACGTCGAAGCCGTACGTGCCATGACCACGGCTCTCGGCGAACTGGACCACCGCTACGGCAGCGGCCACGTCCGGCCGGTCGTCGTCCACTACCTCAACAGCGTCGTCTCCGGGCTGCTGGCCGGCTCGTACCGGGAAGCGGTCGGCCGCGAACTGTTCGCGGCGGTCGCCCGGCTGACCGAACTGGGCGGTTACATGGCCGTCGACACCGGGCAGCCAGGGCTGGCCCAGCGCTACTACATCCAGGCGCTGCGGCTGGCGCAGGCGGCCGGTGACCGTGGTTACGGGGGGTACGTGCTGGCCGCCAGCATGAGCCATCTCGCCGCCTCGCTGGGCAACCCCCGGGAGATCGCGCAGCTCGCGAAGGCCGCGCAGGAAGGCGCGCGCGGGCACGTCACGCCGCGCGCGGAGGCGATGTTCTTCGCGGCGGAAGCGCGCGGGCACGCGCTGATGGGGGACGCGCGGGCCTTCCAGCTCGTGGCGGGCCGGGCCGTGGGCGCCATGGAACGTGCCGGCGGATCGGCCGGTACGGGCGTCGGTGACGACCCGGCGTGGATCTCGCACTTCGACGAGGCCTATCTCGCCGACGAACTCGCACACTGCCATCGTGACTTGGGGCAGGCGGGCGCGGCCCGCCAGCGCGCGCAGGAAGCGGTGGACGGGCATCCCGAAGGGCGGGCGCGGCGCCGAGCCATCGGGCTGGTGCTGCTGGCCAGTGCGCAGGTCCAGCAGCGCGAGATCGAACATGCCTGTCATACGGGCACCCAGGCCGTCGAGTTGCTGAGCGGGCTGCGGTCCAACCGGGGCGCGGAGTATCTGGAGGACTTCCAGCTGCGGCTGGAGCCGTACCGGGACGAGCCGGTGGTGCGGGAGTTCGGTGCCCGGCTGGAATTGCGGGCAGCCGCGTAACGGATTCGCGGCCCGTGGCAGCCGGGGGAGGGCCGGTTCGGCGCCCGGGCCGCCTCGTCCTTCCGTGCCGGGCGGGCCGCGAAAGGCCCGCCCGGCACCCTCCCGAGGTGTCACAGGAGTCCTGGAAGGGCCCCAGGAGGGCCTGGAAGGCCCTTGTGGGGCGTCTCGGGTGGGTGGTGACCAGGGGACATGGTCGAACGTGACGGCGACCCGGTAGCGTGAGCCGACGCTTCCGTAAGTCAGCAGATCGTAGGAGTCCCGGTGACCCAGAGCGGACAGGGCAACGACCCGCACAATCCTGCGGGCGAGCCCGCGCGAGAGGGCGTTGTGCTGCCCGCTCACGGTGATCCGTGGGTCCCCGGCCAGCAGGCTTCGCCGCCCGCGGGCCAGCCGTGGGGGCAGCCTTGGGGGCCTGAGCAGCAGCAGGCGCCGGGCGGACAGCCGGTTCAGGGCCAGTCGGGGCAAGGCCAGCCGGGGCAAGGGCAGCCCGTTCAGGGGCAGCCGGGTCCAGGGCAGGCGTTCCAAGGGCAGCCGTACGGTGGGCAGCAGGCGCCCGGGCAGGGGGCCCCTGGGCAGCAGATGCCTGGCCCGCAGCAGTCGCCAGGCCCGCAGTCCTACGGTCAGCAGCCGCCGTTCGGGGAGGGCCAGCAGCCGTACGGGCAGAAGCCGCAGTACGGCCAGCAATCGCCGCCCGCCCAGCAGCAGCCGTACGGCCAGGAGTACTTCGCCCAGCAGCCGCCGCAGCAGTCACCGCAGTCGCCACAGCAGCAGCCCCCGTTCCAGCAGCAGCCCCCGGCCGCGATGCCCCTTCCCCCGCAGGCCCCGCCTCAGCAGAATCCCGCACAGCCGGGTCAGGCCGCTGCTCCGGATATGCCGGACATGGAAGCCACCGCGCTGATATCCCCGTTCGACCCGCAGGTCGGCGGCCCGGCCGGTGCGCCGCCCGCCGGACAGTCCGCTGGGCAGCCCGCCGGACAGCCCGGAGCGCAGCAGGCGCCGCACGGCCAGCTCGTCCCCGCCGCCCCGCAGGCCGCCACGCCGATGCCGCCCGCCGCCGGTGACCCGGAATCGACCGCGCTGCTGCGCCCCATCGGTGGGCAGCGGGCACGGCAGGCGCAACAGGCCCAGCCGGGCAACCCGGGCGGAAACCCCCAGCCCGGCCAGCCCGGCGGACCCGGCCCGATGCCCGGCTCCGCGCCGCTGCCGCCGGAAGCCGGTGCCGGCGGCCCCGCGGGCATACGTCCCGAAACGCCCAGTGAGTCCACCCGTACGCTGCGCGCGATCAAGCCGAACGGCCCGCAGCCCGGAGCTGCCCAACCCGGACCCGCCGGAGCCGGTGCCGACTCCGAGGCCACCCAGCTCATACCGCCGATCGGCGCCGGTACTCCCACGCCGCCGCCCGGCGCGCCCTTCGGCGTACAGCCCGGAGCAGCCGGTGACCGTGCGACTCCGGCCGAGTTCGAGGGCCTGTTCCGTTCCGGCCCCGCAGGTGCCGCCCCGGCCGGAGCACCGGGCGGCGTTCCGGACGCCACCGCGCAGCTGCCCCGCTTCGACGAGCCGGGGCAGCCGCCGCAGGGTCCGTACGGGCAGCCGCCCTTCGGGGGCCGGCAGCAGTTCGACCAGTACGCGCCGCACGCGGGCCAGGAGCAGGACGGTGGCGGCCGTCGTCGGCGCATCGCGCCCGCGGTGATCATCGGTGTGGCCGTGGTGGCTCTGGCGGGCGCCGGTCTCGGCGTCGGCTGGGCGCTCAGCGGCGGCGGTGACGACGGCCCCGCCGAGAAGAAGCAGGAGACCGGCGGGGCGCCCGGCGCGGCGAAGGACGACGCGGACGGCAAGGACGCCGAGCAGCCGCCGCCGTCAGCCGACCCGGTGGCCGCGCAGGCCAAGGACCTCGACGCGCTCCTGAAGGACAGCAACAACAGCCGTGCCGCGGTGATCGGCGCGGTCAAGAGCATCAAGACGTGCGACAACCTCGACGGCGCGGCGAAGGACCTCCGGGACGCCGCTAAGCAGCGCGACGACCTGGTGGGCAGGCTGGCCAAGCTCCCCGTCGACAAGCTGCCCGGCAGTGGCGAGCTGACCGCCGCGCTCAACGAGGCGTGGAAGTCCTCCGCCTCGGCCGACAACCACTACGCGGCCTGGGCGGGCCAGGTGAAGGGCAAGGACGGCTGCCCCAAGGGCAAGGCCAAGGGCGGCAAGGAGCCCGCCAAGGGCAACGCGGACAGCGGCCGGGCCACGAAGGCCAAGCAGCAGGCGGCGAAGCTGTGGAACCCGATCGCGCAGAAGTACGGCCTGACGGAACGCCGCCCGGAACAGCTCTGACGCGCGGCACCCCGCCCACCGGCCCCCGGCACCACCCACCAGCCCCCGCCCCACCGCACGCCAGCCCCCACCCCCACCCTCACAACTTCCCCGACCTCCGCTCCAAGAACAGCAGCCAGGCCAGATACACGCCCCCGCCCACGCCCGTGATCACGCCCACCGGCAGGATGCCCGTACCGGAGACGCGCTGGGCCGCCCAGTCGGCGAGGGTGACCAGTACGGCGCCCATCCAGGCCGCGGGCAGGACGTTGGGGCCCGGGGAGCGGGTGAGGCGGCGGGCCAGTTGGGGTGCGGCGAGCGCGACGAAGGGGATGGGGCCCGCGGCGGCGACGGCGAGCGCCGTCAGTCCGGTGCCGGTGGCGAGGAGGGCCAGGCGGCTGCGTTCGGGGGCGACGCCGAGTGCCGCCGCCGTGTCGTCGCCCATCTCCAGCAGGGAGAGCCGGCGGGCCAGGACCAGGACGGCGGGTACCAGGGCGACGACGCCGAGCGCGGCCACGCTCACGTCGGACCAGCCGCGGCCGTTGAGGCTGCCGATCATCCAGGTGGCGGCTTCGGCGGCCTTGCCGATGTCGGCCCGTACGTACAGGTAGCTGGTGAGCGATCCCAGGACCGCCGAGCCGCCGATGCCGACGAGTACCAGGCGGTAGCCGTGCACGCCGCGCCGCCAGGCCAGCAGGTAGACGGCGGCGGCGGTGGCCAGGCCGCCGAGTACCGCGCCGAGGGCGATCTGCGCGGTCCCGGCCTCCAGGAGGATGACGGAGACCAGGGCGCCGGCCGAAGCCCCGCTGCCGAAGCCGATGATGTCGGGGCTGCCGAGCGGGTTGCGGGCCAGCGACTGGAAGACCGCGCCGCTCATGCCCATCGCGAATCCGGCCAGCAGCCCGTCCAGTACCCGGGGCAGCCGCAGGTCCACCACGACGAAGCCGGCGCCGGGCGGGCCGTCCCCGAAGAGGGTGGCGAGGACTTCGGCGGGGCCGAGGCGGTAGCTGCCCATGCCCAGGGACAGGACGGCCACCAGGGCTCCGGTCAGCGCCAGTGCCGCGCAGACCAGCAGGGCCCGGCGGCCCAGCCGGAGGGACAGTCCGCCGCGGGTGCGCAGGACGGTGGGCCGCGGCGCCGTGCGGCGCGCGGTGGGGGTGCGTACGGCGGTCACAGCTGGGCCACCTTCCGCCGTCGTACGAGGTGGATGAAGAGCAGGCCGCCGCAGAACGCGGTGACCACGCCGACCTCGATCTCGGCCGGCGGCACCAGCACCCGGCCGATGATGTCCGATCCCAGGAGCAGGACCGGCGCGAAGACGGCGCAGTAGGGGAACAGCCACCGGTTGTCGGGGCCGCAGAAGGCCCGTACCGCGTGCGGGATCATCAGCCCGATGAAGCCGATCGGTCCGCAGACGGCGGTGGCGGCGCCGGACAGCAGGGTGATGGCGGCGATGGACAGCACCCGGGTGCGGCCCAGCCGGGCGCCGAGGGAGCGGGCGGTGTCCTCGCCCAGGGCGACCGCGTTCAGCGGGCGGGCCACCGCGAGCGCGAGGACGGCGCCGGCCAGCAGGAACGGCAGCGCGGTCGGCAGCAGGTCGCCGCGGCGACCGGTGAGGGTGCCGATCGACCAGTGCCGCATGGTCTCCAGGGCGCCCAGGTCGGCCAGTTGCAGTCCGTTGACGTAGCCGAAGAGGGCGGCGTTGACGGCGGTGCCCGCGAGAGCCAGGCGTACGGGGGTGGCGGCCCGGCTGCCGCCGAGCGTGTTGACCAGGACGGCCGCCACGCCGGCGCCGGCCAGCGCGAACCACAGGTAGCCGGTGAAGGAGGTGATGCCCAGCACGCTGATCGCGGTGACGACGGCGGCGGAGGCGCCCGCGTTGACGCCGAGGAGTCCGGGGTCGGCCAGCGGGTTGCGGGTGAGGGACTGCATCACGGCGCCGGCCAGTCCGAGGGCGGCGCCCGCCGCGACGCCCAGGGCGGTACGCGGCAGACGCAGTTCGCGCACGATCCGGTCGTCGGCGGTGCCGGTCGGCCCGAACAGGCCGTGCCACACCTGGTCGAGGGGGATGGCCTTGGCGCCCACGGCGATGCTCGCCAGCACCACGGCGGCCAGCAGTGCCAGGCCCAGCAGCAGCCCGCCGGTCCGCAGTACGCGGCGCCCGGCGGGCGGTGCGGCCTTGGTTTCCGGGGCGGGTGCGCCGGTGCGCGCCGCGGTCGCGGTCGTCGTCACGCGGCGGTGCCTTCCCGGACGGCTGCCCGGTGGCGTACGCACTCCTCGTACGAGGGCAGCAGGCTCTGCCGCTCGGCCTCCGCCAGGGTGGGCGCGGCGGCGTCCTTGGCGGACAGCAGCGGGGTGACACCGGCCGGCCAGTCGATGCCCAGGGCGGGGTCCAGCGGGTGGATGCCGTGTTCGCGGCGCGGCTGGTAGCCGGTGGAGCACAGGTAGACGACAGTGGCGTCGTCCGTCAGGGCCAGGAAGGCGTGGCCGAGTCCTTCGGAGAGGTACACGGCGCTCAGGCCGTCCTCGTCCAGAGGGACGGCCTCCCATGCGCGGTAGGTGGGGGAGCCGGTCCGCAGGTCCACCACCACGTCCAGTACGGCTCCGCGTACGCAGGTGACGTACTTGGCCTGGCCGGGCGGCACCTCGCTGAAGTGCACGCCGCGCAGTACGCCGCGGCGGGAGACTGAGCAGTTGGCCTGGGCCAGGACCGGGGAGCGGCCGGTGGCTCCGGTGAACTCCGGCTGGGTGAACCACTCGTGGAAGGACCCGCGGTCGTCCCGGTGGACGAAGGGTTCGCGGACCCAGGCTCCTTCTATGCTCAGCGGGCGCATGAGGCGGCTCCTTCCAGCGTCGCGGTCACAGCGGCGAACTCGGTGGCGAGGGCGTCGTGCCAGTTCCGGGGCGCGGGCAGACCGGCGGCGGCCCAGCGGTCGTGGCCCAGCACGCTCCAGGCGGGGCGGCGGGCGGGCCGGTCCAGGGTGGTGCTGTCGGTGGGCCGGACGTGGTCGGGGTCGGCGCCTGCCAGCCGGTAGACCTCGCGGGCCAGCCCGTACCAGGTGGTCCGTCCGCCGGTGGTGGCATGGAAGACGCCGGGGCGGGCGGGGCCGCGGCCCAGGGTGAGCAGCCGTTCGGCGACGTCGCGGGCCGGGGTGGGCTGGCCCGTCTGGTCGTCGACGACGTGCACGGTGGCGCCGCGTGCGGCGCGTTCGGCCATGGTCCGGACGAAGTTGCGGCCGTGGGCGCCGTACAGCCAGGCGGTGCGTACGACGGTGCCGGTGTGCGGCAGTTCGGCGAGGACGGCCTGTTCCCCGGCGAGTTTGCTGCGGCCGTAGGCGGTACGGGGGCCGGTCGGCGCGCCTTCGGTGTACGGGGTGGTGGCGTCACCCGCGAAGACGTAATCGGTGGAGACGTGCAGCAGCCGGGCGCCGCTGCGGGCGCAGGCGCGGGCGAGGCCGCGTACCGCGTCGGCGTTGATGCGGTGTGCCTGCTCCTCGTGGGTCTCGGCGGCGTCCACGTCGGTGTACGCGGCGCAGTTGACGACCACGGCGGGCCGGACGCGGCGCAGGGCGGACTGCACGGCGAGGGTGTCGGTGAGGTCGAGGGACCGGCGGTCCATGGGGAGCGCGCACTCGCCCTCGGCGGCCAGGAGGCGGCATATTTCGCGGCCGAGCATGCCGCTCGCGCCGGTGATCAGCCAGCGGTTCATTGGGCGGCACCCCCGAGCGCCGGGGCCGGGGGCGCCCACCGGTCTGGGCGGTCGCGGTACCAGGCGATGGTTTCGGCGAGCCCGTCCTCGAAGGAGTGGCGGGGGACGTAGCCCAGCTCGGTACGGATCTTGGTCCAGTCGACGGAGTAGCGCCGGTCGTGGCCCTTGCGGTCGGTGACGTGGTCGACCCGGTCCCAGCCGGCGCCGCAGGCGGCGAGGAGGCGTTCGGTGAGGTCCCTGTTGCTGAGTTCGGTGCCGCCGCCGATGTTGTAGACCTCGCCGGGCCGGCCGCCTTCGAGGACCAGGCGCAGGGCGTGGCAGTGGTCGTCGACGTGCAGCCAGTCGCGTACGTGGAGCCCGTCGCCGTACAGCGGGACGCGCCCGCCCGCCAGCAGCCGGCTGATGAACAGCGGGATGACCTTCTCGGGGTGCTGGTAGGGGCCGTAATTGTTGGAGCAGCGGGTCACCGACACGTCCAGGCCGTGGGTGCGGTGGTGGGCCAGGGCCAGGAGGTCGGAGCCTGCCTTGGAGGCGGAGTAGGGGGAGTTGGGGGCCAGGGGTTCGTCCTCGGTCCAGGAGCCGTCCGCGATCGAGCCGTACACCTCGTCGGTGGAGACGTGTACGAAGCGGGCGATGCGGTGGCGTACCGCGGACTCCAGGAGGATCTGGGTCCCCAGGACGTTGGTGGCGGCGAAGTCGGTGCCGCCCGCGATGGAACGGTCCACGTGCGACTCGGCGGCGAAGTGCACCACCGCGTCGTGTTCGGCCAGCAGGTCGTCCACCAGCGGCCGGTCGCGGATGTCGCCGTGCACGAAGGTGTACCGCGGGTCGTCCGCAACGGGCCGGAGGTTGGCGCGGTCGCCCGCGTAGGTCAGGGCGTCGAGCACGGTGACGACGTGCGGTCCGGTGCCGTCGCCCGGGCCTTCGGGGGTGAGCAGGGTGCGGACGAAGTGGGAGCCGATGAAGCCGGCCCCGCCGGTGACGAGGATTCTCAAGGCGTCAGTCCAAGAACAGGGAAATGGGGGGACGGGGAGGTGCGCGTGGCCTGGTTCTGAGGGCGTTGTCTGCACCTGGCTAGGGCGCTATCTGCACCTGGCTGTGGTCGCCGAGCACCAGGCGGTGCGCGCGGGGCGCGCGGTCCGCGCCGCTCATGCGGACCATGCGGCCGATGAGCGAGCCCTCGATCCGGCCGGCGTTCTCGATGCGGGAGTCGTCCAGGACGATGGAGAACTCCACCTCGCTGCCGCTGATCACACAGCCGCCGGCGACGGAGGTGGAGGGGCCGATGTAGGAGTCGCGGACGACGCTGCCCGCGCCGATGAGGGCCGGTCCCACGATCCGGGACCGTACGACGCTGGCCCCGGCCTCGACGCGGACCCGGCCCACCAGTTCGCTGGCGTCGTCCACCTCGCCGAGGACGGCGGGCGGCAGGCTCTCCAGTACGGTGCGGTTGACCTCCAGCATGTCGGTGGCGTTGCCGGTGTCCTTCCAGTAGCCGGAGATGACCGTGGACTGCACGGTGCGGCCGGCGTCGACCAGCCACTGGAGGGCGTCGGTGATCTCCAGTTCGCCGCGCGCGGAGGGCTCGATGGCCCGTACGGCGTCATGCACGCCGGGTGTGAAGAGGTAGACGCCGACCAGGGCCAGGTCGCTGCGCGGCTCGCTGGGCTTCTCCTCCAGGCGTACGACGCGGCCTTCGGGGCTGAGTTCGGCGACGCCGAAGGCGCTGGGGTCGGGGACCTTGGTGAGCAGGATGCGGGCGTCGGGGCGGGACTGCCGGAACTCGTCGACGAGTTCGGTGATGCCGCCGACCACGAAGTTGTCGCCCAGGTACATCACGAAGTCGTCGTCGCCGAGCCAGTCGCGGGCGATCAGGACGGCGTGCGCGAGGCCCAGGGGCTGCTCCTGGGGGAGGTAGGTGACGCGTGCCCCGAAGCGGGAGCCGTCGCCCACGGCCGTGCGGATCTCCGCCGCGGTGTCGCCGACGATGATGCCGATGTCGGTGACGCCCGCGGCGACCAGCGATTCGATGCCGTAGAAGAGCACCGGCTTGTTGGCGACGGGGACGAGCTGTTTGGCGGCGGTGTGGGTGATGGGACGCAGCCTGCTGCCGGTGCCTCCGGAGAGGACAAGTGCCTTCATGAGGGGGTCATCCTTGGGTGAGGGGGGCGGGTTCGGCGGCGGACGGGGCGTGGTGCCGCCACAGCCGGGCGTACCGGCCGCCGGCGTCGAGGAGCTGCTGGTGGGTGCCCTCCTCGGCGATCCGCCCGGCGTCCAGGACGACGATCCGGTCCGCCCGTGCGGCGGTGGCCAGGCGGTGGGCGACCAGGACGGTGGTGCGGCCGTCGGCCAGCCGGTCCCCGGCGTCCAGCACGGTGCGTTCGGTGGCCGGGTCGAGGGCGGCGGTCGCCTCGTCCAGAAGCAGCAGGCCGGGGCCGACGAGGTGGGCGCGGGCCAGTGCGACGAGCTGGCGCTGCCCGGCGGACAGCCGCTGTCCGCGTTCGCCGACGGGCTGGCGGAAGCCGTACGGCTGGGCGGCCACCGCGGGCAGCGCGCCCACGGCCCGCACGGCTGCCTCGACCTCTTGGTCGGTGGCCTCGGGGCGGCCGTAGCGGACGTTGCCGGCGATGTCGCCGGTGAACAGGTGGGCTTCCTGGGGGACGACGCCCAGCAGCCGCCGGTACGCGGGCGGGTCGTAGGCGCGGATGTCCACGCCGTCCACCAGCACCTGGCCTTCGGTCGGGTCGTGGAAGCGGGCGAGCAGCTTGACCACGGTGGACTTGCCGGCCCCGGTCTCGCCGACGAGCGCGACGGTCTCGCCGGGCTCGATGCGCAGGCTGATCCGGTCCAGCGACGGCTGCTCGGCGCCCGGGTAGCGGAGGGTGGCCGCGCGCAGTTCGACCGGCCCGTGCAGCCGGTCCGGTACGGGTACGGGGTCGGCGGCGGGCCGTACCGAGGGCGTGGCGCGCAGCAGTTGCAACGTGCGGCGCAGGCCGACGGATGCCTGCTGGTAGCTGTCGAAGGCGAGCGAGAGCTGCTGGATGGGCGAGAAGAACATGCCCAGGAAGAGGGTGAAGGCGACGAGGACGCCGGGGCTGAGGCCGCCGTCCGCGACCCGGTACGCGCCGAAGAGCAGGACGGTGGCCTTGGCGAGTTCGGCGGTGAGGTTGACGCACGGGAAGTACACGGCGGCGTAGCGCTGGGCGCGCAGCCGGGCGGCGCGGTAGTTCTCGGAGAGCTTGCCGAACGCCTCGGCGGTCTTGCCCTCGCGGCTCTGTGACTGGGCGACGCGCAGCCCCGAGACGTTCTCCTGGAGGCTGGAGTTGACCTCGCCGACGCGTTTGCGGGCGTCGGTGTAGGCCGCGGAGGACAGCCGCCAGAAGACGGCGGTGGCCACGGCGATCAGCGGGACGAGTGCGAGCGCCGTCAGGGCCAGCGGCAGGTCGACGGCGAGCATCGCCACCACCGCGCCGCACAGGGTGGCCAGGGCGGCCACCGAGGTCAGCAGGTGGGTCTGGAGGAAGGCGGAGAGCGCGTCGATGTCGTTGACCATGGCGGTCATGATCTGGCCGCCGCGTTCCCGCTCGTAGAAGTCCAGGCCGAGCCGCTGGAGGTGGGCGAAGGTTTTCACCCGTAGTCCGTACAGCACCCGTTCCCCGGCCCGCCGGGTGATGCGTGCCTGGAGGGTGAGCACGCCCCAGCCGAGGGCGACGACGAGCAGCGCGGTCAGGGCGGTGGCGGCGAGCGCGCCGCCGTCGCCCGCGCCGGCGCCGGCGTCCAGGCCGTGCCGTACGAGGAGGGGCAGCGCGAGGGAGGCGAGGGAGTCGGCGACGACGAGGAGCAGGCCGAGCAGCAGGGCGGCGCGTACGGGGGCGAGCAGCCGCCGGAAGCGGGCGTCGGGGTCGGGGGCGCGCAGCCGGGCTTCCTCCAGGCGCGGGTCCTCGGCGGTCTCCTCCGCCGTGTCGCGGGCCGCGTCGGCGGGGGGCTCGGGCCAGAGTTCCGGGGTGACGCCCCGGTCGCCGGTGTGCGGATCGGCGGTGACCCGTACGTCGAGGGAGTCGCCGGGTCCGGCCAGGAGTTCGCGGAACAGCGGGCAGCGTGCCGTCAGTTCCTCCTGGGTGCCGGTGTCCACCACCCGGCCCTCGTCGAGGACGGCGATGCGGTCGGCGAGCTGGAGGGTGGAGCGGCGGTGCGCGATCAGCAGGGTCGTACGGTCGCCGGTGACGGCGCTCAGCGTGCGGTGGATGGCGGCCTCGGTGGCCGCGTCCACGGCGGACGTCGCGTCGTCCAGGACCAGGACGCGCGGGTCGGCCAGCAGGGCGCGGGCCAGCACCACACGCTGCCGCTGCCCGCCGGAGAGGGTCAGTCCGCGCTCGCCGACCTCGGTGGCGTATCCGTCGGGCAGCGCGTCGATGAACCCGTGCGCCTCGGCGGCCTCGGCGGCGGCCCTGACCTGCTCGTCGGTGGCGTCCGGGCGGCCGTAGGCGATGTTGTCGCGGACCGGGCACGAGAACAGGAAGGGCTCTTCGAAGACCACGCCGATGGTGGCACGGAGGTCGGCGAGGGACAGTTCGCGCACGTCGGGGGCCGCGCCGGGCGGTCCGACGTGTACGGAGCCGGCCTGCGGGTCGTAGAAGCGGGGGAGCAGCAGCGAGACGGTGGATTTGCCGGAGCCCGACGGGCCGACCAGGGCCAGGGTCTCGCCGGGCCGTACGGTCAGTGACACGCCGTCGAGCACCGGGTCGCTGGGCGCGTACCCGAAGCGTACGTCGCGCAGTTCCAGGCCGACCGGACCGGCGGGCAGGGCCACCGGGTCGGCGGGTTCGGTGATGTCGGGCCGGGCGTCGATGAGTTCGTTGACCCGCTCGGCGGCGGCGCGCGCCTGCTGGGCGGTGACCAGGAAGCTGGCGAACAGCCGGGCGGGCCCGGCCAGCAGCGCCATGTAGGCGGCGAAGGCGAGGAAGGTGCCCAGTCCGATGGTGCCGCGCAGCGCCAGCCAGCCGCCGAGGGCGAGCACGCCGACCTGGCCGAGGGCGGGCAGGGCCGCGAGGGTGGCGGTGGCGCCGGCCTGGATGCGGGCGACCCGCATCCGCCGCCCGAACAGGCCGCGGGCGGCGCGCGCCAGCCGGTCGGTCTCGCGGTCCTCCTGGCCGAAGCCCTTGACCACCCGTACGCCGGTGACGGCCTCCTCGACCTGCTCGGCGACCTGGGCGGCGCCGGCCTGGGCCGCGCGGGTGGCGGGTACGAGCCGGGCGCGGCTGCGGGCGGCGGCCCACGCGGTGAGGGGCACCACGGTCAGCGCGACCAGGGCGAGCGGGGCGCACAGCCACAGCATCGCGCCGACGGCGACGAGGAAGAGGGCCGAGGTGCCGAGCGGGATCGGCAGCATCCCGAGCATGATCTGCACCTGTGTCAGATCGCTGTTGGCGCGGGAGACCACCTGGCCGGTGCGCAGTGCGTCCTGTTTGACGCCGTCCAGGCGCTGGAGGGAGTCGAACACCTGGGTACGCAGCCGGTGCTGGACGCCGAGGGCGAGTTTCCCGGCGGCGTAGCGGCGGGTGAACTCGGCGGCGAACTGGACCAGCGCGAGGCCCGCCATCGCGGCGGCGAGCCAGCCGATGCGGTCGGTGTGCCCGGCCACGGCGTCGTCGACGCCGAGCCGGGCCAGCAGTGGACCGACCGCTTCAAGTCCGGTGCCGAAAACGGAACTCACGGCGACCGCGAAAAGGAGTCGGGGGTGGTGCCGGCACGCGGCACCGAGCCTGCGTAGCCAGCCGGGGGACGTTGTTGACCTGCTGAGCACGTGGTTAGCTTAGGCTTACCTAAGTGCCGGATCGCCACTCGGAGTGTGTGACCTGGCGCACATGCAGTCGTGCCCCGCCCGTTTCAGCCGTGCCGCCGCACCACCCGTGACCCGTAACCGTCTTGACGGTCCGTCGGGAGAGAAAGCAGGTAGTCGATGCGTGTCCTGTTCGCCGGGCCCCCCTTCTTCGGGCTGCTCTACCCGATGGTCCCGCTGGCCCAGGCGTTCCGCGCCGCAGGCCACGACGTCCTCGTCGCCACCTGCGGCCGGGCCGTCGGCCACACCGTCGCGGCCGGACTGCCGGCCGTCGACTGCGCACCCGGCATCGACCCCGACGCGCTGTACGCCGCCATGGAAAAGGGCCGCCAGGGCAAGCCCCCGGCCCCGGGCGAGAAGCGCACCGCCCCCAAGGGCAAGGGATTCTCCTTCTTCAGCGAGGAGATGGCGGACACCATGGTCGACGTCGCCCGCCACTGGCGCCCCGACCTCGTCGTCCACACCCCCAACGGCGTCGTCGGCCAGCTCGTGGCCGCCGCGCTCGGCGTCCCCTCGGTCGTGCACGCGGTCGGCTTCGGCCACACCGGACGGCACGTCGCGATGATGAACGACGCGCTCGCCGACGGGTACGCCCGCCACCGCCTCGACGGCCCCGGGCCGGTCGCCGCCTGGCTCGACGTCACCCCGCCCGGCATGAGCGTCACCGCCGAACCGCACCGCCGCTACCTGCGCTACGTCCCGTACAACGGCGGCGGCGCCCTCCCGCACTGGCTCTTCGAGGAGCGCAAGCGGCCCCGCATCGCGGTCACCCTCGGCACGGTCCGCCCGGTCGTGGACGGCGTCTCACCCATCGAGTGGGTCATCGACGCCGCCCGCGAGACCGACGCCGAGTTCGTCCTCGCCCTCGGCGGCGCCGACCTGTCGGCGCTCGGCCCGCTCCCCGAGAACGTACGCCCCGTGGAGTGGACGCCCCTGGGCGCACTGCTCGCCGGCAGCGACGCCACCATCCACCACGGCGGCGCCGGTACGACGCTGACCGCCCTGGACTCCGGCCTCCCGCAGCTCGTCCTCGGCGAGGGTGCCGACCGGCCCGCCAACGCGGCGGCGGTCCAGGCACGCGGCTGCGGCCTCGTACCGCAGGACCCGTCCGCCCTCGCGGGCCCCGAACGCCCCGGGCGCGAACTGGTCCGCCGCCTCCTGGAGGACGAAGCGCTGGCCACGGCCGCCCGCGAGACGGCCGAGGAGACGGCCGCGATGCCCAGCCCCGCCGACGCCGTACCCCGCCTCGTCGAACTGGCCCTCTCCCACGGAGCGAACAGATGACCCACGCGGACGGCAGCACGCCGACCGGCACGACCACCACCCTGGCGGCCCCCGCCGGGCCGCCCCGCATCCCCCGGCCCCACCCGGCCGAGACCACGGACAGCCCGCGGGTGCGGCGCCTGGCCGCCGAGCTGGCCGCCGCCGGGTCGGCGGACGCGCGCGCCGGGGTGCTGGACCGGTTCTGGGCCGAGACGGCGGAAACCGGCACGCCGCTCGTCGAACCGCTCGACGGCGACCCCGGCCACCGCGCCGTCACCTTCCTGTGGCGCGGCGACACCGCGACCCGGCAGGTGCTGCTGATGGTCAACCGGCTGATGGACCGCGCCGACCTGGCCGCCGGCCTGATGCGCAACCTGCCCGGTACGGACGTGTGGCACCTGGCCTACCGCCTGCGCCACGACCACCGCGGCTCGTACCGCATCGCCCCCGACACCGAGGGCCACCCGCCCGGCGACCTCGGCGCACTGGCCGCCACCGGCGTCGGCGACCCCCTCAACCCCCGTACGATCGCCACCCGCTGGCACGGCCCGCCCGGCTCCGTCTTCGAACTCCCGCACGCCCCGGCGCGCCCCTGGACCCACCCCGGGCACCCCGGCACGCCGCGCGGCACGGTGCGGCGGCACCAGGTGGCCGGCGCCGCGCTCGGCGGCGCGGAGCGCGAGGTGTGGGTGTACGAGCCGCCCGCACCGGCCACGGACGGCACCACCGACACCCTCGTCCTGCTCGACGGCGACATGTGGTTCGGCCAGCTGCACCTGGAGGACATGCTCGACGGCCTCATCGCGGACGGCGCGATCCCGCCGCTGACCGTGCTCGCGCCGCACGCCGTCGACAACGCCACCCGCGCCCGGGAGTTCGGCGGCCACCCCGCGTACGTCACCTTCCTCGGCGAGGAGCTGCTGCCCTGGGCCGCCGGACGCCTGCCGGTCGGTACGGACCCGGCGCGCACGGTCGTCGCCGGCCAGAGCCTGGGCGGACTCACCGCCCTGTACGCCGGGCTCGCGGCACCCGGCCGCTTCGGCAACGTGCTGGCCCAGTCCCCGTCCATGTGGTGGCGGCCCCCGGGCGAACCGGCCGAGGACACCGCGTGGATCACCCGGCGCTACGCCGAAGGCGCGCCGCGCCGGCTGCGGCTGCACCTGGACGTCGGGCTGCACGAGTGGGGAATGCTCGAACAGACCCGGAACCTGCGCCGCACACTCCGCGCCGGCGGCCACCTCGTCACCGGCGAAGACTTCAACGGCGGCCATGACTATGCCTGCTGGTCCATCTCCCTGGCCCAGGGCCTGATTTCCCTCCTTGGCCCGGGCACGCCACCGTCCACCTGAAGCACCGGGGCGCCCCGGTCACCTGAACACCGGCGGCACCCCGGCCACCGTTCACCGGCGCCCGCCGTCCCCCCTCCGCACTTCTTCCGCACACCCAAGGAGCACCTCGATGCGTTACCGCCGACCCGCCGCCCTGCTCACCGTCGCCCTGGCCGGCGCCCTGACCCTCGCCGGCTGCGGGGACGGCGGCTCCGGCGGCAAGGACGGCGCCGACGTCAAGGCGGGCGGCTCCGGCACCCGTACCGTCACCGACGCCAACGGCAAGAAGGTGGAGGTGCCCGCAGCCCCCGAGAAGGTGGTCACCCTCAGCGAGCCCACCCTCGACGCCGCACTCGCCCTGGGCGCCGACCCGATCGGCGCCACCAGCGGCCGCGGCCAGTCCGGCGTGGCGGGCTACCTCGCCCCGAAGGCCAAGTCGGCCCAGATCGTCGCCAATGTCGCCGAGCCCGACCTGGACAAGCTCGCGGCCCTGCGCCCGGACCTGATCCTGCTCGACGAGACGGTGGGCGCCAAGCGCGTACAGGACAAGCTCGGCCGGATCGCCCCCACCGTGCTCACCGCCAAGCTCAACGCCCCCTGGCGGGACGCCTTCACCGCGACCGCCGACGCCCTCGGCAAGAAGGCCGACGGGCAGAAGTGGCTGTCCTCCTTCGACACCCGCCTGAAGACCGTGAAGAACGGGCTCGGGCCCAACGCCGGCGCCGTGACCAGCGTCATCCGCTGGCAGAACGGCGCTCCCTCGGTCGTCGGCAAGGGCAAGGGACACGTCGGCGACACCCTCGCCGCGCTCGGCCTCAAGCGGCCCCGAGGGCAGCAGGGTGAGAGCTCCGGCCACAGCGAGCCGGTGAGCCTGGAGCGTCTGGAGACCATCGACGGCGACTGGCTCTTCCTCGGCGCGCTCGGCGACCAGGCCGCGGGGGAGAAAGCCCTGAAGGAGGCCACCGCGGTGCCGAACTTCGGTGCGCTCAAGGCCGTCGGGAAGCAGCATGTCGTGGTGATCGACGGGTCGGCCTGGAACAGCTCGGGCGGCCCGCTCGCCGCGGAGGCCGTCCTCACGGACGTCGAGCGGGCCCTGGCGAAGAAGAGCTGAGCCGCGGACCGCGCCGGGCGGGCGGCGAGAGCGTCCAGGGCGTACGGGCGTCCGGGCGCCCCTCGGAGGTCCGCCCTCGGCTTCCCTCAGACGTCCGCCCGCGGCTTCTCCAGCGTCCCGGCGACGTTCACGAAGCCCTCCTTCGCCGCCACCAGCTGCCCCTCCCGTACGACCTGGTAGGTCACCAGCCCGTTCACTATGCGCGGGAAGTCCTGCACCGCGAGCATGTCGTCGGAGCGCCAGCGCAGCTTCGGCGTCAGCCCGCCCGTGTCCACGGCCCGGTCGCCGCGGTCCAGCGCCTGCTGCACGGTGTGGGCCGTGATGCCCTCCACGCCCTCCTTGCCGAGCTGCTCGACGACCGCGCGCAGCACCGTATAGGCGATCCACGTCGTCTGGACGCCCGGATCGGCCGGGTCGATGCGGTTGTCGCCGAAGGCATGGTCGTTGATGACCTTGCGCATCGGCTTCCAGCGCGGGTCGCTCGCGACCGGGTACCAGCCGGTCAGGTACGCGCCCTCCAGCGGCCCGTACCGGCCGCCCGTCCGGTCGACCAGCGCCTGCCCGGCGCTGCCCAGCACCGAGGCGATCCGCACCTTCGAGCCGTCGGGCTGGAGGCGGCGGAAGGAGTCGAAGAACGTGTCGGTGCGCTCGCCGAGGGCGGCCGTCACACAGCCGCCCGCGCCCTTCGCGCCGCCCGCCGCGACCGTACCGGACGGCCCGGCCGTGGCGGCGCCGACGCCGTCGAGGGCGCCCCGGGCCGCGTCGGTGTAGTCGGTGCCGTCCTCGGGCGCGCGGATGTCGCGTGCGGCGGGGCGGCTGCCGTCGGACAGGCCCGCGCCCAGGAGGGCCGGCATCTTGTCGCCCTGGATGGTGTCCGGGCGCACCAGCGACACCCGTTCGCAGACGCTCGCCAGCTGCCGTCCGTTGCCGGCCAGCAGGGCCGCCGGCCCGCCGTTGACCGGGTACGACAAGGGGCTGGCGAACTCCTCGTCGGAGACGCCGTAGCCGCCGATGTAGGGGATGCCGTTCCGTTCCAGGGGCGAGATGAACGAGCGGCCGAACTGGCTGTACGAGCCGACGACCGCGACCGCCCCGACGTCGACCGCGCGCTGCGCGCAGCGCGCGGCGGCCACCGAGTCGTTGTGCTCGTTGCAGGTGACGACCTTCAGCGGGTGGCCGTCGATGCCGCCCTGGGCGTTGACCCAGCGGGCGTACGCCTCCGCCATGGCGGGCATGCCCGGCATGTTGGTGGCCTTGGTGTCCACCGGCGCCCACGTCATCACGGTGAGCGGCTCCTTCTCCCCGGAGCCGCCGGACCCGCCGGAGCCGCCGGGGAGGGAGCCGCAGGCCGAGAGCAGTGACGCCAGGGCCGCCGTGCAGGCCGTCGCGGCCATGCCGGCTGCGAGGACGCGGGGGAAGGGGCGGGGGGAGGAGGGGCGTCGCCGTCCGGTCATGTGCACGGAGCATTCCGCTTCGTCCGGAACGGGTGAGTGACGCCGCAGCAACGGGCGGTGACGGCGGGGTGAACTCCGGGGGGCCACCGGTGATCATCGGCCGAGAACGTACGATCGAATACTGTGCAAGGTTCGGAGAAGTCTTCCCGTCGCGGCCGTCGCTCGACCACCATGGGCGCCATGCCGCTCAACGACATGCCGTGGTGGCGCTGGCGCAGCAATGTGCGCTCCGCGCTGCACATGCTCTCCGACCCCGTCTTCCAGCAGGAGACCTGGCTGGCCGGCCTTCCCGGGTACGGGGACGTCACCGACGCCGTCTACCGGCTCGTCGAGGACACCTGGCTGGACAACTGGTCCGCCGAGAAGTACGTCGGCACGATCTTCCGCGACTCCCAGGAGGCGTCGCTGGTCGACGTCGCCGTCCTGCGGGTGCTGCGCATCATGCACCAGGTCGGCCCGGACGCCCCGGTGACCGCCTACCTGGAGCACCACGGCTGGCCGGAGGCGGTACGGGCCGCGCGCGACGCGCACGTACGGATGGCGGCGGCGGACGGCGAGGACCCGGACGTGGCGCCGCACTCCCTCGAAGTCCTGGCGATCATGACGCGCGGCCAGGGCACCACGGCCTGACGGGACGCCGCCGCGGGACGGACCACGGCCGGGAATGTGCGACCCTATGAGGTCATGAGCGACTCGCAGCCCAGTAGCCCCGACCAGTACGTCCTCACCCTCTCCTGCCCGGACAAGCAGGGCATCGTGCACGCGGTGTCCAGCTACCTGTTCATGACCGGTTGCAACATCGAGGACAGCCAGCAGTTCGGGGACCACGACACCGGGCTCTTCTTCATGCGGGTCCACTTCAGCGCCGACGCCACGGTCAGCGTGGAGAAGCTGCGCGCCAGCTTCGCCGCGGTCGGCGACTCCTTCCAGATGGACTGGCAGATCCACCGCGCCGACGAGAAGATGCGCGTCGTGCTGATGGTGTCCAAGTTCGGGCACTGCCTCAACGACCTGCTCTTCCGCGCCCGCATCGGCGCGCTGCCGGTCGAGATCGCGGCCGTGGTCTCCAACCACACCGACTTCGCCGAGCTGGTCGGCTCCTACGACATCCCCTTCCACCACATCCCGGTGACCAGGGACACCAAGGCAGCCGCCGAGGCGCGGCTGCTGGAGCTGGTGCGCGAGGAGAACGTCGAGCTGGTCGTGCTCGCCCGCTACATGCAGGTGCTCTCCGACGACCTGTGCAAGGCGCTGTCCGGGCGGATCATCAACATCCACCACTCCTTCCTGCCGAGCTTCAAGGGTGCCAAGCCCTACCACCAGGCGCACGCGCGCGGCGTCAAGCTCATCGGGGCCACCGCCCACTACGTGACGGCGGACCTCGACGAGGGCCCGATCATCGAGCAGGAGGTCGAGCGCGTCGGCCACGGCGTCACGCCCGACCAGCTGGTGGCCGTCGGCCGGGACGTGGAGTGCCAGGCCCTGGCCCGCGCCGTGAAGTGGCACAGCGAGCGCCGGGTCCTGCTCGACGGCACGCGTACGGTCGTCTTCGCTTAGCAGCCGCTGCCCGTGTGCCCGCCGGCGAAACGGCCGGCGGGCACACGGGGCCGCTCACAGGCGGGACAGCGAGGCCGTGGCGGACAGCACGTCGCGGATCGCCTCCGGCTCGCCGTGCTGTCCGGCGGCCGTCTCCTCCGGCGGCACGTGCCCGGCCGCCAGCTGGCAGAACTCCATGCTGTCCAGCGCGATGTGCGCGACCGTGTGGTCCGGCGTGCCGAGGGCGCCCGGCGAGTCCAGGGATATGTACCAGTGACCGCCGCCGCTGCCCTCGACCTCCAGATGCAGCGTGCGGCCGGGCGCGCCCGCCTCGACCAGGCGCCGCGGCGGCGGCGCCAGCCCGGCCCGGCGCCGGTGCGCCAGCGCGCGGGGCAGCAGCCGGGCCGCCAGGTCGACCATGAGGTGCAGATGCCCGGCGGCCGGGGCCTCGTACGGATAGTCCACCGCCTCCGCGATGTCGCCCGCGTGCACCCAGCACTCGAAGGCCCGGTCCAGGAAGGCGTCGCGCAGCGGCAGCCGGACGTCACCGTAGGGCACGGCCAGTTCGGCGATGCCGTGGCCCGCGAAGGACACCGTGCGGATCAGGGTGTGGCTCTGCTCGCGCCACGGCGCGCGGGTGGCGTGCGGGGCACGGCCGTCCGCGATCGCCTGCCAGCAGGCTTCCGTACGGTCGTCGGGCCCGGCCGGACCGGGCGGAGCGGCGGCGCCCAGCGGGTCGCCGAGGCCCAGCGCCGTGGCGACCAGGCCGTCCACGGCCATCAGATGCCCGATGACGGCGGCGACGGTGGCGCGCCGCTCGGCGGGCCGTTCGTCCTCGAACCAGCGCAGCCGCACCGGAGCCCGCCACTCCGCCTCGCCCATGTCGCTGAGCAGCGCGTCCAGCTTGGCGGTCTCCGCGTCGTACGGGGCCGCCCACTCGGGAACGGGGATACGGGCCGGACGCCGCCCCAGACAGCCCTCCAGGACCCGGGAGCGCAGCAGCGGGTCGAGGTCCAGCGGGTCGGCCGGGTGCAGCAGGCCGACCGCGTCGCGCAGCCGCAGCGCCTCGTCCGCGCAGGGCGCGCAGTCCGTCAGGTGGTCCTCGACGGCGGCCGTCTCCTCGGCTGAACAGGCGGCCAGGGCCCACGCGCCCAGCAGGGACTTCAGGACCCGGTGCGGGGGCGGCGCGGGCGCGGGGCCGGACGCCGGTGACTCCGGGGCCCGCAGCTCCGGTACCGGGGGTGGCGATGGCGGGTCCGGTACCGGGCGCGATGCCGGGTCCTGGTCCTGGCCCTGGTCTTGGTCCGGTGCCGGTGGTTCCGCCGTCGGCGGGGGCGCGTCGGGCAGCGGCCCGTTGTCCTCGGCCGCGGTGCGCGGGGAAGGTATACGGGGCCGGCCGCCGGAGCGGGACGCGTCGCCGGTGCCGGGGCCGTTCGGTACACCCGGATCGTTCGGGGCACCCGGATCGCGCGGGACTCCCGGATCGTGCGGCTCGTGGGGGTCGCGCGGGTCGTGCCGGTCCCACTCCTCCGGGCCGTTCACCGCGGCCGCCCCTTTCCGGGGCCGCACGGTGGGGACTCCCCCGAACCGGCGGCCGGCAGGGCCTGGTGGTTGTGCGCGGTGGACAGCAGCTGGAGGCCCAGGCGCAGCCGGCGCCGGGCCTCGTCCTCGGTGACGCCCAGGTCGGCGGCGGTCTGGCGGTAGTCGCGGCGCTGGAAGTACGCCAGCTCCAGTGCGGCGCGCAGCGGGGCGGGCATGGACGTGACGATGTAGTCGGCGCGGGCGGCGGTGGACGCCGCGCGGATCTGGCGCTCCAGCTCGGCGGGTTCGGGCGCGTCCTTGCCGCGGTCCAGGGCCGAGGCGGCCTCGGCCTGGCGCAGCCGGTGCACGGACTGGCGGTGGGCGAGCTGGGCCACCCAGGAGCGCAGCGAACCCTGCTTGGGGTCGTAGGAGTCGGGGTTCTCCCAGATGTAGCCGAAGACCTCTCGGGTGATGCGGTCGGCGGCCGTCTCGCTGCCCAGGACCCGGCGGGCAAGGCTGTGCACAAGCGAAGCGAACCGGTCGTACAGCTCGCCGAGCGCGGCCGCCTCGCCGCGCGCCAGCCGCTGCTGCATCCGCCTGTCCCAGCGCGGCGGTGCGTCATGTCCCATCCGGCCCCCTCCCTCGCCGCCGCCGTGCCCCGGCACGGCCCGCACTCCACCGTGCCACCGAATGTAGTGGTCCGGTCCGACATTGACGCCCCTTTGCGGCAAACCCGCACTGTCGAAGGCTGACGGATGGTATGGAGACGGTCACTTTTGGTGGTAATGCCCGCTCGTAGCGGATCGAAGCGGAACCGTTCGTGTCCATATCTGCCGATGTGTTATCCGTGTGTGACCGGTTCCCGGGGAAAGTTCCCCGCTCACTGGGCATAGCCTTGGAGGGGAACGGACCGTTGCGCAAAGAATTCTGAAGAGTTTCAGGGGAGAACGGCCGGGCAGTCGAGGCGGGAAGGGCGCATTCCGGTGGGTGCCGGAGGTGTCCCGTCCGCAAGCGAGCGAAAGGCTTCGAGCGCGTGTCGTTGAAGGTGGCAGAAGGCGAGCAGGGCCGCTGGGCCGTATTGCAGGTCTCCGGTGAGATGGACCTGGTCACGTCGCCGGCGGTGCGCCAGCACGTGCACGACGCGGTCGCGGACGGCCGCCGCAGCGTGGTGCTCGACCTCTCCGAGGTCCGGTTCTGCGACTCCAGCGGCGTCGGCGTGCTGATCGCCGCCCGCCGGCTGATGCGGTCCTGCCAGGGACGGCTGCGGCTGATCCTGCCCGCCCAGGGCGCGGTGGACGGCTCGCACGTCAACCGGGTGCTCGCGGCGCTCGGCGTGCGGCGTCTCTTCGAGGTCTACCCGGACCTGAGCACGGCCGTGGACGAGGGCGCCGCCCCGCTGTCCGCGTAGCCCCGCGAGCCGCCGGGGGCGAGGTTGTCCGGCGGTAGCGCTTTCCGCCCTGCGTGACCTGACGTAACGCATTGATTACTTACCGCACGTGAATTCCGGGTCGGAGTCCACCTTTCTGCTCCTGACCCATTCAACTCACCGTAAACACAGCGAGATCCCCGCCCCGCACCCTCACCACGTGTCCTCACCCCGCGTCCCGCGGGAATTCCGCCCGTACGAGAAATCCGCCGTCCGCCGTGTGCCCGGCCTCCAGCAGCCCGCCCAGGCTCTGGGCCCGCTCGCGCAGGCCGACCAGGCCGTGGCCGCCGCCCGGCAGCGCCGGAGCCGGTGTGGAGGCGTCCGGCGGCCCGTTGCGCACCTCCACCCGCAGCCCCCGCGGAACCACCGGCCCGTCCCCTCCGCCTTCCCCCTCGGGCCCCCGCTCCGCCCCCACCGCCGCGACCCGCACCCGTACCCGCGCGCCCGGCGCGTGCTTGCGTACATTGGTCAGCGCCTCCTGGACGGTGCGGAAGGCCGCCCGTTCCACGGCCTTCGCCCCGCCCGTCCCGTCCGGCACCTCGTGCTCGTAATCGACGTCCAGGGCGCTCATCTCGATCAGCCGCGGCAGTTCGGCCAGGTCCGGCTGCGGCGCCAGCTCCCGCGCGTCGGCGCTGCCGCCGCCGGCCGCCCGCAGGATGCCCACCATGTGCCGCAGCTCCTCCAGGGTCCGTACGGACAGTTCGCGGATCGTCCGGGCCGACTCCCGCGCGGCGTCCTCCCCGGTGCTCACCTGTACCGCCCCGGCCTGCAGGCTGATCAGGCTGACCTGGTGGGCGACCACGTCGTGCATCTCGCGGGCCAGCCGGGCCCGCTCGGTGGCCAGCACCCGGTCCGCGAGCAGCCGGTCCTCGCGGCGCAGGCTGCGGGTCAGGTCGTCGACGCGGGCGGCGAGTTCGCGGCGGGTGCGCACCAGCAGGCCGAGGGCGATGGGCGCGGCCGAGGTCACCGTCGCGTCGATCAGTACCTGGATGTTCTCGCGGTACGCGCCCGGGTCCAGGTCGGAGAGCGGGTACGGGAGGAAGTGCGCGGCGATCAGCAGACCGGCGCAGACGCCGAGCCGGGCGCGGCCCGGCCGGAGTGCGGCGAGGGTGTAGAGGGCGATCATCGGCGCGAACCAGATGTAGCCGATGTACAGGCCGGGCAGGGTGATCAGGAAGACGGCGAGCGGCAGCCGGCGCCGCAGCAGCAGCGCGGCGGCGGCGACCAGGGAGACGCCCGACTCCAGGCCGAGGTCGAGCCCGTTGACGAGGAACGCGTCGGCCATGGACAGCAGCATCGGCACGACGAGCGGTACGGCCCGGCGTATGCCTCCGGGGAGGCCGCTCATCGGGGGCCGCCCGGGACGAGGCCGGCGCGGTCCGCGAGGATCGCCGCCTGGACGCGGTTGAGGCCGCCCAGCTTGCCCAGCAGCGCCCGTACATGGTCCTTGACCGTGCTCGGCGCCAGGCCCATCCGGTCGGCGATCTGCGCATTGCCCAGGCCCTCGCCCAGCAGGGCCAGCACCTCGGACTCCCGTGGCGTCAGCGCCTGTACGGCACGGGCCGCCGCGGCCTGGTCCTCGGCGGTGAGGAAGCCGCCGATCACGGCCCGGGTGACGCCGGGGTCCAGCACGCTGCCGCCTTCGGCGAGGGTCCGTACGGCCCGTACGAGCTGTCCGGGGTCGGAGTCCTTGAGCAGGAAACCGGCGGCGCCCTCGCGCAGCGCGGCGGTCAGGTACTCCTGCGCGTCGAACGTCGTGAGCATGGCCACGGCGGGCGGTTCGGGAGCGGCGCGCAGCCCGCGCAGCACGGTCAGCCCGTCCACGTCCGGCATCCGGATGTCGAGCAGTACGACGTCCGCCGTGCTGGCCAGCACGGTGTCCACGGCCTCGGCGCCGCCGCAGTCCGCGACCATCTCGATGTCCGGGGCGGTGCCCAGGATCATCCGCAGCCCGGATCTGACCAGCCGCTCGTCGTCCACCACCGCGACACGGATCACCGGCCGCCCCTCTCTGCATCGCGTCCTCTGGCCTGCCCGTGCGTGGTGCACCGACCCCCGCCGGACGGCGGGGGTCGGTGCACGACCTGCGGAGGATGCCATGAGGCGGCGTCCGCGGGCAGAGTGCCTTTCATGCTGCACCACCGAGGGGGCCACAAGCCGTCCGGGCGGCGCAGCTCACAGTGACGGCCGCCGCGACCCCCACACGCGACGGCCGTCGCCGTGTCGGCCGGGCCACCTGCTTCCGGCCCTGACAGCGGCGCCGGTCCGCTCACCTCCGGACAACTTCTGCCCCGCCCGTTGCCTCCCGTCACTGCCGCCTCTAGGTTGTCGGCGATCCGCCGCACGCCCGCCCGTCGGGCGTCGCGCGGGCCACCCCCCTCGGAGCACGGCCCCACCGGGGCACGGCTCGGCAACGCTTCGGAGGCTTCTTCGTGCACAGACCCCGGCGTATCCCCACACCACCCGGCACTTCCATACGGACCCGCATACGGACCCGGGCGGCCTCGCGCCGCCGTACGGGAATCCGCGTGGCCGCCGCCGCGGCCGGCCTCGCGCTCGTCGGCGGCCTGGCCGCCACCGCCCCCACCGCCTCGGCTTCCCCCGCTGCCGCCCCGGCCTCCCCGCCCGCCGCCGCCGGCACCCAGCAGGTCGAGTACTTCACCCCGCAGGGCCACCCCCGGCACACCACCGTCCCGGCCGCCACGCCCAAGAGCCTGGTGAGCGCCCACCGCGCGCGCTCCAGCGCGGAGCTGGCCGCCGACGGCACCGTGACCTCGGTCATCCGCAAGGGCGCCACCGCGAAGAAGGTCGACGTCGTCATCATCGGCGACGGTTACACCCTCGGCCAGCAGAAGGACTTCCACGCCGACGCGAAGGCGAAGTGGGCGCAGATCTCCGCCGTCGAGCCGTACGCCTCGAACCGCTCGCTGTTCAACGTCTGGACCGTGGACGCCGTCTCCAACCAGTCCGGCGTCTCCGGTGACCCGTCCAAGGGCGTGGTCAAGGACACCGCGCTGGACGCCCGCTTCTGGTGCGACGACATCGAGCGGCTGCTGTGCGTGGACACCGGCAAGGTCGAGTCGTACGCCTCCAAGGCCCCGGACGCCGACCTCGTGATCGTCCTCGGGAACTCCGCCAAGTACGGCGGCGCGGGCTACAACGACATCACCTCGCCCGTGGGCTACGACGGCATCGCCACCGCCTCCTCCGGCCACCGCGACTCCGCGCAGGTGGCGGTCCACGAGACCGGGCACTCCCTCGGCAAGCTGGCCGACGAGTACGTGTACGACACCAACGACACGTACAGCGGGCCCGAGCCGACCGCGCCCAACATCACCAAGATGAGCGCCGCGCAGCTGAAGTCCAAGAAGGCGAAGTGGTACCGCTACCTGGGCAAGGAGTCGCCGGACGGCGGCAAGGTCGGCGCGTTCGAGGGCGGCGGGTACTTCCCGCGCGGCCTCAACCGGCCCACCAAGGACTCGATCATGCGGACGCTGGGCCGGGAGTTCAACCTGCCCGGCCGTCAGGCCATGATCGATGGCTTCCACCGCCATACGGGCCGCTGAGCCGGCTCTCGTAGGAGCCGTACGCACTGAACGAACGGCCGGTCGCCAGGACCACCACCGAGGTCGTGGCGGCCAGTTCGTACGCCGTCATCACCAGTGACATCGCGCTCTCGCCCGTGACGAACGGGCCGCCGAAGAACCCGGTGACGGTCAGCAGCACCACCGTCCGCACGGTCAGGTACAGCTCGACCGCGGCGAACACCAGCAGCGCGCCGCGCACATCGCGGTTGCTGCGGACGGCGAGCACGCCGAGCACCGCCAGGACGGTCACCGACGAGAGGGTGGTGAACTCGCCGGACTGGGAGAGCTGGACGGCTCCGTTCACGGAGCCGTCCACCGCTCTGCGCAGGTAGGTGCCCAGGTCGATGCGCTCCCCGGCCATGCCCCACGCCGTCCAGGCGAGCCGCGTGGCGGCCATGACGAGGAAGAGCACCCCGCAGATACGGGAGAGCCGGCGCCGCCACCAGGAGTCGGCGTCGGCGCTCGGCTGTTCGGCCGCCGCGGGCCGGGCGCCGCGGTCGCCGCCGTACCTCACACCCTTGGCGTCCGCGGCGTCCGCGCGGGCCGCGGCCGACGTGTCCCCCACCGCTCCCGCCCCCTCGGTGGCCCGGTGCAGCGACAGGACCACGACCAGCGCCGCCAGCAGCCCCAGGGTCCGCGTCGCCAGAACCCAGCCGCCGAGCGGTTCCAGGGCGTACGACTGCCGGTACCCGGCGTGGCACAGGCCGACCAGCTCGCGCGCGGACTGGGCCAGGATCACCCAGCCCAGCAGCAGCGCCCCCGTACGCGCTACCCGCCGCAGGGCCAGCGTGCCGGCCGCGACCGCCAGCAGTGCGACGACCAGGGCCCATTCGCCGGGCCCGAGCGCCCACATGAAGAAGGAGGCGCGCGGGTTGAAGAGCCCTTCGAAGAAGTCCCAGACACTGCCGTCGCCCTGGACGATCCCGTACACCGTCCACGCGGTCAGCGCGCCGCCGTAGAGGGCGAGGGCGGCCCCCGCCGTGCGGTACGCGCGCTCGTGCCCGGCCGCCGCCCGACCCGGGTCGGGACCGGGCCGGACGTCCACGGCACCGCCGTCCTGCATCACCATGTCCGACCCCCGATCCGCCATGCCGTGCCCAGAGCCCCTGTGCTGCCGACTGCCACTGCTCACTGCCCTGTTCCCGCTGCCGTGTGCTGTTGCCGCCTCACTGTTTCAAGGACGGCGGCAGAGGCGGCGGAGGTTCCCCCGCGTGTGTCGTGCGGCACTGCCGTACACGGGTTCACCGCGCCGCACCGCACACCGTCCGGCCTGGCTCCCCACTCCCTGCCCGCGGGCGCGCGCCCCAATCGTGCGCAACCGCCCCGTGCGCCTCTCGTACACCGCATACCTCCCCGACATCCGCCGCCGGCGCCCACCCGGTGGGGCAAGATGACTCCATGGGGAGCTTGCGGGGCGAGGGCCGGCTCATCGCCGGCCGCTACCGTCTGGGCGAACGGCTCGGCCACGGCGGCATGGGAACGGTCTGGCGCGCCACCGACGAGATGCTGCGCCGCCAGGTCGCGGTCAAGGAACTGCACCTGGACGACGGCCCGGCCGACGCGGACCCCGGGGTGCAGCGGGCCCGGGCGATGCGCGAGGCCCGTACCGTCGCGCAGATCAAACACCCGAACGTGATCGTCCTGCACGACGTCGTCGAACAGGACGCCCGCCCCTGGATCGTCATGGAACTGGTCGACGGCGGCTCCCTCGCCGACCGGCTGACCAGCGGCGGACCGCTCGCGCCCCGCGAAGTGGCGCGGATCGGCCTGGCCCTGCTCGGCGCGCTGCGGGCGGCCCACGCGCGCGGGGTCCTGCACCGGGATCTCAAGCCCGCCAACGTCCTGCTGGAGGAGGGGACCGGCCGGGTCGTCCTGACCGACTTCGGTGTCGCCCAGGTTCCCGGCGGTCCGACGCTGAGCGAGGCGGGCGGGTTCGTCGGCTCGCCCGAGTACACCGCGCCCGAGCGGATGGCGGCCGGCCGGCGTGCCGGGCCGGCGGCGGACCTGTGGTCGGTCGGTGCGCTGCTGTGCGCGGCGCTCAGCGGGCACTCGCCGTTCCACCGCGACTCGCTGGGCGGCGTGCTGAGCGCGGTCGTGCACGACGAGATCGAACTGCCGGAACCGGCCCGCCCGCTGCTGGCCGTGGTCCGCGGCCTGCTGGAGCGCGACCCGGACCGGCGGCTGGACATCCCGGGCACGGAACGGCTGTTGCGTGGATATCTCCAGTCGGGCCGTTCCCCCGAGACGCCGCCTTCCCCGCCGGCCGTCCCCGAACGCCCGGTGCCCCTGCCCGAACCGGGCCGTCCGCACGGCGTTCCGATACCGGACGCCCTCGCGGACCGCGCGCTGGCAGCCGCGGCCCGCCCGCACACAGGTCGAGCCCGCACCGTGCTCCTCACGAGCCTGGCCGGGTGTGTGCTGGCGGGTGCGGGCGTGGGCCTCGCGGCGCTGCTCCTCAGGGACGGGGGTGGCGCCACGGACGGCAGGCCCCGGCCCACGTATGCGCGTCCCACGCAGTCTCAGCCGTCACAGGAACGTTCGGGCAGTCCCGGTACGGCCACCGCGCCCCCCACCCCCGGCAGCACCGCCACCGCCCCGCCGGGCTACCGCATGGTGCGCGACCCGCTCGGCTTTGCCCTCGCCGTCCCCGACGGCTTCTCCCGCTCGTACGAGAAACCGCGCGTCTTCTACTACTCCGCGGGCAAGCGCCACCGGCTCGGCATCCACATCCAGAAGCAGTCCTCCGCAGGCCCGCTGGACACGATGCGCCGCGCCCAC
The DNA here is from genome assembly GCF_055577005.1 of Streptomyces sp. NPDC033221. NCBI lineage: Bacteria > Bacillati > Actinomycetota > Actinomycetes > Kitasatosporales > Streptomycetaceae > Streptomyces > Streptomyces sp. NPDC033221. Next base: position 121,585 of record NZ_JBVIQN010000005.1, on the reverse strand, counting down.
GCGGAAGGCCCCGACCGCTACCCCGGCTACCGCGACGGCACGGTCACCCGCGCCACGCACCGCGGCCGGCCCGCCGCCCTGTGGGAGTTCACCTGGGACGGCGGACCGGGAGACGGCGGCCCCCGGCACACCTACGACCTCAGCTGGGAGGAGGACGGCCGGACGTACGACGTATGGGTCTCCGCGCCACTCGCCGAACGCAACCGGGCACAACGGCACTTCACGGTCGCCCTGCGCACCTTTCACCTGGTGACGCCCGGTCCGGGCGGCTGATCCCGTGCTGTGCGCGGTGACGCCGGGACGAGTGCCACAGTCGGCGCGGACGGCGACGAGCTGTTCACGGACAGGGTGAAGTTCCCGAAGATCCGGGACATCCGAGTCCGGCCGGGGCGCCGGTCGCCGGACCGTCCCGTACGGGCAAGGCCGCAGCACAGCGGCCTTGTGGCCAGTGAATGCTGGCGCGATTGTGCCCAGTGCGTGAAAACTCGTTACCGGTGGGTACCCAAAGCGCCCCCCGCGTCATACGCTCGCCCGCATGACGGACTCGCAGGACACCGGAACCCGCCCCTCCGCAACCGCCGGCGACGCCCCCGCCGCCGACCGGAAGGCACCCGCCGGCGGCAACCCCGTCGCCCGCGCCGCCGCCGGCACCCGCAGCGCCGCCGACGTGGTCACCCCGCACCTGGTCACCCGCCTCACCCGCGGCGTGACCGGCAGCGGCCGGACCGCCAACCACACGCCGTTCACCGGCGAAAAGCTGGCGGACCTCCCCGAGTCCACCCCCGAGGACGTCGCCACCGCCTTCGACCGGGCCCGCACCGCCCAGCGCGCCTGGGCCGAGGTGCCCGTACGGCAGCGTGCCGCCGTCCTGCTGCGCTTCCACGACCTGGTCCTCCGCCGCCAGGCCGAGGTGCTGGACCTGATCCAGCTGGAGACCGGCAAGGCCCGGCTGCACGCGCACGAGGAGATCCAGGCCGTCGCCGTCGCGGCCCGCCACTACGGCCGCAAGGCACCCGCGTATCTGCGCCCCCGCGGCCACACCGGCGTCGTACCGACCCTCACCAAGGTCACCGAACTGCGCCGGCCACGCGGCGTCGTGGGGCAGATCGCACCCTGGAACTACCCCTTCGAGCTGTCCGTCGGCGACGCCCTGCCCGCCTTCGCCGCCGGCAACGCCGTCGTCATGAAGCCCGACACCGAGACCGCGCTGACCGCTCTGTGGGCCCGCGAGCAGCTCATCGAGGCCGGGCTGCCCCCGGAGGTCTGGCAGGTCGTCCTCGGGGACGGGCCGGTCATCGGCCCCGAGGTCGTCAAGCACGCCGATTACGTCTCCTTCACCGGCTCCACCCGCACCGGCCGCGAGGTCGCCCAGGGCGCCGCCGCCCGCCTGGTCGGCGTCTCCCTCGAACTCGGCGGCAAGAACGCCATGCTGGTGCTGCACGACGCCGACGTGGACAAGGCCGCCGCGGGCGCCGTACGCGGCTGCTTCTCCTCCGCCGGCCAGCTGTGCATCTCCATAGAGCGGCTGTACGTCCACGCGTCCATAGCCGACGCCTTCGTGGAGCGCTTCGCCGCCCGCACGAAGGCCATGCGCCTGGGCAATGCCCTCGCCTACGGCGCCGACATGGGATCGCTGGTCGGCGAACGGCAGCTGGAGACCGTCACCCGGCACGTGGACGAAGCCGTCGCCAAGGGCGCCACGCTCGTCGCCGGCGGCCGTCACCGCCCCGACATCGGACCGCTGTTCTACGAGCCCACCATCCTCGACGGCGTCGAGTCCCCGATGGCCGTGTGCGAGGAGGAGACCTTCGGACCGGTCGTCTCGGTCTACCGTTTCAGTGACGAGGACGAGGCCGTAGCCCGCGCCAACGCCACGCCGTACGGCCTGAACTCCAGCGTCTGGACCAAGGACGGCCGCCGGGGCCGCGCCGTCGCCGCCCGGCTGCGTACCGGCACCGTCAACGTCAACGAGGCGTACGCCGCGGGCTACGGCAGCGTCCAGTCCCCGATGGGCGGCATGGGGGACTCCGGCCTCGGCCGCCGCCACGGCTCCGAGGGCATCCTGAAGTACACCGAGGCGCAGACCGTCGCCCACCAGCGCCTGATGCCGCTCGCCCCGTCGTTCGGCATGGACGACGAGAAGTACGCGGCGTTCATGAACCGAAGCCTGCGCGCGATGAAGGCGATCCGCCTCCGCTGAGACACGGGCCTCTGAGCCCGCCCGAGAACAAGGGAGTGCCAGTGCCCCAGGACCACCACGCCCAAAACCGGTCCGAAGCGGCCGAGGACGGGTACGACTACGACGTCCTCGTCATCGGCTCGGGCTTCGGCGGCTCCGTCTCCGCGCTCCGCCTGACCGAGAAGGGCTACCGCGTCGGCGTCCTGGAGGCCGGGCGCCGCTTCACCCGCGCCACCCTGCCCAGGAACTCCTGGGACCTGAAGAACTACCTGTGGGCGCCCGCCCTCGGCTGCTACGGCATCCAGCGCGTGCACCTGCTCGGCAACGTCATGGTCCTCGCGGGCGCCGGGGTCGGCGGCGGCTCGCTCAACTACGCGAACACCCTGTACATACCGCCGAAGCAGTTCTTCGACGACCAGCAGTGGGGGCACATCACCGACTGGCAGGACGAGCTGAAGCCGTACTACGACCAGGCGCAGCGCATGCTCGGCGTCCGCCTCAACCCGACCATGACCCCCTCGGACATCCACCTCAAGGCCACCGCCGAGAAGATGGGCGTCGGGGGCTCCTTCCACATGGCGCCGGTCGGCGTCTTCTTCGGCGACGGCAAGGACACCGACGGCACGGCGAAGGCCGCCCCCGGCACCGAGGTCCCCGACCCGTACTTCGGCGGCGCCGGTCCCGCCCGTACGGCGTGCACCGAATGCGGCGAGTGCATGACCGGCTGCCGGCACGGCGCCAAGAACACCCTCAACGAGAACTACCTCCACCTCGCCGAGCGGGCCGGTGCCGCCATCCACCCGATGACGTCCGTGGTCACCGTCACCGAGGACTCCCGCGGCGGTTACGCCGTCGGCACGCTGCCCACCGACGACAAACGCAAGGGCAAGGGCCGCACCTTCACCGCCCGCCGGGTGGTCGTCGCCGCCGGCACGTACGGCACCCAGACCCTGCTGCACCGGATGAAGGACAGCGGCCTGCTGCCCCGCATCTCCGGCAGGCTCGGCGAGCTGACCCGCACCAACTCCGAGGCACTGGTCGGCGCGCAGACCGACGACCGCCGCTACCGCAAGGCGCACGGCGCACCGAAGGCCGACTTCACCCGCGGCGTCGCGATCACCTCGTCCATCCACCCGAACGACAGCACCCACATCGAGCCGGTCCGTTACGGCAAGGGCTCCAACGCGATGGGCAGCCTGTCCATCCTTCAAGTCCCGATCGCGACCCGCGCGCCTCGCGCCCTCGCCTGGGCCGCCAACTGCGTACGCCACCCGGTCCTGCTGCTGCGCTCACTGTCCAACCGCCGCTGGTCGGAGCGGACCATCATCGGCCTGGTCATGCAGTCCCTGGACAACTCCCTGACCACGTACCGCAAGCCGGGCGGCCTCGGCAAAGGGCTGCTCACCGCGCGCCAGGGCCACGGCGCGCCCAACCCGCAGCAGATCCCCGAGGCCACCGAAGCGGCCACTCTGCTCGCGCAGGAGATCAACGGCTTCGCGGGCAGCAACGTCGGCGAGCTGATGGGCACCCCGCTCACCGCGCACTTCCTGGGCGGCTGCCCGATCGGCGAGGACGCGGACCACGGCGTGATCGACCCGTACCACCGGCTGTACGGGCACCCCGGCATCTCGGTGGTCGACGGCTCGGCGGTCTCCGCGAACCTCGGCGTCAACCCGTCGCTGACCATCACCGCACAAGCCGAACGCGCCATGTCCTTCTGGCCGAACAAGGGCGAGGCGGACACCCGCCCCGCGCCCGGCCACTCCTACCGGCGGCTGTCCGCGGTGGCGCCGCGGCGCCCGGCCGTGCCCGAGAAGGCGTTCGCCGCGCTGCGGCTGCCACTGCTCCCCGTACCGGCCGTCCCGCCGAAGGGCTCGCCGAAGGCGGAGGCCGCGGCGCCGACGGAGAACTGAGAGCCGCTGCCACGGCGTACGGGCCGCACCGCTTCCGGTACGGCCCGTACGGTCCCCATGCCTCTCAAGCCGCGTCGGCGCCCTTGCGGCGGCGTACGGCGAACACCGCGCCCGCGCCGAGGGCGACCGCTGCCGCACCCGACAGCGCGAGGACCGGCAGCCCGGACGACGTGCCGGTCTCGGCGAGCTTGCCGGTGACCGGCAGCCGCACCTGCTGCTTCGTTCCGCCCTGCGGCGCCGGGTGGTTGGGGCGCGTGCCGGGCTTTCCCTGGGAGTCCGGCACGTGGCCCGGCTTGGTGCTGCCGGCGGGCAGGATGTCGAACGGGTAGTCAGCGGATTCGGAGAAGCCGCACTTCAGGTCCGCGTTCAGGTACCAGCCCACGCTGACCGCGCCACCGTAGCTGGCGGGCGTCTTGGCGTCGGCCTTCAGCCGCAGCCTGGCTTCCGCGTACTCCCCGGAGCGCAGGCCGTCGGCGTCACCGATCGAGGCGAAGTATCCGTCGCCCTCCTCGGGGCCCGCGACCGGCTTCCACCGGCCGCCGGCCGCGTCGAACCATTCGAGGGCCAGATGGCTGGACACGTCGTCGCTCGTCTTGTTGTCCAGCGCGAAGACCTGCGCGAACGCTTCTACGGACAGGATGCGCCCGGTGGAGATGTTGGTGGCGCGGTAGGTGAAGTCCACCCAGCCGGACCCGGCGACGATCTTGCTGGGCAGGCCGCGGAGTTCGGCCTTGACCGACCGCTCGCTGGACCAGTCCTCGCACTCCGGGCCGGTGGTGGGCGTGGTGGTCTGGGTGGTGGTGGGCGTGCCCGGCTCGGACTCGGTGTTCTTGCCGGGGGCCGCTCCCTTGGGCGGCACCGGCGCACCGGTTCTCGTCCCGCCCCCGCCCTGCGGCGGCTTGCTGCTCCCGCCGGGCGCCGGGGTGTCGGAGGGCCCGGTCGCGCCGGATGTCGGTGTCGGTGGGGGCGTGGTGGTGGCGGACGCGGTGGCCGTGGGGTGCTGCTCGGGTGTCGTGGCGTACGCGGCGGGGGCCGCCAGCAGGGCGGCGGGGGCTATGGCGGCCGTCGCGGTGACGGCGGCCAGGGCGCGGCGGAGCTTCATCGTGAAGACCTCTCGGTGCCGAAGTGCCGTGACCACGGCACGAGTTCGTGACAGGCCGTCGCGGTGGGGCGCGGGATGGCCGGGCGATTGCAGATACTGACCGGCTGTGACCGGAAAAGGTTGCACGCCTCGGCGCGGGCGCCATAAGTGGCCAGGCCCCCTCCATAGCGAAGGGCCCCGGGACGCCACCCGCGAGGGGGGTGCGGGCGGCCGCGGGGCCCTTGGCTTTCGGCGCCGGCGTCAGGGCAGCGTCGGCGCCGAGGGGGCGGCGCCGGGGGGATGGCGCCGCTGGCTCTCAAGTTGTCCGGGGGTGGGCCCCCGCGATCACGGCCTCGGCCGTCTGCCGGCGCCGGTGGCTCCGGTGCCCGTATGCCGTACGGCGGTCCGGACCGCCGACGGTCGCCGTGGCCCGCTCGGGGCACGGCGTGCCGCATTCACTGCCCAGCTACGGGCACGGTGTGCCGCTTCTGTGCATCGTGCTGGACGCGCCACATCCGGCGCAACCGTTTCGACCGGATGCGGTCGGTCCCAGGCGTCCCCGAAACCGACCGCCCCATCGGATGTGACCGGGCTGCTGTCCCCTGCTGACCGGCCACGACACCGCAGCGAGGTCCCACGACGCGGACCGCTCCAAGTCGGTCGGCGTCTCATCGCTCCGGCGGATCCGCCCACGGGCGGCGTCTACGCGTAGTCCTGCAGACCGCACCTGGCTGGCGTGGCATCCGGAACAACGAAGCCCGGCGGCAGCCGGTCACGGCGCCGTACGGGTGAGTCGGCCACGGACCTCGGTTCCGGCCGCGGACCCTCGTTCCGGCCACGGGCTTCCGGGCCTCCGGGACCCGGCCATGACTCAGATCCGCCCGCGGCACAGCTCCAGCAGCGTCATCGCGAGCGCGGTGCCGGGCCGGCCGAGCTGCCCCCGGTAGTGCTCCAGCACCTCCATCTCGCGCGACAGGTTCACCCGGCGCCCGCCCGACCCGATGCGCTCGCGCTGGATCACGGCCGAGACGGCCATCCGTTCCTGTACGAGGCCGATGATCCGGCCGTCGAGATCATCGATCCGCTCACGGGCGCCCGTGATCACACCGGCCGCCGCCTCGGTGCGCGCACCGGTGCCGGGCTTGGCCGCCACCGTGCCCGCGGCCGCCGCCGTGGCCTCGGCCACAGGGACCGCCGGGATTGTCGCCGGGTCCGTGACCGCCTGGATACCGCTCATGTCCGTCCCACACTCCTGGGGATCATGACCCCCGCAGCCGCCGTCCGTACCGCTCCGGCCCCGCCACTCCCGTCAAACACAGAGCGCCCCGGGCCTTGTCGGCCCGGGGCGCCTGGGAAGTCGCTCGTCAGATGATCAAGCAGCACGACCATGGCAGCCGGACGGGCCGGTGCCATAGGTAAAGACGAAGGTCAGCTGCTTGTACATGGCGCTCAGTATGAGCCCGTTAGAATCGAAAGTCCAACCCCTTGCACCACCACCGCCGGAAGGCCGCCGAAGTGCCATCAGCGTCACCTGCTGCCGCCCCCGACGTCGTCCTGGTAGTCGACTTCGGCGCGCAGTACGCCCAGCTCATCGCCCGCCGCGTACGCGAAGCCCGGGTCTACAGCGAGATCGTCCCGTCCACCATGCCGGTGGCCGAGATGCTCGCCAAGAACCCCAAGGCGATCATCCTCTCCGGCGGTCCGTCGTCGGTCTACGCCGAGGACGCGCCCAGCCTGGACCGCTCCCTGTTCGAGGCCGGCATCCCGGTCTTCGGCATGTGCTACGGCTTCCAGCTCATGGCCACCACCCTCGGCGGCACGGTCGACAACACCGGCTCCCGTGAGTACGGCCGCACCGACCTGCACGTCTCCAAGAACGCCTCGACGCTCTTCGAGGGCACCCCGGCCGAGCAGCCGGTGTGGATGTCGCACGGCGACGCCTGCTCCGCCGCGCCCGAGGGCTTCACCGTCACCGCGTCCACCGACATGGTCCCGGTCGCCGCCTTCGAGAACGACGAGAAGAAGCTGTACGGCGTGCAGTACCACCCCGAGGTGATGCACTCCACGCACGGCCAGCAGGTCCTGGAGCACTTCCTCTACCGGGGAGCGGGCATCGAGCCGGTGTGGACCACCACCAACGTCGTCGACGAGCAGGTCGCGGCCATCCGTGAGCAGGTCGGCAGCGCGCGGGCGATCTGCGGCCTGTCCGGTGGCGTGGACTCCGCGGTGGCCGCCGCCCTCGTCCAGAAGGCCATCGGCTCCCAGCTGACCTGCGTGTACGTCGACCACGGCCTGATGCGCAAGGGCGAGACCGAGCAGGTCGAGAAGGACTTCGTGGCCGCCACCGGCGTTCAGCTGAAGGTCGTCGACGCCTCCGAGCGCTTCCTGTCGGCGCTGGCCGGCGTCTCCGACCCGGAGCAGAAGCGGAAGATCATCGGCCGCGAGTTCATCCGGGTCTTCGAGCAGGCCCAGGCGGAGATCGTCGCCGAGTCCGGCGCGGCCGGCGAGCCCGTGAAGTTCCTGGTCCAGGGCACGCTGTACCCGGACATCGTGGAGTCCGGCGGCGGCACCGGCACCGCGAACATCAAGTCCCACCACAACGTCGGCGGCCTCCCCGAGGACCTGGAGTTCGAGCTCATCGAGCCGCTCCGCCAGCTCTTCAAGGACGAGGTCCGCGCGGTCGGCGCCGAGCTGGGCCTGCCGGACGAGATCGTCCAGCGCCAGCCCTTCCCCGGCCCCGGCCTGGGCATCCGCATCGTCGGCGAGGTCACGCGCGAGCGCCTCGACCTGCTGCGCGAGGCCGACGCGATCGCCCGCGAGGAACTGACCGCGGCCGGCCTGGACCGCGAGATCTGGCAGTGCCCGGTGGTCCTCCTCGCCGACGTCCGCTCCGTCGGCGTCCAGGGCGACGGCCGCTCCTACGGCCACCCGATCGTGCTGCGACCGGTCTCCTCCGAGGACGCGATGACCGCGGACTGGACCCGTATGCCGTACGACGTCCTGGCCCGCATCTCCACCCGCATCACCAACGAGGTCGCCGACGTCAACCGCGTCGTCCTCGACGTCACGAGCAAGCCCCCGGGCACCATCGAGTGGGAGTGACCCCCGCGTAGGTCCCCACCGCAGGTCAACGCCGCAGCCGTCGCTCATCAGTTTGAGCGGCGGCTGCGGCGTTCTCGGTGGGTACGCTGGCCGTACGGCCCGGAATCCCGTCCACGGGAGGACTCATGACCGCTGAGACCACACACCACTGGCCCGTGCCCCCGCCGGAACTGACGGTCGCGCGCGAAATGACCGTACTGATCGACGAGCGCAACGGCCCCGAGCCGGACATCACGGTGGTGCGGGCCGCGGCGGTGCGTCACTCGGACCAGACGCATTTCCAGGTGCGGGACGTTCTGCTCGCCGTCGAAGTCGTTTCTCCCGAGTCCGAGGCACGGGACCGCGACACCAAGCCGCACAAATACGCAAACGCGGGCATTCCGCACTTCTGGCGGGTCGAAAAAGCCAGGCGCGATGGCTACCCCGTCGTACAGGTCTTCGAGCTGGACAGGGAGACCCGCATCTACCGCTCCGTGGACACCTTCCGGGAGCAGGTGAAGCTGAGCAGCCCCTTCGGCATCGACATCGACCTCACCGAGATCGCCCTCCCGTGAGTGTCACACCGCGCAAACCCTTGGCAAATGGTGCCCCAAGTCGGTAAATGCGCTTTGCGGGCGTCACCACAAAATGTTGATCTTGGTCGGTACATCTGACGGAGGGCCATGTGTCCTCCTCCGACGGACTTGAACAGGAAAAACATCACTTTATGCGTATGACGGCACGTCAGCGGGCCAGCCTGGCCACGGCACTTGCGGCAGGAGCCGCACTCCTCGCCGCCGCACCGAACGCCGGTGCCGCCACCCCTTCCGGCCACACGCTGGACCAGGTGCTGGCTCCCTCGGGCAAGACCACCACCTTCGCCCGCGACACCGCGTGGACGTTCTCCAAGCTGAAGGGCGACCACCACCTCGCCGCGGGCAAGGACGGCAGCGTGTCCATCGAGGACGGCACGGGCGAGAAGCTCCTCACCATGACGCCGAAGCCGGTCCAGGACCTGGACGGGCACCTGCACAAGGTGACGTGGACGGTCAAGGGCAACACCCTGCACCAGCACGTCGACACTCCCAACGCCACGCTCAAGGGCGTTCTGGCGCCCGAGATAACGACGCGCGGATTCTGGGACTGGGCCAAGTGCCTCGGCAAGAAGAGCCTGGACACGGCCGAACTCGGCGGCGTCGCCGGCTGCGTGGCCGACCTGGAGACCGGCTGCGCCCCCGGAGCGGCCGTGGGCGGCTTCGGCGGCGCCGTGGCCGGTGCGGTCCAGGGCGCCCACAAGTGCTGACCGCCCCGGCGGAAGGCAGGTTGTGGAGGCGTACCGAGGGGGTGGCGTGATGAAGCGGAACGAACCGCGCCCGCCGGACAACAGGGTGTTCTTCGCGGGCACGGTCGCCGTGGCCATCTGTGTCGGAACGGGCGTCATGGCGTCCGTGTCCGGGTGGTGGTCGACCGTGGCGGGGATCGGTGCCGCTGCCGTCGTCGCGCTGGTGGGCCGGCTGTGGCTCCGGCAGGCCGACCTGCGGTACCGGACGGCACGCATCCTCGCGGAGGAACGCGACGAGGAGGAACGGCCGGAGTAGCGGGAACGGTAGTGCCCGGGCGGCCCGTCCGCTCAGCGCTCCTCCTGCGCCTCCCGCGCTTCCTGCGCCTGCGCGCCGTAACGCAGCCCGTCGACGAGGAGGGCGACCATGCTCTGGGTGGGGCTGTTGCCGTCCTCGTCGGCGGGCATGGTCAGGCTGGCCACGGCGCGGAGCAGGTCTTCGGGGTCCAGGTCCAGGTCGGAGCGGATGTGTCCGGCGCTCGCCGCGCTGTCGAGGAGGGCGCTGAGGACGGGTACGAAGCGCTGCTGGAAGTACGCGGGCAGGCTGTCGTAGGCCGGGTCGCCCGAGTGCAGCGCGGTGGTGAGGCCGCGTTTCGTGGCGATGAAGCCGGCGAAGCGCCGCAGCCACCGGGCGAGCGCGTCGACCGGTTCGTACGCGGCCGTGAGGGCGGGGGCGGCGTCGGCGCAGGCGTCGACCTCGTGGCGGAAGACCGCGGCGATGAGGTCCGAGCGCTGCGGGAAGTGGCGGTAGAGCGTGCCGGCGCCCACGCCCGCCTTGGCGGTGATCTGCCGTACGGGGGCGTCGACCCCCGACGTGGCGAAGACTTCCGCGGCCGCCGTGAGCAGGGCATCGGTGCTGCGCTGCGCGTCGGCGCGCACGCGCTTGCCGGGGCGCCCGACCGTGGCCTCCGCGCCGGCGTGCTGCCGCGTGTCCTCGCTCACGATCTTCCTCCGCCATGGAACGCCGTTCCGTTTACGTCGGCGTCAGCGTAACGCGCGGCGCCCGGCACCGGCCACGACCGGCCCGCCCCGGTGGAGCGGGCCCCGCCCGCCTCACTGGAGCCAGAACCGCGTCCGCTCCAGCCACACGTCGAGGAGCTGCCGGTTCCCGATGGTCTCCACGCCACCGGCGACGGCGGGCCGCCCGTACAGGAAGAGGACCAGGTCGGTGATGGTGCCGCGGACGGCGACCGCGGCCTTCTCGTGGGTGGGGCGCCAGACGGGGGCCTTGCCGGTGAGGTCCACGAACCACTCGGCCTCGGTGTCCGTGGCGTGGAAGTGCAGCGTGCGGCCGGGGCCGAGCAGGACGGGCGCGCCGGGCTGCTCCTCGGCGATCTCCTCGACCGCGTGGAATCCCATCCACTCGTCGAGGGCGTCGCGCGCCACGTCCGTGTCCACGACGTACTCCCGCCCGGCCGCCAGCGCGGCGTCGGCCCGGTGGAGGGCGGTTTCGTGAGTCATGCGGCGGGCCCAGAAGACGGGTGTCCCGCCGGGCGCCACGGTCCACACCGGCACGTCGGGTCCGGCGGCCCGCAGGGTCTCCGACAGCCGGGTGGCGCCCTCGGCGAGCAGGGCGTCCAGCGCGGCCGGGTCCTCGTCGGTCAACTTCGGCATCTCGTTGACCAGTTCGTCGGAGACGGGCTCCGTCGAGCGGGTGCCGACGATCGTCTCGACCCAGCGGTGCGCGCCGTTGACGTGCCGGATGAGCTGGCCGAGGTTCCAGCCGGGGCAGGACGGCACGGTGGCCGCCGGATCCGTGTCCTTGAGGGTGTCCCGCAACAGGTCGGCCTGGCGGACGATCTCGGCGCAGTAACGGTCGTAGCTCAGGGGAGTACCGGTCGTGGCAGCCATGGGGGCACGGTAATGGCCCGGGCGCCGCTTCCGTAGTGAATTTCGGGGGTGGGCCGGGGTACGTCGGCGAGGAGTGGCGCCGCCCCCCTGTTCACCTCCCCTACCGGCAGGTAGCTTCCGCTTCGAGCCGTACGTGCGTAAGGAGGAAGCCGCCATGCCCGACCCCATTGCGAACACCCCGCCCGGGACCCCGCCCGCCCCGGTTCCCACCGACCAGCTGTACTTCGCCATGCCACCCCGGCACGCGACCGTCGAGGAGGAGCGCCGCCACCGCAAGGAACGCCTCGCGGCGGCGCTGCGGCTCTTCGGACGGTTCGGGTTCGAGGAGGGGGTGGCGGGCCACATCACCGCCCGGGACCCGGAGTTCACCGACTGCTTCTGGGTGAATCCGTTCGGGATGTCGTTCAAGCACATCACCGTCGGCGACCTGATCCTGGTCAATCACGAGGGGAAGGTCGTCGAGGGGCGTCACCACGTCAACCAGGCGGCGTTCGCGATCCACGCGCAGGTCCACCGGGCCCGCCCGGACATGGTCGCCGCCGCGCACAGCCACTCCGTGTACGGCCGCGCCCTGTCCACCCTCGGTGAGCTGCTGGACCCGATCACCCAGGACGTGTGTGCGTTTTACGAGGATCACGCCCTGTTCGACGATTACACGGGTGTCGTGGTGGACGAGGAGGAGGGCCGCCGGATCGCGGTCGCGCTCGGGCCGCACAAGGCGGTGATCCTGCGTAATCACGGCCTGTTGACGGTGGGCGACTCGGTGGACGCGGCGGCCTGGTGGTTCATCACGATGGAACGTTCCTGTCAGGTGCAGCTGACCGCGCGGGCCGCCGGCAAGCCCGTACTGATCGACCACGAGAGCGCCGTGCGCACACGGGAACAGCTGGGCAACGACCTGGTGGCGTGGATCAACTACCAGCCTCTCTACCAGCAGATCACACGCAGCGAGCCGGACCTGCTCGGCTGAGCCCGTTCCGTCCCCGCCCGGCTGATCCGTACGGCCGCCGGGGACGGCCGTACGGCCCCGCGTCAACACGCCGGGTCCCCCGTCACCACTCCACATCGCCCGTCACCGCCCGTAAACCTGGCCGCCCGGGTTTTCGCCCTCGCCACTTACGGCACAATTCCCTCTCAGTACGGTGAAGTTGGCGACGACTGGTGGCTGGGGCGGAGCGGACGTGTCGGTGGAGACGACGGGCGGGACGACGGGGGCGTCCGGATCGCCCGGATTGCCCGGAGGGGCTGAGGGCTTTCCGGGGCCCGGGGCGGCGGCGGGCGCGCACGGGGCGGCCGGATCGGGTGGTTACGGTGGTGACTGCACCTGCGGAAAGTGCCCGCGCGGCGCGCGCGAGGGGCATCGCAGGGCGGTCGCCGCGTTCGTGGCCCTGCGCGAGGAGTACGCCGCGGGCCGTGGCGTGCCGTCCGCGCTCGCCCACTCGGCGGGGGCGGCGCGGCAGTGGGTCTCCGACGAACTCGCCCTGTCGGCCCGCTCGGTCGCCGAACGCGCCGCCGCCGAGGGCTCGGCCTGGCTGGACGCGGTGTGGCGGCGCACTCTGCTGGTGCTGTGGGCCGGGATCGGCGTACTGGTGCTCGCCCAGGCCCTGACCGCGATCGGTACGGGCTGGACGACACCGCGTACGGCGGGGCTGGTCGCGGCGGTGCTGCTCGCACTCGCCCTGACGGGCGCGGGGTGGTGGCACCGGGCGCGCGGCGGCCTGCTGGCGCCCCTGGTCGGCGAGGACAACCGGCTCTCGACCTCGCGCACGGTGGCGGCGGGCTGGCTGCTGCTGGTGGCGTACGCCGTCCTCGTGCAGGCCGTCCACCTGGCCGTGGTGACGGACGCGGACACCCGCCAGGTGCTCGTGGACGGCCTCGAACTCCCGCGCGGGGCTGGGCTGCTCACGGCCCTGGCGATCACCTGCGCGGTGGCGGTCCTGGTCCGCCGCGTCGTCGCCGTACGCATTCAGGGGCGGCGCCTGCAGAAGGTGCGCGCGGAGCGGCCGCGCGCCGGTGACCTGCTCACGGACGACGCGGGGCGCGGCAGTCTCACCGACACCCAGTACCTGCTGCTGAACGTGGCCGCCGTGTCCTTCGCCGTCGTCCGGCTGGCCCGCGACCCGTCCCGGCTGCCGGATCTTCCGTGGGCGTTCGCCGTCGTCGTGACCGTCGGCGCGGTCATGTACCTGGCGGGCAAGTACGCGGAGGGCGGCCGCCCGGTCGTCCTGTCGGTCGTACGGGCCCGGGAGCCGGGCGACCTGGCCGCCCCGATCCGTACCGGCGACGACATCGAGATCCGCGGCGCCGGCTTCGTACCGCCGGGCGCACAGGGCGCCGACCTGCTGGCGCGCACGGTCGTGCGGATCGGAGCGGTCCATGTGCACGTACCGCTGGTGCCGGTCGCCGGCGGGTTCGGCAACCCGACGGACGGGGTGCTGACCGTACCGGTGCCGGCGGACGTCGAGCCGGGCCGGGTGGAGGTCAGGGTCGTCACGGCGGCGGGCGTGGAGACGAACGGCTACACGATCGACGTACAGGATTGACGGTGGAGAGGTCTGGCAGCGGGTCGGCGGGGGACCGTGACCGGCGGCCCCGCTGAACGCCGGGTACGCCGCCGTCCGTACCCCTTGTGAAACAGGGGGCAGCGGGCACACCATCGTCCGCGTCCGGCGGTGACGGAGAGGCGGGACACCATGTCTCACGCGGATCGTGCGGTCGGCAGCGGCCTGGGCGGGGCCGGGACCGGGGCGGGCAGGGGCGGCGGGCCGCGCGCGACGATGGCGCGGTACGCGCTGCTGCCGCTGCGGCTCTTCCTCGGCGTCACCTTCGTCTACGCGGGCCTGGACAAACTGACCGACCCCGCCTTCTTCGCTTCCGGCGGCACGGGCTCGGTCGGCGAACTGATGCGACAGGTACGGGCCACCTCGGCCGTGCCCGCGCTGGTGGACCTGGCCCTGAAGAACCCGGCGGGCTTCGGCTACGCCATCGCCGCCGGGGAGCTGGCCGTCGGCATCGGCACGCTCGTCGGCCTGTTCGCGCGGGTCGCGGCGCTCGGCGGCGCGCTGATCTCGCTGAGCCTGTGGCTCACCGTGAGCTGGTCGACCGAGCCGTACTACTACGGCAACGACCTCGCCTACCTGATGGCCTGGCTTCCGCTGGTGCTGGCCGGAGCCCCGATGCTGTCCCTGGACGCGGCCTTGGCGGCGCGACGCGGCAGGCAGGGGCGGCAGTTGTTCGGCTGAGCGGCCGGGTGGCTGAGCGGCCGAACAACTGCGGGTCGCGCAGGGGCTCAGTCCCGGGCCGTGGACGACGCCGAACGGTGGCGGCGTGCCGCGCTCCAGACGGCCGTCGTGATGCCGGACAGGCACAGGCCCGCCGGTACGGCCAGCATCGGCAGCGCGCCCGGCAGGTCCCAGGCCCCGGCGGCCTCACCCCCGTAGGCGCCGCCGACGCCCAGTGCGGTCAGGCCGGTGAGGAGCCGGGCGGGTTCGAAGGCGTGGCGCTTCACTGCTGCACTCCCTGGGACGAGGCGTCGGACGGCTCACGGCCGGCGGGGGACCGGCCGGCGGCGGGGGCCCGGTCGGCATCGGGCGGTGACGGGACGCCCTCGGCCGAGGGCTGGTCGGCATCGGCCGGGGACGGCTCGCCACTGGACGAAGACGCGCCGGGCTCCGTACGCGGTGCGGCCCGCTCCACCTCCACCTGCCCCGCGCCTACCTGGAGGTCGAGGTCCAGCGTGCCGTGCGGCTTCTCGCCCTTCTTCAGGCCCGTCGCCGGCAGGGTGACGGTCTGGTCCTGGTCGGCCGCCAGGTGGAAATCTTCCGGCGCCTCGCCCGGCAGCCGGACGTCGCCGAGACCCACGTCGATGTGCAGCCGCGTGGTCACGCCGTCGGGCACGGTCACGCTGAGCTGTCCGGCGCCGACCGTGGCCTTGGTCCGTACGGTCTGGCCGTTCTTGAACGGTACGTTGCTCAGGTCCAGCTCCCCGCGCCCCGCCCCCAGTTCGTAACTCGGCTTCACCGAAGCGGCGTCCATCGGGAGCCAGACGCGGTTGCGCCAGTCGGCGGTGATGTTGTCCGGCAGCACCGCGGCGCCCGCCAGCAGCACGGACGTCACGATCACCATGAAGACCGTGCCGCCGCCGGTCCGCCCGAACCAGGAGCTGATGACCAGGCCGAGGCCGAAGACGACGAGCGCGGCGGACAGCCCGGCGACGAGCGCGGTGTTCAGCGGGTACGCGTCGGCGGCGGCCCCGCCCGTCGCCAGGCCCGCGAAGAGCGCCAGCAGGAACGTCCAGCCGCCGATCGGGCGGCCCGCCCGGCGCCGCCGGGCCGGTGCGCAGGTCCGTGGCGCTCCGCGCCCGTCCCACGCGGTCGCGCCGGAGCCCTGGCCCGCCGCCCCGGTCGCCGGGTGCGCGCCGTACGCCTGTTCATGTCCGTACGGAGCGTCGCTCGGTCCCCACAGGTAGCCCACGCCGGCCGTCCCTTCCTTGGAGAGCGGGTCCCGCCACCAGGACGGGCTGTTTCGGGTGGGCGGCGCCATCGTCTCGGGCGGCGCGTCCGCGACGGCCTGCGCCGTCGCCGGGTCGGCGGCCCCGGGGCCGTCCGTGCCTGCCGCGCGGCGCTGCCGCGACCAGTACGCCGAACCGCCCACCGCCAGCGCGAGCATGACCGTGAAGGTCAGCAGACCGCGGTTGGCGAGCGAGGTCAGGAAGAAACCGCAGCCGACCAGCGCGAACAGCAGCGCGGTCAGTGCGGTGCCCTCGACCCGGCCGGAGAGCAGCTTGCGCCCCTCGTTCTCGTCCTCGCCGTCCTGCGGGATCAGCAGCCAGGCGAAGCCGTACACGATGAGGCCGATGCCGCCGGAGGCCGCCAGCACGGCCAGCACGATCCGGAAGATCACCGGGTCCAGGTCCCAGTGCCGGCCCAGGCCCCCGCACACACCGGCGATCACCTTGTGCCGCCGGCTGCGGCGCAGGGGGGCCTGCGGAGCCGGGCGGCCCGGTGCGTCGTCGGACGTCGGGGTGCCGTCGGGGCCGGACGCGGCCCCGGCGGGGCCCGTCGTCTCCTCGGCGGGCGCAGCATCGTTCATGCGCCCATGGTGGCAAGCGGAGCGGACGGGCGGCATCCGTGGGAACCCTGGTTGGTCCCTGAGATCGCTCAGGCCCGAGGGGCGGGTACGCCGCGCGCGCTGCCCGTAGCGTTCGCGGCACCCGTACCGCCCGTACCGCCCGCGGCGACCGCGTACCGGCGGGCCAGCCGTGCGCAGGCTTCCTTGAGCGCGGCCGGTCCGACGATCTCCATGTCGGCGTCGAACCTGCCGAGGGCGGCGGCCAGGGCGGGCCACGACCAGGACCCCAGGACGAGCCGGCAGCGGTCCGGGCCGAGCGGCTCGACGACACCGTCACGGGTGTACCGGGACACGGCCGCCGCGGGCAGCGCGAGGACCACCTCCCCTTGGCAGGGCCAGCCGCCCGAGCCGCCGGAACCTTGGAACTTGCTCAGGACGAAGGCACCGACGTCGCCACCGGGCAGCTCGCGTGGGGTGAAGCGGGGGCCGGTGGGGGTGCGCGGCGCGATCCGGTCCGCGCGGAACGTGCGCCAGTCCTCGCGGTCGAGGTCCCAGGCGACGAGGTACCAGCGGCCGTCCCAGGTGACGAGGTGGTGCGGCTCCACGCGGCGCGGCGGGGACACACCGTCCTGACCGCTTTCCGGTACGGACGCATACGGTGCGGACACATCCGGTGAGACCCCGGCGGCGACCGGCGGCGACACCGGTACGTAGTCGAAGCGCAGCACCTCGCGGGCGTGGACGGCCGCGCTGAGCGCCACCAGTACGCCGCTGGCGACCTGCGGGTTCCGCCGGGCGGCGGGCCGCTCGACGGCGGTGACCTGGAGAGTATCGATCCTGCGGCGCAGCCGCGCGGGCATGACCTGCCGGACGGTGTGCAATGCGCGCGCCGCGGCATCCTCGACGCCGGCGCCGGTGGTGGTGGCGATCTGGAGCGCGACGGCGAGGGCGACGGCCTGCTCGTCGTCGAACAGCAACGGGGGCAGCTCCGACCCGGCGTCGAGCCGGTATCCGCCCTCGGGGCCCTTGGCCGACACGATCGGATAGCCGAGTTCGCGCAGCCGGTCGACATCGCGGCGTACGGTGCGCGGGCTGACCTCCAGACGTTCGGCCAGCAGCGCCCCCGGCCAGTCCCGGCGCACTTGGAGCAACGAGAGCAAGGACAGCAGCCGCGCCGAAGTCTTCTGCATGCCTCCCATCCTGCATCGAGTAGCGGACACAACCTGTCCTCTACTTGCGCCAATGTGGGGTCCGCAGGGCCAGGAAGTCGTGCAGGCCGCAGGGCCCGAGCAGGCCGCACAGTCCAAGAAGAGGTGCAGGAAAGCCGGACGGGGAGGCTCGGCGGGGAAGCCGGACGCGGGAATGCCGGACGCGGGAATGCCGGGCGGGCGGACGTCGGGCAAGGCTCGGGTGCGGAGGGCAAGGTGCGCGTACGGACGAACAAGGCACGCACGCAGCCGAACTCGCACGCAACCGAACTCGCACGCAGACGACCAAGGCAAGGACGCAGATGACCGTTCTCGACAACCGGGCGCTCAACCGCGCGACGCTCGCGCGGCAGTTGCTCCTCGACCGTGCCGACCTGCCGGCCCTCCACGCCGTGGCGCACCTGTGCGGCCTCCAGGCGCAGGAGCCGCAGGAACCTTTCGTCGGGCTCTGGTCGCGGCTGCGCGCGTTCGAGCCCTCGGCGCTCTCCGGCCTGCTGACCGGGCGGCACGTCGTACGTACCCACCTCATGCGCCGCACCGTCCACCTCCTCACCGCCGACGATGTCCTGGCCTGGCGCGGCCGCCACGACGCGATGCTGCGGCAGCGCGTCCTCGGGACCTACCGCCGCGAGCTGGAAGGGGTCGACCTCGATGAACTCGCCGCGGCGGGCCGCGCGGTCATGGCCGACGGCGAGCCCCGCTCGATGTCCGAACTCGCCCGGGCGGTCGCCGGACGCTGGCCCGCCCCGGGCCCGCGGCCGCTGGGGGAGATGCTGGTCGCGGCGCTGATCCCGATGGTGCAGCTGCCGCCGCGCGGGCTGTGGCGTACGAAGGGAGGTGTGCGGAATGTCCCGCTCGCGTCCTGGCTGGGCCGCGAAATCGACCGGCCGGTACCGGACGGCTCCGACCCCGGCAAGGCGCCCCTCAACGACTCCGGCGCCCCGCGCGACTCCGGCACCCCGCGAACCGTCAACAACAGCCCCGACCCCGTGGGCGAAGCCCTGGTGCGGCGCTATCTGGCCGCCTTCGGCCCCGCCGCCTCCGCCGACCTGCGGGCCTGGTGCGGCCTTGCCGGACTGCCGCGCGCGGTCGCCGCCGTACGCGATGAGCTGGTCACCTTCCGGGACGAGCGCGGCCGGGAACTCCTCGACCTCCCCGGCGCGCCGCGCCCCGACCCCGGCACGCCGGCCCCGGTGCGCTTCCTGCCCGCGTTCGACAACGCGATCCTCGGCTATCACGACCGCGGCCGGATCATCGACGACGTGCACCGCGGCCTCTCCGTCGCCGGTGAGCGCGTCGCCCTGGTGGACGGCCGGGTCGCCGCGACCTGGACCGCGAAGGACGGCACCGTGACGGTCTCCCCGCTGCGCCGTTTCTCCCGGGCCGAGCGTACCGCCGTGTTGGAGGAGGGGGAGGAGCTGGCGGCGTTCCTCTCCGACGGCGAGACCCGGCACGCGAAGATCGACGCGGGCGCGGACCGCGGCTGAGTTCTCCGCGGGCCCACTGCCGAGTGCCGGGCCGCGCCGGGTTGAGTACCGACAGGGCGCCGGGCCGACTGCACGGCCGACTGCCCGGCCGGTCTTCCGGCATTCCGGCTTGGAAACGCTTTCCGGCTTGGGGGCGGAGATGTCCCGGTACGTGTCCGATGATCGCGCCCCGCCCCTCCGCGGACGGCCGGCGGCCGACTATCGTTGCGCCGGACACGTGTACGGGGGGAACCGAAGGGGCGCGGCGCGGTGACGGAGGCGGCGGTGGACGACGGGCGACTGGTCGCCGGGCGGTACCGCCTGGTGGAGGAGATAGGCCGGGGCGGGATGGGCACCGTCTGGCGGGCCCACGACGAGCTGCTCGGCCGGCAGGTCGCGGTCAAGCGGCTGCACGTCTCCCCGGAGCTGGACGCCGACGAGCTGGCCCGCCGCAACGAGCGCACCCGCCGCGAGGCGCAGTCCGCCGCCCGTATCAACCACCCCAACGTGGTCAGCGTCCACGATGTCGTCGATGACGACGGCCTGCCCTGCATCGTCATGGAGTACGTGCCGTCGGTGACGCTGGGCGACGTCATCAAGGAGGCCACGCTCTCGAACAGCGCGGTGCCGCCGGGCGAGGCGGCCCGGATCGGCCGCGGCATGATCACCGCGCTGCGGGCCGCGCACGCCGCCGGTGTCCTGCACCGCGACGTGAAGCCCGGCAACGTGCTGCTCGGCGAGGACGGCCGGGTCGTCCTGACGGACTTCGGCATCGCGGTCGCCACCGGCACGTCCACCCTCACCAAGACCGGCGAGCTGGTCGGCTCGATCGACTATCTCGCCCCCGAGCGGGTCCGGGGCGGTACGCCCGGCCCGGCCGCCGACCTGTGGGCGCTGGGCGCCACGCTCTACCAGGCGATGGAGGGGCGGCCCCCGTTCCGCAAGCTCACGGCGGTCGAGACGGCGTATTCGATCGCCGTGGACCCGCTGGACCCGCCGCGCAACGCCGGTCCGCTGACCGCGCTGATCGAGGCGCTGCTGGCGAAGGAGCCCACCGAGCGCCCCTCGGCCGACGCCGTGGAGCAGGCGTTGCGCACTCCGGCCGCGTACACGGACACCTCGTGGCTGGGCATGGCGGGCGCGCCAGGGACGGCACCGGGCGCTCCGGGCACCGCGGGGGACGGCACCGCGACGACGGGCGGCCTGACCGCACCGGCCCGGGATCCCCGTACGGACACGGGCACCGGTAGGGGAACGCCCTCGGCCTCCGGTGCGTACCACTTGGCGCCGCCGGCAGCGGAGGGTACGGCCGGCACGGCGGTCACGGGCAGTATGGCCGCCACCGGCGGCAGGCCCACGGACGGTACGTCCGCCACCGGCAGCATGGCCACCACCGGCGGCATGACCACCACCGGCGGCGCTGCCGCCGCGGTCCCCGACGACGGCCCCACCTCCCCGGCCCACCGCACGGCGACCGACCCGGCCACGGCCACCGGGTCCGGGAAGAAGCGCGGCAGGCGCGGCCGCACGATCGTGCTGAGCACCGTCGCCCTGGCGGCCGTACTGGCCGTCACGGGCGGCACGCTGTACGCCCTCGGGTTCAGACCCGACGGGAATGCGCAGGCGTCCGACGGCGGCAATACGCAGAGCGAGGCGCCGTCGCCGTCCCCCTCCGCGAAGAAGCCCGGCTCGAAGCCCACGCCGCGGCCGATCCCCGACGGATACCACCAGGTCACGGACCCGGCAGCCGGTGTCACCTTCCCGCTGCCGGACGGCTGGACCCGCCAGAAGCAGGGCAAAGGCATCGGTTCCACCTACCTCAACCCGAACCAGCTGGTCGGCCTGCGCATCGAGGTGCTCGACTTCGCGAGCGTGGACCCGCTGCGGCACTGGAAGGACAACGAGCGCAACTCCATCAACGAGGGCAAGTTCCCCGGCTACCAGCAGCTGCGGATGCAGGGCACGGTCTTCCGGGGCCGGCCCGCGGCGCTGTGGGAGTTCAAGTGGTCGGGCAGCAAGCGGGACTTCCGCGCCATCGACCTGGGGTTCGGCCGGCCCGGTGAGAAGGAGTACGCGGTCTATCTCTCCGCGCCGTACGCCGAGTGGGACCGGTACAAGAAGGTCTTCGACGACGTCCTGGCCGGCCTCCAGCTGCCCGACGAGCGTGAGCAGCAGCAGTAACAGCACAAGCCAGGCAAGGGACTCCCCGGGTACGGCAAGCCCCTGCACCATCCCGGCACCATCCCGGCTCAGGGATGGCACCGCCCCGCACCACCCCCCGAGCGACGAAAGTTACGGCCGACCAGGCCCGAAAGTCGCGAACGGCTAGGGGTGCCGTCAGGGTCGACCCTGATGCCCCGCACCCGTCCCACGTGTGACGATCGGTGTCATGACCACCGCGCCGACCCGGCCCGAGGCGAGCTACGCCACGGCGCCCGACTCCGACGACCCGCCCCTGCGCAAGCTCTACCGCAGCGCCGACGGGCGGATGCTCGGCGGTGTCGCGCGCGGGCTGGCCGGGCATCTGGGGCTGCCGGTCTCGTGGGTGCGGGTCGTGTTCGTCGCGCTGTTCATGGCCGAGGGCATGGGCGGGCTGCTGTACGCCGCCTTCTGGTTCATCGTGCCGCTGGGCTTCGGCGGCGTGGACGCCACACGGGCGAACGCGTCCGCCACCACTCCCGGCCACCTGCCGTGGAGCCGCAAGGGCCGCGCGGCGGGCGGCCGGAAGGCCGACAAGGGCCAGATACTCGCCCTGCTCACGCTGCTCGTCGGTGCGGCCGTCGTCGCGTCCCGGTTCGAGCTGGGCCGGGCCAATGCCTATATGTGGCCGCTCCTGCTGATAGGCGCGGGCGTGGCGCTGGTCTGGCGGCAGGCGGACAACGCGCGGCGCGCGCAGTGGCTGGAGATGGGCCGCCGCAAGGCCGTGCTGCCGGTCGCGCGCGGTGCGGCCGGCGTGGCCCTGGTCGGCGTCGGTGTGACCGGCATCGTCGTCCTGCAGGGCTCGGTCCGTAACCTCGGCTCGGTGCTCCAGGCCGCCCTCGCCGTGCTGGTCGGCATCGCGCTGCTCGCGGGCCCCTATCTCGTACGCATGACGCAGGACCTGTCCGAGGAGCGGCTGATGCGGATCCGCGCGCAGGAGCGCGCCGAAGTCGCCGCCCACGTCCACGACTCCGTCCTGCACACGCTCACCCTGATCCAGCGCAACGCGGAGGACCCGCGCGAGGTGGCCCGCCTCGCCCGCGCACAGGAGCGCGAACTGCGCGCCTGGCTTTACAAACCGGAGGGCCGCGGCAAGGACGAGGAGCAGGAACCGGACACCCTCGCCGAGGCGGTGCGCAAGGCCGCGGCCGAGGTCGAGGATCACCACGGCGTGCCGATCGAGGTCGTGGTGGTCGGTGACTGTCCGCTGGACGAGCGGCTGAGCGCGCAGCTCCAGGCCGCGCGCGAGGCGATGGTCAACGCCGCCAAGTACGGTGGCGACGGCGGCGCCGTGCAAGTGTACGCGGAGGTGGAGGGCCGTACGGTCTTCATCTCCGTACGGGACCGGGGCCCCGGCTTCGACCTGGACGCGGTCCCCGGTGACCGTATGGGTGTGCGGGAGTCCATCATCGGCCGGATGCAGCGCAACGGCGGCACCGCCCGGCTGCGCTCCGCGCCGGACGGCGGGACGGTGGTCGAGCTGGAGGCGGAGCGCCTGCCGGATGACGGATGATGAGAGGGCGGCGTGGCGCTCGCCCCCGTGCGGCGGCCGCCGCCGACGGGAAGGACGCCAACGCCCACGCGCCAAGGTAAACGGCAACGGCAACGGCAACGGCGAATGCCAACGTCGCCGCCAGACGGCAACGCCAACGAGGGACGGACGGACGAGATGAGCAGCGACGCCGCACAGGGTGGCCAGGACAGCGACCGGCCCGGTGGCCCGGCCCGCACGGTACGGGTCGTCCTCGTCGACGATCACCGGATGTTCCGTACGGGCGTCCAGGCCGAGATCGGCCGCACCGACGAGACCGGTGTGGAGGTCGTCGGCGAGGCCGCCGACGTCGACCAGGCCGTCACGGTCATCACCGCCACCCGCCCCGAGGTCGTCCTGCTGGACGTGCACCTGCCGGGCGGCGGCGGTGTCGAGGTGCTGCGCCGCTCCGCCGCGATGATGGCCGACCCCGAACGCCCGGTGCGGTTCCTCGCGCTGTCCGTGTCCGACGCCGCCGAGGACGTCATCGGTGTCATCCGCGGCGGCGCCCGTGGCTACGTCACCAAGACGATCACCGGTACGGACCTGGTCGACGCGATCTTCCGGGTCTCCGACGGTGACGCGGTCTTCTCCCCGCGGCTGGCCGGCTTCGTGCTGGACGCGTTCGCCTCCACGGACGCCCCGCCGGTGGACGAGGACCTGGACCGTCTCACCCAGCGCGAACGCGAGGTGCTGCGTCTGATCGCCCGCGGCTACGCGTACAAGGAGATCGCCAAGCAGCTGTTCATCTCGGTCAAGACGGTCGAGTCGCACGTCTCGGCGGTGCTGCGCAAGCTCCAGCTCTCCAACCGGCACGAGCTGACCCGGTGGGCTACGGCCCGGCGGTTGGTCTGACGCAGGCGGCGGGGGCCGGTGCGTCTGACGCCGTAGCGGCCCCACCCGCGACGATGCGGCCGGAACGGCGGAGTGTCCGCGTCCGCCGCCCGAGCTCCGGTACGAGGGAGACGATCCCGAGCGCCGCCAGTCCGGCCCCCAGCCAGACCGGTGCCCGCAGCCCGTACGCGCTGATGGCCATGCCGCCGACCAGCGAGCCCACGATCACGCCCAGCGTGATGAACGACGAGTGCACGGTGTTGACCAGCGCCCGCGCGTTGCCGGCCCGCTGGACGCGGGTGACCATCGCCGGGTTCATTGTGACCCCGGCCAGCCCGATCCCCATCATGAACACCACAGCCGGGACCGGCAGCTGCGCGAGCAGCGCGAACCCGGTGAGAAACCCCAGGTTCAGCACCAGCCCGCAGAGCAGTACGGCGATGGTGTGCCGGTCGGCGAGCCGCCCGGCCACGGTGTTCCCGACAACGGTCGCGGCCCCGTACGCCACGAGCAGCAGCGGTACGGTCCCCGTCCCAAAGCCGGTGACCTCGGTCAGGATCGGATTGAAGTAGCTGAAGACGGAGAACGTCGCCCCGATGATCAAGGTGCTGGTCGACAGTGCCAGCCACAGCCGGGGGTTGCGGAACGCGCCCAGTTCCTCCCGCATGCCGCCGCCCGCGTCGGCGCGCTCCAGCCTCGGTACGCCGACGGCCGTGCACACCGCCGCGCCCACCGTGAGTACGGCGATCGCCCAGAACGCCGCCCGCCAGCCCAGGTGTTCGCCGATCAGCGTGGACATCGGCAGGCCGAGCAGCGTGCCGAGCATGAGCCCGTTCATGGCCACGGCGATGGCCCGGCCGCGCGCCTCCGAGGGTGTGAGCTGGGCGCACACGGAGAGCGCCACCCCGAAGAAGGCCTGCGACGCGATTCCCGTGACGACCCGCGCCGCCAGCATCGTCCAGTAGTCCGACGCGACGGCCGCCAGCACGTTGCCCACCAGGAACACCCCGAACAGCACCGCCAGGGCCCGCTTCTGCCGCAGCCGCATGACGCCCACCGTCAGGAACGGCCCGCCGACGGCCATCGCCACCGCGAACGCGCTGATCAGATACCCGATCTGCGGCACGGTGGCGCCCAGTCCCTCCGCCATCTGCGGCATCAGCCCGGCGACGACGAACTCACTGGTCACCATGGCGAAGATGCCCAGGGCCAGGACGTACACGGCGCGTGGTATGCGCATGATCCCCCTCTTTTCCTAACCGATCGTTCCAATAAATGCCCGCAAGAAACCCCCGCCGCAGCGGGGGCTGTTCCTGACGCGGCCCCTGGTACCGGGGCAGGCTTCAGCGCAGGACCGTCATCGCCTGCTGCACGGCATCATTGATCCGCCGCTCGTCGCCCGTCTTGCCGATGACGCGCAGGCCCTGGATGAAGGTGACCAGAAAACGGGCCTGCGCCCGCACATCCGCCCCCTCCTCCAACTCGCCCTGCGCCTTCGCCCTGATCAGAGCACCGGCGATGGCCGACTCCACCTCGTGCAGCGCCGTCTCGATACGCCGCTCCGCCTGCGCGTCCTGCGGCAGCAGCTCCACGGCGGTGTTCGTCACCAGGCAGCCCTTGCGGTCCTGGTCCGCCAGCGACTCGTCGGCGAACGCCCGCAGGAACGCGCGGACGGCGGGCAGCGCCGGCCCCGGCTGGTTCAGCCGCTCCAGCGCCACCACCCCTTCGTTCTCGCAGTAACGGTCCAGCGCGCGCAGGTACAGCTCGTGCTTGCTGCCGTAAGTCGCGTAGATGCTGCCCCGATTGATGCCGAGATGCTCGACCAGGTCCTGCATCGACGTCGTCTCGTACCCCTTGCGCCAGAACAGCTCCAGGGCGGCCTGAAGGGTGGCGCTCGGGTCGAACTCCTTGGTTCTGCCCATGCGAGCACCCTACGGGGTACTTGACCGATCATTCAAGAAAGTATCGTCGCCAGCTTCAGCTCGAACCACACGATCTTCCCGATCCCGTACGGACGCGGGTACGCCCCCCACTCGTCCGCGAGCGCCGCCACCAGCGCGAGCCCGCGCCCGCCCTCGTCCTCGACCCCCGCCACCCGGGGCTCGGGCATCGCGGAACCGGCGTCCGCCACCTCCACCCGCAGCCGCCCCGCGAACAGCAGACACCGCACCCGTACGTACCGCCCACGCGGAACCCGCGCGTGCACACAGGCGTTGGCCGTCAGCTCGCTGAGGATGAGTACGGCGGTGTCGGTCACCTCGGCCTGCAATCGCCACACCTCCGCGAGTTCACGCAGATACTTACGCGCCCGCCGCGCGCTACGGGGGTGGCGTGGCAACCACCATTCATTCTGGAGGGGGGAATTTCCATCGTTCACGCTTCGAGCATGTCGATGCGCGCGTACGGTCGGCAGCCGCGACAAGGGTACGCACCAGGCTGTACCAGTCGTGCCGACAAATAGGGGGCACGATGCCGAATGAGACCTCCCAGCCGCCAATGGCGTGGCGCTATTGCGGCAACCAACTCAAGCTGTGGCGCATCCAGGCGGGTCTGTCCCGCGAGGAAGTCGCCGATGAAGCGGGTTACGACGCCGAGTACATCAAGTCGATGGAACAAGGCCGCCGGCGCCCCAGCTTGCGGATGCTTCAGGTTGCGGATCAGATGTGCGGGGCACGTGGGCTGCTGGAGGCAGCGCGCGAGTACCTGAAGCCGGAGAAGCATCCGGAGCGCAGCAACGAGTTCATGGCCCTCGAAAAAGACGCTATCGCGCTGCATTCGTACGAAAGTCTCCTCATCCCGGGCCTGCTGCAAACCGAGGAGTACGCACGGGCGTTGATCAGCGGTCGTTGTCCCCCGCTCGATGACGAGACGATCGATACCCGAGTCGTGGCCAGACTGGAACGCCAGGACATGCTCGTGGGCAATCCGACGACGCTGTTCAACTTCATCATCTACGAGGCCGCGTTGCGGACCATGGTGGGCGGTAGGACAGTGATGCAGAGCCAGTTGTACCACTTGCTGGAGGTGGCCGAGTTGCGGAACGTTTCCGTGCAGGTGCTGCCTGAAGGGCGTCCGGCTTCCCCGGCACTCAGTGGTCCGCTGGTGCTGCTGGAGACTGCTGATCACGATTTCTATTCCTACATCGAGTCGCACAACGTGAGCGGCCTGTACAGCGCTGCTGACGAGGTCAGCAGTCACACCCAGCGATATGGCGTGATCCGCATGCAGGCCTTGTGTGCGGAAGAATCGATGCGATTCATCAGAGAGGCGGCGGAAAAGCTGTGAGCGCTGAGTTCCTGTGGGTCAAGTCCAGCTATAGCGACGATGAAGGCGCGAATTGCGTCGAGGTGGCCATCCACCCCTACAGCGTCCGCATCCGTGACTCCAAGGATGTGACCGGCCCCCAGCTCGCCATCCCCACCCACGCCTGGAAGGCGTTCATACACTTCACCACCGGAACTTGAACCCCGAGCGTCGGAGGGCGAACGTCGAGCCCCTTATTCAAGGAACGGGAGGGTTGAAGGCACCCACCACCCTCCCAACCCCCGCGCGTACCAGCGCACATGACTTTCCGCGACCGGCTTGCAACAGAACGTCGCCAGGCTCTACCGTCGCCGCAGCAGGCACTGTGCCTGCTCAACAAACAACCCCGGCCGGTGCTACCAACACCGAACCGGGGTCTGACCTCCAAGATCGAAGGACGCGATCTCGTGGCTGACGCCCAACTTACTACGGCGCCCTGCGCGCCCGCCGCCTCCTCACCCCATCCCCACCCCACCGCCGCCCCCGGCTACGGCAAACGCTCCGCCCCGGGCCAGGCGCGCTCCCGGCCAGGGGACTTCTCCGCCCTCCCCGAACGCGAAGCGTTCATCGCCGCGTTCATCGACCGGCTCCCGGACGGCGCCGCCATGGACGTCAAAACCCTCGCCGCCGCCCAGCCCCGCTACGGCCAGCAAGCCGTCCGTACCGCCCTCACCCGGCTTTCCGTCGCAGGCCACCTGCGCCGCGTCCAGGAAACCGTCGGCAACGGCCGCGCCCAGTGGGTGTACCGCACCTACTTCACCCGCACCGCCCGCGACGACACCTGGTGGCACCACTTCCTGACCGGCAACACGCCCCCACAATCACCCCCACCTACACCCCCGCCTCCCGCACAACTTCAACCGGACGAGCGACCGCAACCCGCCCGCCGCGTGGCGCAGGCCAACCCGCGCCCGGCCCCACCGGCCCCCTCCCCGGCGTACGCGACCCTCGCCTCCCTCGGCACCACCGACCCCCGCATGATCCTTTCCGCAGCAGAATGCGCCGCACTCGAAGACCTCGCCGCCGAGTGGCTGGCCCGAGGCGTGAGCAGCGCGCACCTCGTCGCGGCCCTCACCGCCGGCCTGCCACCCGAGGTCCACTCCCCAGGCGCCATCGCCCGCACCCGCCTGACCACCAAACTCCCCCCACCACCAGCCTTCCCACCTGACGCAGCCACCTCTCCCACCTCCCCTACCCGCATCCTGGAGTGCACCGAGTGCGGCGTTCCCGGCCGCCCCGAAGCGCTCCCCGGCGGCCTCTGCCGCCCCTGCCGAGGCGATTCACCGTCCCCGGACCCCGCCGCCAACCACCTCCTCGCCCAGCGAACCCGCCACTTCGCCGACCTCTGCCGCACAGGCAAAAGCCCCCGCGCGTGAACTGAAGGATCACGCGCGGGGGCTTTGTCAGGCGTTCAGATCGAGGCGTTCAGGTCAGAAGATGCCGACGATGCTCCCGGTCCAGGAGCCGTCGCCCACCTGCACGGGATCGCCGTGGACGGCCCGTCCGCCCGGGTAGAAGCGGAGGATGCCGTTTCCGTGGGTGCCGCCGGGAAGCGTGGCCCAGAAGTCCGGTGTCTCCTGGCCCGCGGTCGGTACGGACTGGAGGTAGCCCTTGCCCGTGTCGACGACCTTGCCCTGGGCGTTGCCCGCGGATGCGATGGCGGGGACCTCGTCCATGGCCCAGCCGGCGGCTCCGTAGACCGTGGCCTTGCCGGCCGTGGCGTAGCGGCTGCCGCCCTTGGGATCGGTCACGCGCGCGCCCGTGAACAGGGCGAGCTTCCCGTAGCTCTGATCATTGTGATCCGCTTGGGGGGTGAGACGGACGAACAGGTCGGGTATGCCGTCACCGGTCACGTCGCCGGGCGCCGTGTACACGGCGAGGTTCCCTCCGGACTTCCCGAGGGGCTTGCCTGCCTTGAGCTTGTACGTGCCGGTCTCGGCGTCCAGCGGGCCTTCCACGGTGCCGCTGTAGAGCACCATGGTGGTGCCCTCGTTGACCAGCAGATCGGCTCCGGGCTCGCCGTCCGCATCGCCCGGGGCGAGGATCTGGTGGGCGTCCTTCCAGCTGCCGGGGACGTTCCAGCGCTGTGCGGCGCCGTCGTTGCAGTCGAAGACCGTCAGGCGGGTGCCGTCGGCGGTGTTGGCTTCCGGCAGGTCCAGGCAGCGGCCCGAGGCCGGGTTGTACAGGGACTTGTTACCGCGGTCGAGCCACTCCTGCCCGCGGCCGCCGTTGCAGTCGTACAGCTGGACGGTGGTGCCGTTGGCGCCCCGCCCGTTCGGAATGTCCACGCACTTGCCCAGGACGGTCAGGCGGCGGTTGCTCAGCTCGAAGTCCTGCGCGTCCGTGCCGTTGCACCCGTAGATGCGGATGGCGGTGCCGTTGTCCGTCTTGGCGTTGTCGACGTCCACGCACTTGTCACCGGGGCCGGTGAGCGGGCCGGTCTGCTTGCCGGTGGGGTGGATCAGCTCCTTGCGCTGCTCGGTCAGCGGCATGCCGTTGCCGTCACCCGGATACAGGTAGAGCTTGTTGCCCAGCTTGACGAAGTAGTCCTCGTAGCCGTCCTTGGTCTGGCCCTCGGTGGCGCTGATGAAGTCGCCGCGGTGGGCGATCTGGGCCCCATTCCAGCCGCCCGAAGCGACGACCCGGCTGTCTTCCAGGCTGCCGTCGCCCTTGCCGCCGTAAAAGCGCAGGTCGCCGCTCTTGTCGGTGGCCAGCATGTCCACGTGGCCGTCACCGTCCAGATCGCCCGGAAGGTCGCCGCGCACGCTGCCGTCGGGAGCGTGCACGAACTCCGGGGTACGGGTCGAGATCAGCGTGGTCGCGGAGTTCGTGGCATCGTCGTCGCCGGCTTGCGGAGCCTCGTACGGGGAGAGGTTGCCCGCATTGTCGTACGCCTGAACGTGCAGCCGGTTCTTGGGCCACAGCCCGGGGGTCACCGTGACGGTCGCGGAACCGTTGCCGTCCGCCTTCACGAACGTACCGTTGGAGCACTTGGTGTTGGCGGTTGCCAGCGGCTTGTTGAGGGTGTAGCAGAAACCGTCCAGGCCGAACCGGTCACTGGATTCGAACTTGACCTTGCGGGGCTTGCGCGCGGTGACCTCGGCCTTGTCGAGCGCGTGGTCGTCCGCGGACGACACCTTCGGCTTCGCGGGCGCCGTCAGGTCGACATTGAAGCCGCACTGGCTGGTCCAGGCCGAGCTTTCGATGCCGTCACGAGCCTGCACGTGCCACTTGTAACGCTTGCCGTCCACCAGCTTCGAGATCGGCACCGGCGCGTGGGCGGTGCCACCCGAATTCACCTCGGGGGTCAGTTCCATCACGCCGTCCCCGGCGTACTCCCAGACCGAGAACGCGGCCGTGACCTTGCCGCCGTCCGGGTCCGACACCTTGGCGGTCAGCGTGAGGTCGTTGCGGCCGATGGTGGGCCAGGTGGCCGGGTCGGCGCTGCACGCCACCGCCAGGTTGTCGTTGCCTCCGGGGCTCCACGGGCCCTGGAACGCGGCGAAGGAATTCACCTTGGGCGCACGGTTGTACGTGACTTCCAGGTGCGGGTTGTTTTGGAACTTCTTCCAGCTGCTGACCTTCCCCTCGTAGTCCGAGCGCGAGCGCAGGCCGAAGGTGAGGCTGCCGTCGCCATGGTCGGCGGCGCGCTGTACCAGGCGCTTCAGCGCGTCACTGTCGAAGTCCTCGCCCTCGCCGCCCTTGCACTTGCTGCCGTCACCGGTCCAGCCGTGCGCGAAGGACTTGCTCTGCAGCGTCTCGTTCCAGCTGGGCTGGTTGTTCCAGGTGGTCGAAGGGGAGATGGGCCCGGTCCAGCCGAAGTCCACCGGTGTGGGGGTGCACGACCAGGAGTAGGAGTTGAGGACGTTGAACGTGGCGCTCATGATCTTCGCGCCGCCCAGTCCGCCGGTGTCCATGGTGAAGTAGGAACGCGCGGTGCCGCCCGTCCAGTTCTCATGGCCGACGCGCGCGAGCTTGTCGCTGAAACCGCCACCGTTCCAGAACGACGTCCCGGTGAGCGCCCCGCCCTTGTTGTAGGCGATGGTCCAGTTGTTCCGTCCGCCGCCGGAGAAGATGGGGTCGATGGTGACCGGGAAGACGGTTCCTGGGTCCTTCAGGAAGCCGGCGTCCGGCGAGATCCGCAGGGTGTTGTCGACGACCTTGGTGGGCATCTGCACCACCTTGGACGGCGGCCCGCCCTGCGCACCCGTCGTCGTCGGCCCGGCAGCCGCCGCCGTCATCGTCGCGGCGACAGGCCCGGCCGCCGCCAGTGAACGCTTGACGCGCAACCCGGCCGACGTCGCCCGCCCGGCCGCACCGCTCCCCACTACCTCCTGGGCCTCCTTGGCCTCCTTGGCCTCATCGGCCTCATTCGACTCATGGGAGGAGTCCCACATGACCGGAGTCGGAGCGGTGAACAGCTCGTTGCCCTCCGAGTCGGTGACCTTCAACTTGCCCGCACCGTCCGCCTTGAGAACGGTGCCCTGACTCTGCAGCCCGTACGACAGCTCGGCCAGACCCGGCTGTGCGGCGGCCTCCCTCGTCTTGACCACGAGGTGCTGCGCGAAGCCGTCGACATCTGTCTGAATACGCAGATCGACGCCGGGCAGAACGTCCGGGTAGGTCGCCGTGTCCCCGGACAGCCGCGGCTCGGGGAGCGCCTTGGGCCAGGTGATGGAGAGCGACTTGCCCGCCTTCTCCATGGTGGCGAGCGGAGCGTCGCCGCCACCGGAGAACGACAGACCGAAGGTGGTCGCGGCCGGACCGACACGTCCGTCCGCGCGCTTGCGCATCGTGGCGTCGGCTTCCTTCCAGTCGCCATCGACCTTCGCGAAGGCCGGCCGTACGTACTGCCGCCACGTAAAGGTGCCGCCCGGATTGGCCAGCACCTGCGTCGTCTCGTCGCGCTTGCTCAACACCTCGACCGGCTTACCGGACTCGGCAGCCTCCCGGGCGGCCCGGCCTTCCGGGGTGTCGTCCTGAACGGCGGAGGCATCGGCCACCGTCGAAGCGAACGCCGGGGAGCCCCCCACCGCCGACGCACCGATGGCGAGCACGGTGGCGAGGGCTATGAGCGACGTACGACGTCTGTACCGGTGCTTGGTGCCCGGTTCATGGGGTTCACAGAGGTGATGCACGGGTGTTGCTCTTTTCTTTCTCTTCGGTGGGAAAACGCGGGCGCCGCCCGGTGGCCCGAATCGGCCACCGGGCGGCGCTGCGTTCCGTGACTTATTCCTTGACTTCCTTCGCTCGCTTCGTCCGGCCCTTCGGTAGAAGGGCGACTGCGAACGTCACGTTGGTGATCACATGGACGAGCATGGCCTGCGGGCCAACGAAGAAGGGCGTCAATGCGGTAGGTACGCCCAGCATGAGCGCGGCAAGTCCCCGAAGGGACGCCGTCTCCATCCTTTTCCTCAGCGCCAGCAGGAGGAACAGGACCAGCAGAACCCACGGGATGGTCAACACGATCATGAACCAGGTTCCGGTGATCGTGCTGGCTACCGTTTCGCCGTAGGGGCGATCCGTCGTGTTGCCGGGCGTGGGAAACAACAAGGAGACCACAGGCGGCAACACGAGGGCAGCCAGTAGGTACCCCCCGATGCTTTTGGCCAGCCACCAGGAACCCGCGGTCAAGCGGTGCCCGAGGCGTTGCATGCCCGTCACGAGCATCCCTCGATACAGGACCCGTTCAGCCACGCCCGATTGACCTGGTCCATGCCAGGTACGGCGCTCAGGCCCTCCTCGCTGGTCACGACATGTCCGTTGAACTTGGGCTTTTGCATGTCGTCACGAGCAGCGACCCGCGGCGTGGCATTCCGCCGGTACTGAACCACTTCCATGTCGGGGTAGGCATCCCCTGACCGGCCGACACGTACCGAGGAGCCGTTGGCGGAGAGGGACAGCGTGTCATCGACGGCAAAGAGGCGCATGGCGCTGTTGACCCCGTGCAGCCTGGCGGAGAAACCACCAGGACCTTGCGTCTTCACGTTCAAGTCGTTGCGCCATCCCCGGAAAGTGTCATCCACGCCCTCATTGATATGCAGAGGTTCGGCCGGGCGCATTTGGTCGGCGTTCCATGTCGCTTCGGGGCGCCAGACTCCGCCTACCTGGCGGCCACTGAATTCGTAATTCGGTACGAAATGCGACGGCGCGACCTTGAACGTCACATCACCTGTCGCGGTGTCCCAGAAGAGAACCATACGGTAAGCCGCAGCCGGATCCGTGGACCATGTGCGGTCGTCCCCGGTGAGCATGCCGATCGCGGCCTTCTCCTGGTGAATGAAGAACCGCATCATGATGATGCCCCGGTCCTCACCCTTGCCGATGTTGAACGCCTTGAACTGAGTGCCCTTCGGGCCTCTGCTCCACATCTGCCGCTTCGCCGCGCTATGCGTGTAACGGCTCCTGGCCACCATGACGTTCAGATTTGCCTGGGCGACGGCCTGTTCGCGAGCGGCCTCCTCCATCTGGGCCATTGCCTGCCGCTCGATGGTCGCAGCGATCATTTCCCCGATGTCGATGAAGGGGAACTTTCCGCTCGGGTCACTGTTGCCCACCGGATTGTTGTTCGCATAGGAGTACGCGTTGATCTGCTGCGGGCTGGTCACACCGAGCACCGGGTCCACGGAGGCGAACTTGCCGTTCTCCGCGTCGTATTCCCGGGCGCCGACGTGGGTCAGGCCGGTCGACGTGTCCTTGGTGCCCCCGACGAATCCGCGCTCGCTCGGCCAGGCGTCCTGACCGGGCTGCGGGCCGCGTTCCGTGCCGAACGGACCGCTGCCGCGCCGGGTGAAACGCATCGATCCGGCGTCGATCGAGAGGTCCGCCGTACCGTGGTGGTCATTCAGGAGGTACGACAGCGTGCCGTCCGACGAAGCGACGACGGTGCTGCCCTTCGTGGCGTAGAAGCGCTTTCCGGTGACCTTGCCGGTCTTCGTGTCGAGCTTCAGTTCCTGGCTGTCCAGGTACAGGGTGACTGCCTCCGGGTCCCGGCGCAGCAGACGGTTGCCGTCCGCGTCGTAGAGGAAGGTGGAGGTCTTTCCGCCGATCGTCGAGGAGGCCATGCGGCCCTCGGCGTCCCAGGTGAGCTTCTGATCTCCGGCGGCGGTGACGCGGCGGGTGGTGTTGCCGGCCTCGTCGTACTCGAAGGAGTCCTTACGCGCGCCGGGGCCGGTGAGGGCGACTTCGGACATCGCGTGCGGCCGGTCCTGGCCGGTCTTGGGGTAGGTGTAGCCGCGCCTGACGTCCTTGGCGGTGTCACCTGTGGGGTCGTGCCGGGTTTCGGTGGTGCGGTTGCCGATCGTGTCGTAGGTGTAGGAGTGCCAGTACGGGTCGACGCCGCCGACCTTCGGCGTGGCGTCGTCGGACGGCTGCGCGGCGCAGTTGTCCGCGGCCGTCCAGGCGTTGGTCAGCCGCTGGGCGAAGTCGTAGGTGTAGCACTGGGTGTCGGTCGACTTCTTGTCGTCGCGGTCGTTGCGGATGCGGGTGATGTTGCCCGCGGGGTCGTAGGTGTAGGTCTTGTGGTCGAGGGTCTGCGGACCGTTTGCCTCCCGGTCGGCGATCAGGCTGCCGAGGCGGCGGGTGTCCGACTCGTATGCGTAGGTCTGTACGGCACGGTGGCCGATGTCGCCGAGGACGGTCTGGAGCAGTTCGCCGGACGGCGAGTACTGGTTTCCGGTGGAGTAGACCTTGCCGTTGCCGCTCAGCGACGTCGGCAGGCCGAACTCGGTGTAGCCGTGCCGAACGGTCTCGGCCGCCAGGCCGCCACCGGCCGGGTAGCTGGTGGTCGCCGCCAGCCCGGTGTTGGGCGTGTACGTGCTGGAGAACGTGTAACTGCCTGCCAGCTTTCCTTCCGCTTCCGGGACCGTGACCGTGGACCCGGTCGCCCGGCCCGCGTCGTCATAGCCCTTGACG
Source organism: Streptomyces sp. NPDC033221 (assembly GCF_055577005.1). NCBI lineage: Bacteria > Bacillati > Actinomycetota > Actinomycetes > Kitasatosporales > Streptomycetaceae > Streptomyces > Streptomyces sp. NPDC033221. The sequence continues at coordinate 86,616 of NZ_JBVIQN010000005.1, read as the reverse complement.
GAGACGGAGTAGGCGTTGCCCTTCTCGTACCGTACGGACGAGCTCAGCTGGCCCTTGCCGCCGTCCAGGCTGTCGTAGTTCCACTCGGCGAGCTTGTCGCCCTTGTCGGAGTCCTTGCGGAGACTGGTCTTACGGCCGAGTTCGTCGTACGTGGTGGCGAGGGTGTGGCCCAGCGCGTCCGTCGTGGTGGCGACCTGGCCGTCGGGCGTGTAGGTGCTGGTGACGGTCCCCTTGTCCGGATCGGTCGTCTTGGTCCGGTGCCCGCGCAGGTCGTACGCGGCCGTCCAGGTGTTGCCCGCGGCATCGACCAGCTTCACGAGCCGGTCGGCCGAGTCGTAGGTGTATTTCAGCGACTCGTACGTGTCGGCAGCGGCACCGAACTCGGGCTTGCCGTTCTTGTACTGCCGCACCTCGACCGGCTTGTCGTGCGCGTTGGAGAGGATGAGCGTGGCGGTGCCGCCCTTGGGCGGGACGGTAGCGGTCCAGTTGCCTCCGTAGGAGGTCGTGGTCCGCCACTTCTCGACGTTGAGCGACTTGACGACGGACGCGGTCGGCCGCCCCTGCCCGTCGAACTCGGTCACCGTCTGCTGCGGGATCTTGTTGTCCGCCACCGACAGGACGGCCGTCGAGGTCGCCCCTTCGTTGTAGTACTCGGCGTTGGTCTTGTACTGCCTCCCCTGGCTGTCGTAGAAGGTGTCACTGACGAGCCGTCCCTTGCCGCCATGGGCGTCCGTCTGCTTCTGGCGCGCGCGGAGCATGCCGTCGTAGAGCGTGACCGCGGTCCGGTACTTACCGTTCTCCAAAAGCGTCTTGGAGGACACCACGGTCGGACCGTCACTCCGGACGTTGTAGGTGAACACCACATCGGCCGGTGTGGAGGTGGACCTGCCCGGCTTCCACGCGGCGGTGAGCCGGCCCAGCGCGTCGTACTGCTGAGTGGTGCTCCGTCCGTTGGCGTCGGTCGCCTTGGTGGTCAGCCCTCGCAGGCCGTCCATCTCGGCGGTCCGTACGAAGCCCTTGGGGTCGGTGGTGGTCACCTTCGTCGGCTGGGCGCCGCTGGAGGGCGCGTAGTCGGTCCTGGTCCTGCTACCGGTCGCGTCGGTCTGTTCCACCGTGCGACCGGTGGCGTCGTACGCGATGCGGGACGTGGTCACGAAGACGGGCTTGCCGCCCTCGAACCGGTCCAGCTCGTCGACCTTGGTCGGGTTGCCCCCGCCGGGGGCCGGCGCCTCGCCGTACGGCTTGCCGTCGTACGCGGTGCGGACCTCGTTGAGGGTGTTGTCCGCGTTCGCCGGGGTTCCGCAGGTCGCGTCGGTCCGCTGGAGTGCCGACGGGTAGGACAGCAGCCAGTTCTTCTCGTCATAGGCGAAGGTCGTGCGGGTGCACATCTCATCGCCGTCGACGCCCGTGTCACCCTCGTCGGAGGTGGACACGATCTGGCCGTGGTCGTTGAACTCGTTGGTCGCCTTTGTGGTGCGCCACGTGCCACCGGACAGCCGCGTACGGGAGATCTCCTCCCTGGTGCCGCCCTGATGGGCCAGGAGGTCGTCGGTGCCGGCACGGCTCTGCGTGGCGGTCAGCCGCGACCACGGGTGGCTGATCGTCGAGCTGGCTATCGAGCCGCCGTCCTTGTCGTAGGTGGCCTCTTCCAAGGTCGTTCCGGCGTACTGCGGAGCGTCCGCGACGGCTGTACCGGTGGAGTCGGTGACCTTCGCGCCTTCGATGCCGCGTAGGAAGACCGACTCGCTCAGCGTCTTGTCGCCGGTGCCGGTGCGAGTGCGGACCTTGCCGTAGCCGCGGTAGTCGCTGTAGGTGCGGTGCTTGTCGAGGGTGAACTCATTGGTGTCCTTGGCCCAGGCGATGCCGCCGAGGTACTCGTACGTGGTGGTCTTGGGCTCGGTCCCGGCGACCTTGTCGTTCTCGGTGACCTTGGTGACCACGTACTTGTGGAACCAGTCCTTGACCGGGTCGACCGCTGCCGTGGGCGTCCAGAACATCGGGTAGCAGCGGCCGGTGTTGGACGCCGGGTCCGGCGTCTGGCCCGCCTTGCACTCCGGTGCCGAGTAGTCGATGAGGGTGTCCGAGCCGGTCTCCGAGCTGATGCGGGTGAGCCGGTACTTGTTCATCGGGGGACGGCCCTCGTTGCTGTCCACCCGGTTGGGCATCAGGGTGCCGCCGAAGTCCGCCTTCGGCATGCTGATCGCCGTACCGCCCGCCTTGCCGGTCCGGGTGACGGCGGACAGCCACAGTGAAGGCCCGCCCGCGTCGCCCACGCCGGGGAACTGGTGGGTCAGCGTCCAGGTGTCGACGTCCTGGTAGCCGTCGCCCTTGCGGGCCTGGGTGGTGACGGTGGACAAACGTTTCTTCGACCAGAAGGTGGGGGAGCCGGTCATGCACTCCTTGTCCTTTTCGCAGGACTGGTCGAACGGGGTGTCCGGCCAGTTCTCCGCGTGCTTCTTGTCGAAGGCGCACTCCTTGCCCAGGCAGCGGTCGGCGGTTCCGAAGACCACCTTGGCGGCCGGCTGGCCGTCGTAGACCTTGCCCTCGCGGTGGCCGTACTCGATCCGCGCCAGGTGACCGCCGCGTACGTACGTGGCGTCCGCCTTGGGCTTGGAGGTGTGGGTGCCGCCGGAGTTCTTCGCGTAGGCGTTGGTCTCCTGCTCGTAGAAGAACGCCATCGCGTTGCCGTGCACATCGACGACGTGGTCGAGGTTCCAGCGCCACGCCTGGTCCCGGGCGGAGTCCTTGAAGGCGGCCTGGTGACCCGGCTCGCCCTCGTGGTTGCCGAAGACCGGCACGGTGTACACCGACTTCGTCTCCGGCTTGCCGGACGTCCAGCCCGGCAGCCGGTTCTTGCCGAAGAAGTACTGGGTGCCGTCGGCCGTGGTGACCTTCCAGTACTCGTTGTCGTCGTCACCGTTGCCGGTGTCCGCGGCGCTGCCCGTCAGGTGCTCGATGCGGGAGCCGTCGTCCGCCGAGGGCTTCCACGCGCCGGTCTTGCCGTCCTTGACGAGTGCGCTGTTCTTGCCGCCGAGTGACATCATCGCGTTCTCGGACTTCCAGCACAGGTCGCCGCTTTCCTTGGGAGCGTTGGACCCCTTGCCCTTGTCGTCGTCGCAGGCCATGTACTGGCGCTCGATGAAGCCCATGTCCAGGCCCCAGCCGTCGCCCACCCAGGAGGCCTGGTTGTTGGTGGACGCGGTACGGCCGTCGATGGCCGCCGAGGAGTAGTTGAGCCCCAGCTTGGGCTTGAGATCGCCCGGAACCGACGGCACCTCCATCGGGTACGACCAGGAGAAGGCCCCCGCGTTGCCGCCCGCCTTCCAGGAACCGGAGGGGGACAGCGGCGTCGCTTTGAAGTCGCCCTCGCCGCCGGAGGGCGCGGCCGTCGCGGCCAGCACGGTCGCGGCGGAAGCCCGGACGGACATCGTCTGCATCTGCGGGGCCTTGCCCCTGGCGTCCTCGTCGGCCCGTTCGGCGGGGGGCCGGTAGTCCTCCGCCACGGCGACCTCCGCGGTCACGGTGCCGCTCTTGGGATCGTTGTGCGTCGCCAGGGGCGTCGCGGTGCGGCAGCCGTCCTTGTCCGGGGTGGTCAGTACGCATGCGGGCAGCTGCACCAGCTGAAGCCGCGCGCCCCAGTTGGCGCCGTAGGCGTCACGGAAGGCGTTGTAGTCGAGTTGCACCGAGGCGCGGCCGGCCTTCTTGCCGCCGTCGCTGCGGTTGACGCTGAGCAGGACACCGTCGATGCCCGCCCGCGCGGTGCTGTCACGGTCGGCCAACCGGACCCTGACCTTGGACGGGTGTTCCGTCTCCTTGCCCTTCAGGGCGGCGGACCTGCGTATACGGCCGTTCGCTGGCGCCGGGGCCCCGCCTGAGCCTTCGGCAGCGGCCGGGGCGATCTTCACGGGGAGGTCGCCGGCCGGGGCATAGGGAGCCGCCTGGCCTGTCCGGTCCGTCCGGCTCAGCGAGGCGGTCCGGACGGACGCGGTGCCGTCGTTGCCGAGGTCGACCTCGCTCTCCCCGCCCTTGGGCCAATTCACCTTGGGCGGCGTCCACGGGTGCTTGTCCGTGTCGCTGAGGGGCGTGGGCGCGGTCTTCGTCATCGGAGAGCCCGCGATGGAGGACGTCTCCTGCACGGGGCGGAGCTTGAATCCCTTGACGGCAGCGGTGGCGAGTTCGCCCGGAAGCAGCGAGACGATCATGGTGCTCGCGAGCAGGATGCCCGAAGCGGATGTGACGCGCTGCCAGTTCCGGCGGCCGCTGGGAGTGTGTCGGTCTTGAGCTTGTTCGTCCGGTCTGTGACGAAAGCTCAGGGAGCGCGCTCTAGGGCGCAGCATGGTGTCCCCCTGGTTGTTCTGGATGAGTGCCTCGAATCGAGGCGAAAGGGGGACGATAGGTAGTCGATCACTCACCAAGCAATCAATTGCAGTGACCAACGGTTAAATGTGACTAGGCTGTTATGTCAGTATCTGCACCTTGTGAAGAGTATGCAGGATGCGGGGTTCGGTCAGCTGTACCTCCGATCGGGGTGCTGGCCCTCTCGTTCCGGGGGGCGCCGGGCGGGAGAGTCGAGGACGTCTCTCACCGAACCCGGCACCACGGAGGAACCCATGAAGGCTGCGCTCTGGCTGCTGCTCGTCGTCTGCCTGCTGGCCAACGTTTTCGTCAGCGTGATGGTCGAAGACGGTGCTCAGCACATCCTGTTGAGCGTCGTGAGCGGCATCGGCGTGCTCGGCGCCGGAACCGGTCTGTGGCTGACCCGGGAACGCCGCTCATGACGACGGCGGTACGGAGGTCCGCTTCGGTGTGGTGCTGCACAGGGCCTGGGCGTAGTGCGCCTCCTTGGCGAAGTCGATCGGCCCCAGCTTCGGCTTGTCGTTCGCGTCGAGTTCGTTGTAGCGGGTCAGGTTCGTGCCGAGGGAGAACTGCCGGCTGCCGTCCGCGGTGGAGAGGGATATGGTCTCGGAACCCGGGACCAGTCCGTTGTGGCCCCAGAACTGTCCGCACGGCCAGTCCCACGAGAGCAGGCCGAGGCCGTACCGCATGCCCGGGGTGCCGGTCGGCACCGTCGTCTTCATCTGGCGCAGTTCGGCCTGGCCGATCAGTTTGCCGGCGAGCAGGGACCGGAAGAACCGGTTGAGGTCGTCCGTGGTCGAGACCAGCGAACCGGCCGTGCCCGCCCAGGACATGTCGTAGACGCTGAAGTCGCGCGGCGGGTCGAACAGCCCGTACATGCCTTCGTACATCTTGGAGTGCGGTCCGGTCAGGCGGGCCGAGCGCGGGAAGTACGTGTGCCGCAGCCCGGCCTTACGTATGACGTGGTCGGTGATGTACTTCTCCGGCGCCTGGCCGGTGACCTTCTGGAGCAGCAGCCCGGCTATCACGTAGTTGGCGTTGGCGTAGTGATGGGCCTCGCCGGGCTTGCCCTTCGGGGGCGCCGCCAGGGCCAGCCGGGTCAGCTCGCGCGGGTCCCACCGGTGGAAGCGCTGAGTCTCCAGGTCCTCCGGCTTCTTCCAGAGCGCGTAGCCGTAGTCGGCGATGCCGCTGGTGTGGTTGAGCAGCATCCGTACGGTGATCGTGCGGCCGCGCTCGCCCGGGACGAGGCCGGGCAGGTAGCGGCCGATCGGCGCGTCCAGTCCGATGCGCCCCTCGCCGACCTGCTGGAGCACGGCTACGGCGGTGAAGGTCTTGGTGACGCTGCCTATGCGGTGCTGGAGCTGCGGCGTGGCGGGGCGGCCGGTCTTGACGTCGGCGACGCCCGAGGCGCCCTGCCAGGACGCGTCGCCGTCCCGTACGGCCGAGTAGGCGCCGGGCATGCCCGCGTCGTGCAACTCGTCCAGCGTCCGGGCCAGTGCTTGGCGGTCGAGGCCGGTGCGGTGTGCCGCGGCCGTCGCAGCCGCCGCACTCGTCGCGCCCGGGGAGGAGGGGGGAGCGGCGGTCGCGGCGGTCGCCGGTGCGAGCAGGGCCAGTACGACGGCCGTGCCGGTTGCGGCCAGTCTCACCCGGCGGCGGCTCGTGGCGGGCAGGTGCATGGTGCGTCTCCGTGAGGTCGTGACCGGTGGCTCGCGTGGAGCCGGCGGTGAGCGGATGTGCGGGCGATCTTTTGCTGACTCCGATGCTCCCGGCCGCGCCGCCACCCAGACATCAACCTTCAGGACTGGATCGTCCACACATTCGTATGACGCATGTCAGGTTTAGGGCGGCGATCGGCAACGCGCGGAAAATCATTGGCCCTTCGCGCCACCCGGCGGCGACACTTCCGGCGTGGCGGTGCACAAGAACGAAATCCCCGTCGACGAGACGCTGGTCCGGTCACTGCTGAAGGCGCAGTGCCCGGAGTGGGCCGGCCTGCCGCTGTCGCCGGCGGGCGCCGGCACGGACAACACCATGTACCGGCTGGGCGACGACCTGCTCGTACGGCTCCCGCGTACCGCCCGCACGGCACCATCCGTGCGCAAGGAACAGGAGTGGCTGCCCCGCCTGGCGCCCCTCCTCACCTGAGCGGTTCCCGAGCCCGTCCACGCCGGGACGCCCACCGGCACCTTCCCCGTGGCCTGGTCGGTCTACCGCTGGATCGACGGTGACGTGCCCGGCCAGGACACCGTCCAGGACTGGGCCGCCTTCGGAGCCGACCTGTCGGCGGTCGTGAGGGAACTCCATGGCATTGATCTCATGGGCGCGACTCGCGCAGATGACCTCAGCTGGTACCGCGGAGGCAGCCTGCGGCCGTGCGACGAGTGGGTCGGCACCCGCTTCGACGACTGCCGGGCCCTCGTGGGCAGCGAACTCGACGTCGACACCCTGGAACGGCTGTGGCGGTCCGCCCTCGCACTGCCCGACCCCGCCGGGCCCCACGTATGGCTCCACGGCGACCTCAGGCCGGACAACCTCCTGGCCAGGGACGGCAGACTCCACGCAGCCATCGACTTCGGAGCGCTCTCGATCGGCGCTCCCGACGCCGAGCACTCCCCGCTCTGGGACCTGCCGCCCGAAGTGCGACGGGCCTACTGGGACGCCCTGGACCTCGACGACCTGACCTGGGCCCGCGCACGCGCCTGGGCCATCGCGGTGGGCGTCGCCGGACTCCCTTACTACTGGCACATCTTCCCCGCCTTCGCCGCCGAATGCCGGGCCCGGCTTGAGGCCGTCCTCGCCGACGCGGCCACGCGCGGAGTGTGACCCATACCACACGAACGCCACAAGGTGAAGAACCCACGGAAAGAAGGCTCCGCAAAGCGCAACCAGGGCGTGTCGGATCACCATCTAATGCCTCGGAGAGGCTCGCTGCCGACGGCAGGGCCAGAACCATGCCCACGCCGCACCATGCCCTGGAAGCGAGATCCCCGATGAGCCTGACGGGCACGCCCTTCTTTCTCACTGCGATCGCGCTGCTGGCCATCGCGGTCGTGCTGCCGTTCGCGCTGTGGAGCCGCATCCGTGGCCCCCAGCTGGTGCGGGCGCTGGCGCGCTTGGGCATGCTGCTGTTCGCGCAGGCCACCGCGATCACGCTGGTCTTCGTCGTCGTCAACAACACCAACAGCCTCTACGACAACTGGGACGACCTGCTCGGCACCGCCGACCACGTAGAAGCCGCCAAGGACCTCGGGCCGGACGGCCTGGGCGGGCTGAAGATCAAGGACGAGCCCAAGCAGCTGGCGCAGTTCGGACCGCCGAAGGACCCCGTGGTCGGCCCGGGCGTCCAGGAGGCCGAGTTCAAGGGCCGGATATCGGGCGTGAGCGGCGAGGTGTACGTATGGCTGCCGCCGCAGTACAACGACCCGGCGTACAAGGACAAGAAGTTCCCCGTCGTCCAGATGCTGCCCGGCTTCCCCGGCTCGGCCAAGTCCTGGATGGGCACCCTGAAGGCCCCTGAGCAGCTGAAGTCGCTGATGCAGCTCGGCAAGGTCAAGCCGTTCATCCTCGTCGCGCCGCGCACTTCCCTCCTGGGCAGCGTGGACACCGGGTGCGTCAACATCCCGGGCAAGGCGAACGCCGACAGCTGGCTGAGCGTCGACGTGCGCCAGATGGTGATCGACAACTTCCGGGCCGAGGAGAAGGCCGACTCCTGGGCGCTCACCGGCTACTCGGCGGGCGCGCACTGCGCCGCCAAGCTCGCACTGGCCCACCCGGACCGCTACCGCGCCGCCGTCAGCCTCTCCGGCTTCAACGACCCGAAGATGGAGCCCGCTTCGCTGGCCGGCAAGGATCCCAAACTCCGCGTCGAGAGCAACCCGCTCAACATCCTCAAGTCCGCCAACAAGGCGGGCAAGCCGCCCCGCACCGCGCTCTACGTCTCCGGCGCCGCCGGGGACGGCTACGAGGGCGGGCTCGCCCTCAAGCAGCTCGCCAAGAACCCGACCACGGTCAAGGTGAAGCTGATCCCGCCGGGCGCGGGCGGCCACGGAACGGCCGTGTGGAAGGAGCAGATCCCGGAGGTCTTCCGGTGGCTGAGTGGAGTGGTCGCGCCGTAAGGCAGCCCCTGACGCCTCAGGTGCCGCTGGTCTTCCTGCTGCCGTGGGAGTCGCAGGGCAGGCCGGCGCCCGGAGCGTCGGCGTGGAAGTCGCGGGTGGCCTGGTGTTCGACGTCGGTGATGGCGGTGGAGCCGACGGCGATGGCTCCGCCGAAGGGCCGCTCGGCGTCGTGGACGAGCAGCAGGGTGGCGGTGAGCAGGGCGGTCGCCATGGTCAGGGCGGCGAGCTGGGGCCGGTTGCGGCGTCTGGGGATGCACACGCTCAAGGAGATGACGGTGATGGAGAGCAGGACGAGCATGAACCAGTAGACCGCCGCGGGGACCGCCGGCGTCGACTCCGTCAGCCGTGCCTGGCGGGCCTTGGTCCGGGCGTCGTCCGCCCCCACGAGCATGCCGAAGGCGCCTTGGCCCGTGCCGATGTCCTTGAAGGCGCTGTGCAGGTCGGCGGACCAGATGCTGGGTACCGGGGAGCTGTGTCCGTCGGTCAAGGCCGGCCATTCGAAGTGGCGTACCGCGCGGGCGTAGCAGACGACGTCGCCCTGGACCCGGCGGCGCTGTGCGGCGTCGGGGAGGAAGTCCGCCGACTCCGCGAGGTGGTCGGCCGCGTTGGCCTCGCTGGGTGCGGCCTCCTCGGCCCTGTTGTAGGAGCCGGCGGCGGTGGCCAGCACGAAGGCGAGGATCAGTACGGTCAGGGTCTGCACCGGGCCGAGCAGGTCCTTGACCGACAGACCTCGTCGTCGGCGTCGGAGTCGTGACGGCGCAGGAAATGGTGGGCGAGCAGGCCGAGGAGCAGGGCAACGACGGCCACCACGATGGTGACGGTCATGAGGCAGCCTCCGGGAGCGGGGGCAGGGCTCGACGCGGCGGTCGCTTTCCCGGTGCCTTTGCCTGATCGCGACGACCGGTATACGGATATGTCTTCCCGGTCATCCGTACGAGTGACGCCGTTGGGCTCCCTGGGGCGCCGGTGCTAGCTGCCGGTCCCGGTCCCGGGGCGGGGGCCGGTGTTCGTTACGGTGCCCGTGCCCGTTCCGTTGCCGTTGGTGCCGTCCGCGGGTTCCGAGGGCGGGGGAATGCGGGCGGCCGTGACCGGCGCGTGCAGGTGCCAGCCCAGGGACGTGTAGAGGGACCGGCCCTCGGGGCTGGCCACCAATATGCCTCGGGTGGCGCCCAGTTCGGCGGCGTGGGCGGACAGGGCGTTCATGACGAGGCTGCCCAGGCCGCGTCGGCGGTGTCCCGCGCTGGTGCTGATCATGTCGTAGATCACCGAGGGGGGCGTGGCGACGTCGGTGACCGCGGCCCGGCCCCGGGCGGCGAGGTCGCCGGTCGCGGTGTCCAGGACGCGGCAGTCGATGACGCCGGTGCCGTCCGCGTCCACCGTCGCGACCGTGTAGCCGGCCGGGGCCTGGGGGCGGGCCGGGAACTCGGGCAGCGCCACGGACATCAGGAACTGCGGCTCGTCGAATTCCCAGCCGGAGGGCAGGGCCGGGGCGATTTGCGTGCGTGGGGCGCAGACCTTGATCCACAGATTGGGGGCGGTGATCGAGGCGGCGAGGTCTCGCAGGACGTCCGGGTCGGCGGCGGGGAAGACGTAGCGGCCCGGCTGGCCAGGGAGGCCGATCTCGACGTGGAAGCCGCCGTGTACGGCGACGGGGGCGGCGGTGCCGCGGCAGCGCGTCCAGCCGTGCACCCAGGTCCGAAGGAGACCCGGCGGGAGGGTCGGGAGGGGGGCGGGGAGGGAGAGGGGCGAACCGGCCGTGTCTATAGGGGGGGTGTCTATAGGGAGGTTCATGGGGCCGATCTTAGGACGGGCCCCAGCGGATGTGTTCGGTTCAGCGGGGTGCCCGCTCGTCCTGGAGCCGCACCCGGCTGGGTCCGGCGGCGGCCCGTAACAGGGGGAGCGGGCCGCCGCCTTTCCTCTCGGCGGGGACGGCCGACGGCCGCCGGGGCGGAATCCGGCGGTGGTGGGGTGTCGGCCGCCTGAGGAAGGACGCTAAACCTCGGAGGTAACGAAAGGCGGCCGGTTAGCGGGTATTGACCGTTTCCGGTCTGGTGATGGGTGCGGGCGTCCGTCTCCGTACACATCCGGTACGTGCTGGGCACGAGTTCTGACCGGAAGGTGAGGAGAGGCGGACCTGAGTGAGAAGCGGTGGTATGGGAGGGCTACGATCCACCACTATGGACGTAGTAACCAAGGTCTTCGTGGGTCTGCACATCATCGGTATCGCCTCGCTGCTCGGTGGCTTCCTGACCCAGCTGAAGCCGATGAGCGCGGGCACCGCCCGCTTCACGCCGGCCATGCTGCACGGCGCGCTGACGATGCTGGTGACCGGCGTCGCCCTGGTCGGCCTCAACCAGGCCCAGGACTACACGCTCAACAACGTCAAGCTGGGCGTGAAGCTCGGCGTACTGGTGGTGATCCTGGGCCTGGTCTACGTGAAGCGCGACGAGGAGAAGGCGGCGAAGTCCTTGTTCCTGACGGTGGGGGTGCTGACGGTGGTCAACATCTTCATCGCCCTGCTGTGGACGTGAGCGGCGGCGGGACATGAGCGACGGCGGGATGTGAGCGGTAGCAGGACGTGAGAAGGCCGCGGGGCGTTTGCCCCGCGGCCTCGGTGTTTCCCGAGTGCGCGTGCGTCTCACGGGCGGTGCTCAGGGGCACCGCATCAGGGGCGTCGCGCCAGGGGGCGTCGTACCAGGAGGCGCCGCCTCACGCGGGCCGGACGCTCCCGTAGATCGGCATGTAGTAGATCGACTCGACCCGCACGCTCGCGCCGGGCTTGGGCGCGTGGATCATCTTGCCGTCGCCGATGTACATCCCGACATGGCTGATGTCGTCGTAGAAGAACACCAGGTCACCCGGCTTCAAGTCCTTCGTCGCCACCCGGTCGCCGGCCTTCACCTGGTCCCAGGTGGTGCGCGGCAGGGAGACGCCCGCCGACTTCCAGGCCGCCTGCGTCAGGCCGGAGCAGTCGTACGAGTTGGGGCCGGTCGCGCCCCAGACGTACGGCTTGCCCGTCTGCGCGCGGGCGAACGCGAGGGCCTTGGCCGCCTTGGTCCCGTACGAACCGTCGTCGGCCGACCCGCCGCCCGAGCCCCCTCCGGAACCGCCGTCGGGTGATCCGGAGCCGGTGTCCTGCCCCGGGGTGTCGTGCCGCTGGCGGTCCGCCCGCTCCTTGCGCTCCTTCTCGGCCTGCTTACGGGCCAGCTCCTCGGCCTTGCGCTTGGCCTCGGCCTCCTTCTTGCGCTCCAGCTCCGCCAGCCGCGCCTTCTCCTGGGCGGTCAGCCGGGACAGCAGCTGCCGGGCCTCGGCCAGCTTGTCCTGGACGGACTTCTTGGAGTCCTTCAGGGACGCCTGCGTCACGGTGAGCCGCTCCAGGCTCCGCGACGCCTCGGCACGCTGCCGTACGGCCTCGGCCTGCTGCTCCTGATAGTCGGTGACGGCCTGCTTCTGCTTGCCGGACAGCCGGTCCATCAGGTGGCTGCGGTCGACGAACTGCTGCGGATTCCGGGCCAGCAGGAGCTGCGCGGTCGGGCTCATGCCGCCGCTGCGATATTGGGCCGACGCCAGGGAACCCAGCTCACGCCGGACGTCGTTCATCTTCTGGGTGCGGCGGGCGGTGTCGTCAAGGAGGCGGTCGACGGTGCTGCGCTGCTCGTCGGCCTGTTCCTTGGCGGCGTTGTACTTCTGCGTCGCCACTTCGGCCTGCCGGTAGAGGTCGTCGACCTTCTGCTTGACCTCTTCGATGCTCTGCTGCTGCGGCTGCCGCGGCGCGGCCTCGGCGGTCTGGGAGAGCAGGGTGACGGAGGCGAGGGCGGCGGTGGTGAGCCCGGCGGCCGTACGGCGGCTTCCGGGGGAGGTGAGTATGCGGGTGCGCGGCTTGCGGTGCGACGCCAAGGCCGGCGACTCCTTCCGTGGACCGCCTACCGGGTTAGCGGTGGGGGCACCCCCAGGCCGTTCAGGCACTGGGGGAGGGTTCGGGCGCGTCACTGCGTAACTACGGAAGGCTTGCCCTACGGTCCGTACGGCTGCGGGAGGGGGCGGGGGACTGTGCCCCGAGGCGCCTCTCGCCGTGTGCCGTACCGGCCGATTCACCCCGGTGGTACGTGTGGGTCCCCGGCTCCGGGTGCCTGGTGGCAGGGCCGGACTCGGCGGGGGCGGCCCGTGCGGACGCTGTCGACCGCGGGGACGCGGGCTGCCCGAGCGAGCCACGGTAGCCAACCCTTGTGGCTCCTGTGAAGGCTGATGTTCGATTTGCCCGAAACCTTTTCGTTATCTTGTCGCGTCCGGGGCGTGTCCTGGCTTACTTCTGACCGTATGGGAGCAGGTCCGGTCGTGGCGGCCGCCTTACGCCGTCTCGTGCCGCCTTGTGCCGCCGCGTGCCGCGGCGCGGGACGCGTGCTAGGTCACACGGCCGGATTTTCCGGTACGGGCCGGGCTGTCAGTGCGGCGGCCTAGACTCGGTGGGCGATGAGCAGCCTCTTTGACGACAGCTTCCTGGCGGACCTCGAACCCAAGGGCGAGGGGCCCCCGCCCCCTCCCGAGGACGAGGACGGTCCGGCACAGGAGGAGATCCCGGCCGACCTGTTCGGCGGGCGCTTCGACGTGCCCGGCGGCATCCCGCACGCCGTGGGCCCGGGCCGCGACCCGTACTACCGCGACGGCGCCCCCCGCCCCGCGGTGGACCCGGCCGCCCTCCTGGAGGGGCTCAACGATCAGCAGAAGGCCGCCGTGGCGCACACCGGCGGCCCGCTGCTCATCGTCGCCGGCGCCGGCTCCGGCAAGACCCGCGTCCTGACGCACCGCATCGCGCATCTGCTCGGCGCGCGCCGTGTGCACCCGGGCGAGATCCTCGCGATCACCTTCACCAACAAGGCCGCGGGCGAGATGAAGGAGCGCGTCGAGGAGCTGGTCGGCCCCCGGGCCAACGCGATGTGGGTCTCCACCTTCCACAGCGCGTGCGTGCGCATCCTGCGCCGCGAGTCCAAGAAGCTGGGCTTCACGTCGTCCTTCTCGATCTACGACGCGGCCGACTCCAAGCGCCTGATGGCCCTGGTCTGCCGGGACCTGGACCTCGACCCCAAGCGGTTCCCGCCCAAGTCCTTCAGCGCCAAGGTCTCCAACCTCAAGAACGAGCTCATCGACGAGGAGACCTTCGCCCAACAGGCCGCCGACGGGTTCGAGAAGTCGGTGGCCGAGGCGTACACGATGTACCAGGCGCGGCTGCGCGAGGCCAACGCCCTGGACTTCGACGACATCATCATGACCACGGTCAACCTCCTCCAGGCGTTCCCGGATGTCGCCGACCATTACCGCCGCCGCTTCCGGCACGTCCTCGTGGACGAGTACCAGGACACCAACCACGCCCAGTACACCCTCGTACGGGAACTGGTGGGACCGGCCGAGACCGCCGGCGAGCTGTGCGTGGTCGGTGACGCCGACCAGTCGATCTACGCCTTCCGCGGCGCCACGATCCGTAACATCCTCCAGTTCGAGGAGGACTATCCGGACGCCACGACGATCATGCTGGAGCAGAACTACCGCTCCTCCCAGACGATCCTCAGCGCCGCCAACGCCGTCATCGAGCGCAACGAGAACCGCCGCCCCAAGAACCTGTGGACGGACGCCGGCGAAGGCCCCCGCATCACCGGCTACGTCGCCGACACCGAACACGACGAGGCGCAGTTCGTCGCCGACGAGATCGACCGGCTGACGGACGCGGGCGACGCCAAGGCGGGCGAGGTCGCGGTCTTCTACCGCACCAACGCCCAGTCCCGTGTCTTCGAAGAGATCTTCATCCGGGTCGGCCTGCCCTACAAGGTCGTCGGCGGCGTGCGCTTCTACGAGCGCAAGGAGGTCCGCGACGTTCTCGCGTACCTGCGCGTCCTCGCCAACCCCGAGGACACCGTCCCGCTGCGTCGCATCCTGAACGTGCCCAAGCGCGGCATCGGCGACCGCGCCGAAGCCATGATCGACGCGCTGTCCGCCCGCGAGAAGATCACCTTCCCGCAGGCGCTGCGCCGGGTCGACGAGGCGTACGGCATGGCCGCCCGCTCCGCCAACGCCGTCAAGCGCTTCAACACGCTCATGGAAGAGCTGCGGACCATCGTCGAGTCCGGCGCGGGCCCCGCCACCGTCCTGGAAGCGGTGCTGGAGCGTACGGGCTACCTCGCCGAGCTGCAGGCCTCCACCGACCCGCAGGATGAGACCCGCATCGAGAACCTCCAGGAACTGGCCGCCGTCGCCCTGGAATTCGAGCAGGACCGCGGGGAGGAGAACCCGGGCACCCTCTCCGACTTCCTGGAGCAGGTCGCGCTGGTCGCCGACTCCGACCAGATCCCCGACGAGGACGAGGAAGGCTCCGGCGTCATCACCCTGATGACGCTGCACACCGCCAAGGGCCTGGAGTTCCCCACCGTCTTCCTGACCGGCATGGAGGACGGCGTCTTCCCGCACATGCGCGCCCTCGGCCAGACCAAGGAACTGGAGGAGGAGCGGCGGCTGGCGTACGTCGGCATCACCCGCGCCCGCGAACGGCTCTTCGTGACCCGCTCGACGATGCGCAGCGCCTGGGGCCAGCCGTCGTACAACCCGCCGTCGCGCTTCCTGGAGGAGATCCCGGAGCAGTACGTGACCTGGCGGCGCACGGGCCCCGCGACGCCCTCCGCCTCCATGGGCGCGATGACGGGCACGGGCGGCGGTGGCTTCGGCTCCGGGCTGTCCTCGTCGCGTACGAAGGCCGGGCCGAGCGGCTTCGCGACCCGGCGCGCCAAGGACCGCGAGGTGGTCTCGCTGGCGGTCGGCGACCGCGTCACGCACGACAGCTTCGGGCTGGGCTCGGTCGTCGCGGTCAAGGGCAGCGGGGACAACGCGGAGGCGACGATCGACTTCGGCGGGGAGAAGCCCAAGCGGCTGCTGCTGCGGTACGCGCCGGTGGAGAAGCTCTGACGGAGCGGGGCGACGGATGGTGTGACGGGCGGTGCTGAACCGTCCGGTGCTCAACGTCCGGCGATGAACCGTCCGGCGCCTTGGGGCGCCGGACGGATTGCTGCTGGTCGGCCTGGTCGGCCGGGTGGGCTGCTGTCGCTTGTCGGCCTGGTCGGCCGGGCGGCGGTCAGTTCGGGTCGAGGCCGTGGCTGCGCAGCCACGGCAGCGGGTCGATGGCCGAGCCGCCGCCGGGGCGCACCTCGAAGTGCAGATGCGGTCCGGTGGAGTTGCCGGAGCTGCCCGAGTAGGCGATCTGGTCCCCGGCCTTGACCGTTCCCGACCGGATTTTGGTGCTGCTCAGGTGGCAGTACCAGGTCTCGGTGCCGTCGGGGGCGGTCACGATCGCCATGTTTCCGTAGGCCGAATTCCGCTGCGTACGGACGGTGCCGTCGGTGGCGGCCATGACGGGCGTGCCGTAGCCGACCGGGAAGTCGATCCCGGTGTGCACGGACATCCAGTTGACGCCTGCCTGCCCGTACATGGCGCTCAGCCCGTGCTGCGCGACCGGCAGCGCGAACTTGGGGCGCATGGCTTCCTTGCGCGCCGCCTCCTCGGCCTTGCGCTTCTTCTCCGCGATCTGCCTGGCCTTGAGGTCGATGCGCTCCTGCGTACGGCTGGCCCGGTCGGCGAAGTCGTCGGCGCCCGCGCTCAGGCTGGCGAGCTGGGTGTCGAGCTTGTTGTTGGCCGCGGCCGGCTGCACGGCCGCGGGGTCCCCTGCGGCCTGGGTCGTCGTGTTGTCCTTGGCACCGTTCTGGGCACTGCTGGTGACGGAGGCGGCGGCCACGGCGCACACGCCCATCGCGGCGACCGAGGGCACCGCGACGGTCAGCAGCGCGGAGCGCTTCGCGGTACGGCGGCGGCCGCGGCCGGACGAACCGCCGCCCCGCGCGGCCCGGCGTGAGCGGGAGGCGCGTGCGCCGGGCACGGAGGCGGCGGCGCTGTCGTCGGGGGTGATGTCGGCGGCGTCCGGGGAGACGCCGTCGGGGCCGCCGGGGCCGTCGAAACCTTCGTGGGCACTGAGGCCGTCGATGCCGTCGATGCCGTTGAGGCCGCTGGAGTCGTGGAAAGTGTCGGCGCCGTCGAAACCGTGGCCGTTCACGTCACGGCCGTCGAAGTCGGGGCCGATGGCCGGTGCGGTCTGGGTGAGGGCCTCGGCGAATCGGTTGTCCGCCGCATCCGCACCGGAAAACGCCTCATATCCGCCGTAAGCGGACTGGTGCTGATCGTTCGCGGTCGGATACGCACCGGAGTCGTAGTGCTGGCCGTGGTCCTGCCCCAGACCCGGGCCGGTCCAAGTCATGGTTTCCCACTGGGAGCTGGCGTCGGCGTCGTACGGGTAGCCGGTCTGCGGCGGGCCCGCCTGCGCCGGGATGCCCGGGATCAGGTCCTGGCCGACGGCACCCCAGACAGCGGTGGCCTCGTAGGCGTCGGGGCCGGACGGGGGCGCGGCCGGCGCTCCGGTTCCGTAGCCGCCGGTGTCATAAGCGGTGTGGGAGTACGGGTCGTAGCCCGCGGAGTGGGTACCCGTGTCGTAACCGCCGTGCGCGCCGGAGGCGTACGCGCCGTACGCGGTCGTGTCGTACGGCGCGGCGTCGTGCGCGCCGGTGGCCTGGTGGCCAGGGAACGCGCCGAAGTACGGCTCGCCACCGCCGTATGCGGCATGGCCGGTCTGGGTGTCCTGGTGTCCGTAGGACCCGTAGGCAGGGTAATGCGCATACGAGGCGTCGGGAGAGGGGACAGCCGGAGCGGGGGACTCCGGCGAGTGACGGTCGTTCACCACCACTTCTCTTTCGCCTCGGCAGCAGGAGAATTAGCGGCGACTGTACCCGGCAGTACGTGACGGCGACAATCTTCGGCAGGTTTCGGGCTTCCCGGCAACGGGCATTTGGCCGCCTTTCGGCGGACAGTATGCGCGTTCTTGGCGCCGCGTTCGAGGAGCGTTCGAAGCGGTACGGGGTCGCGGAAGTGCGCACACGAAGATCGAAAGGGCGGGCGCGACCTTGGAAAGTGCCCGCGGTGAAGATCAACCAGGTGGCAGCGTGCCGGGGCCCGGTCCTGCCGAGGTCAGGCCACCGATGTCGCGCTCGCGCTGCCTTCCGCCTCCTCCTCGACGCCGAGCGCCTCCCGTATTCCGGCCGCGACCGCGCCGTTGACCGGGAGCGCGAGATGTCCCACCCCGGATACCCGCACGCTGCGGCTGATCAAATCCCGGTGCTCGATACGCGCGGTCTCGACCGGGACCATCAGCTGGTCCAAGTCGCTCCAGAAGCAGACGAAATGTGTCCGGCAATTCGGGGCGGGCCGCGCCAACTCCACGATCACGTCGGAATGCGGGCGCATCTGCCGTACGAGCGGATGGGCCGACATCAACGGCGCGACCCGGGTGCCGCCGTGCGGGGTGCCGAGCGTGATCAGGGTGCGTACGCGCAGGTCACCGCCGAGGCGCTGGGCGTAGTAACGGGCGATCAGGCCGCCGAGGCTGTGACCCACCAGATCGACCCGGCTGTGCCCGGTGCGCTCGCAGAACTGCTCGACGTGCCGGCCCAGCAGTTCGGCGGCCTTGCGCAGGTCGCAGGTGAGCGGGGAGTAGTTGAGCGCTTCCACGTGGCGCCAGCCGTGCCGCAGCAGCGAACGGCGCAGCAGCACGAAGACGGAGCGGTTGTCGATGAAGCCGTGCAGCAGGAGCACGGGCGGGTGGGCGCGGCCTTGTGTGGGCAGCGGGGTGGGCGGGGCGAGTGGGGTGAGTGGAGTGGAGGGGGTGCTGATGCCTGTGCGTGCTTCTGTGCCCGTGCCTGTGGCTGTGTCCGTGCCGGTGCCGGTGCCGGTGCCGGTGGCTGTGCCCGTCTCCGTGCCTGCCTCCGTGCCCGCCTCCGTGTCCTTGCCCGGGCCTGGGAGGGTTCTGGGGTGTTCCTGCTGGATGCCGGTCGGGTACAGCAGAAGGTGTCCGACGAGGATCGCCAGCTCCACTACCGTCGCGCGCAGCAGCGCGGAGGGGCGGGCCAGGCAACAGAGAAAGGGCAAGGCCTTCATGGCCGACCTCCCGAATGGCACGCGGGAGACGACTCTGTCCCCCGTATGCCCTCATGGGCAGCCGTTTCCGGCAACGTACAAGTACGTGAACGAGCTGCTGCACGGACGTACGGATACGAAGGCGGATGCGTTCAACGGCCGGACCCCCGTGCCGCGCGGCTGACGGCGCGGAGGTACGGCGACCTCACTGCGGCTCCCCGAGCGTCCGTCCCGCCGTATGGACCGATGCGGAACGCAACGCGTAGCGAACGTGTCCCAACGTGTGATTTCCCCCTCCCTCAGTGTTACGAAACGGCCGGGTACGGGATGCTGGCGATAACGTTCGTTCACGCTTGGGGCGGCCGGCGCGGCCGCCATTCGGATGTCGGTCCGGCGGCCCTGCCCCGTGCAGGTGCCGTGTGGTGTCGTGCAGGGCTGGGAGGCAGTGATGGGTGTGCAGGGTCCGATCCGCGTGGTGGTGGCCAAGCCGGGGCTCGACGGGCACGACCGGGGGGCCAAGGTCATCGCGCGGGCGCTGCGCGACGCCGGTATGGAGGTCATCTACACAGGGCTGCACCAGACCCCGGAGCAGGTCGTGGACACCGCGATCCAGGAGGACGCCGACGCCATCGGCCTGTCCATCCTGTCCGGCGCGCACAACACCCTGTTCGCGAAGGTCATAGAGCTGCTCAAGGAGCGGGACGCGGCCGACATCAAGGTGTTCGGCGGCGGCATCATCCCGGAGGCGGACATCCCGCCCCTCAAGGAGCTGGGCGTCGCGGAGATCTTCACGCCCGGGGCGACCACCACGTCGATCGTGGAGTGGGTCCGTGCCAACGTCCGCCAGCTGGCGGCCTGACGGCAGCGCGGCGGCCCACGGCGGCCGGGTGGAGCGGGCCGGGGGCGGATGACGGGCACGGGCGGATGACGGGCGCGCGCGGATGACGGGCACGGGCCGCTTCACGGGGTCAGCTCCGCCCGCATCGTGGCGCGCAGCCGTAGCGTGCCCACCAGGCGCTGGAACGCCTCGGACCAGTAGCCGACCGCGCCGGGCGAGCCGTCCGCCGGTTCGTCCGGCGTCGCCGTGAGCATGGCGAGCCGGTCCGCCGCGTCCGGGTCCAGGCACCGCTCGGCCAGGCCCATCACGCCGCTGAAGCTCCACGGATAACTGCCCGCGTCCCGGGCGATGTCCAGCGCGTCCACCACCGCACGCCCCAGCGGCTCGGACCACGGCACCGCACACACCCCGAGCATCCGGAACGCGTCGGACAGGCCGTGGGCCGCGATGAAGTCCGCGACCCACCGGGCACGTTCCTCCTCGGGCAGCACCGTCAGCAGCCGTGCCAGGTCACGGGACGAACCGGCCGGATGGTCGGGGGCCGTGCCGCCGGGCAATGTTCCGCCGGTCGTGGAAGCGGTGGCGGCCGGTCCGGCGGCGGCCAATCCGGTGGCGTACGTGCCGGAGCCCTGCGGGGCGGCCGCCGGGGCGCCGAGCAGGGCCCGCGTCCAGGCCACGTCCCGCTGCCGTACGGCAGCGCGGCACCAGGCGTCGTGCAGCTCGGTACGCCAGCCGTCGGCCACCGGCAGCGCGACGATCTCCGCCGGTTCCCGGCCGCCCAGCCACTGGCTCCAGCACTCCAGTGGGGCGGACTCCAGAAGCTGGCTCAGCCACCAGGCCCGTTCGCCGCGGCCGGTCGGCGGCCTAGTCACCACCCCGTCGCGCTGCATCGCGGCATCACACTCCCGCGGGGCTTCGACCACGAGCGCCCAGCCGGCCGCACCGGACACCCGCTTCCCGGAAGCGTTCAGGGGCGGCTCCGTGGCCGCGTCCGTACGTACGAGGGTGACGCAGGCGCGGGCCCGGTCCGCCATCCGCGCGGCCAGCGCGGTGCCGGGCAGGGCCGACAGCAACTCCGCGGCCGTACCCCGTACGTTGCGGCTGCGGTCGGACAGCGCCTGCTCCAGGAACGGCTCGTCGGCCATCGTCAGCCCCTCCCGCAGCGAGTCGAGGAACATCAGCCGGTCCTCGGCGCGCTCGGTCGGCCAGGTGGTGGCCAGCAGGGCCAGCCCGGCTGCCGGGTCGCGGCGGCGCAGTGCGGCCAGCAGGGAGACCCGCTCCGCGAACAGGCCCTCCTCCCACAAGGCGCGCACGGCCTCCGGCTCGTCCGTGCCGGGCAGCGCGGCCGGGCTCCCGACGCCGCGCAACGCGAACTTCCACTCGTCGTTGAGCCGCGCCAGCCACAGCGCCCGCGGCCCGGCGAAGCCGAGTGCGGCCGCGCGCAGGTCTGTCCGGGCCCGGGCCGCGTCGAGCAGCGCGGGCAGCAGCGCCTCGGGGGCGCGGTAGCCGTGCCGGGCGGCGGCGGTGAGCCACTGCGGCAGCAACTCGGTCAGGTCGGGGGCCGTGCCACGGCGGTGACCGCTGCCGGTGCCGTTCCGGTCGGCGAGCAGCAGCGACAGTCGGCGACGCGCGGCCGGTGGCAGCGGCGGGCGCGGGTCGGCCGATGCCGGTACGGGGCGTTCGCGGGCGGGCGCCGGTCGCAGGGCGGCGCGGCGCCGGACCGTGCTGATGGCGGCCGCGTCCAGCAGGGCGGCCGCGGTGCTCCGGCCCGCGCGGGCGGTGACGGGCGGCGTACGGCGTTCCGTACCGAGCAGCGCCGAACTCACCAGTTCCTCCCAGGAGGGCTCGGGTACGGCGGCGGGACGGCCGCGGTCGTGCGGTGCGGTGTCGGGCCGGTTTCCGGTGCTGCGTTCTTCGATCATGGTCTTCCCCCGGACGGTGATCGGATCA
Organism: Streptomyces sp. NPDC033221; assembly: GCF_055577005.1. Classification (NCBI taxonomy): domain Bacteria; kingdom Bacillati; phylum Actinomycetota; class Actinomycetes; order Kitasatosporales; family Streptomycetaceae; genus Streptomyces; species Streptomyces sp. NPDC033221. The sequence continues at coordinate 65,361 of NZ_JBVIQN010000005.1, read as the reverse complement.
GGGACAACGGGCGGCGGGTGGCGGTTCGGACGGTTTGGACGGTGCGGGTGGTGTGGACAGCGTGGGGGGTGCAGGCGGTGTGGACGGCCGGGGTCCCGGCCGCTCCGTGACTCACAGGGCGCCCGTGACTCACAAAGCACCCGCGACTCCCGGAGCACCCGTGACTCACAGCGCGACCGGATCGGGATCCCAGGTGGTCAAAGGCATGAAGCCGCGGTGCCCGCACTCGCCGAAGACCGTGACCGGTTCGCCGCCGGATATCGCGGCCAGCCGCCACAGTCCGGCCCGCTCCGTGTAGCGCGGGTCTACAGGCAGTGCCGACTCGCCGTCCGCGTCGGCCAGTTGCCACGGTTCGCCGCCCTTCCCCGGTATCGGTATGACATCGGTCAGGATCACCGGCCAGGCGTCCAGCCAGGGGTCGTCGCGCAGTGCGTCGCCGTATGCGGCCAGCGCGGCATCGGTGCCGCCGCCCGGTGGTGTGCCGGAGGCCGGGGCCGGGTCGGCGTGCCGCGCGCCCAGGGCGACGCGCAGCGGGCGCGCGCCCGGGTAGTAGGCGAGATCGGCATCGAGGGTGAGTCCGCTCGGCAGGGACAGGTCCAGGGCCCGGTCCGGCCCGCTGAAGGAGAGATGGAGCGCCATCCGCCCGGTCCGCTCGCCGCGCAGCCAGATTCGCCGGCTGGTCAGCATCCCCTCTTCGGCGTCCTGTTGGGCGAGCACCAGCCAGCGGTCGCGGATGGTCGCGGTGTCCGGTCCGGCGAGTACGTCCGCCGCGTCGGTGGTCAGGCCCACGCGGGTGCGGACCGTCGAGGCCAGGGCGGGCGGCAGCCGGTCGATGCCGAGGAATGCCTGGTCCAGGAGGTGGATCAGGGAGCACTCCGCGAGGAGCCGGGACGGCCAGTCCGCCCCGGACGCCACGGTCGAGCCCAACTCCCGTACACGCGAAGCGAGGCCGGGCGCTTGGGCGTCGACCATACGGGCCGCCGTCTCGTCACAGGTGCCGTATCCTGAACGGTCGGTGGTGGCCAGGCCCGAGCGCAGCAGGTCCTCCAGCCGCTGTTCCAGCTCGGTGGCGCCGGCAGCGATCCGCTGGGCGCGCAGCGCCGCCCGGCGCCGCGCGGCCTCCGGGCCCGCGGACGACGGAGACGCCGAAACGCCTGTGCCCGCAGTCGCGTTGGCCGCTGCCGACGTCTTCTCCTGCTCACGCTGCCGACGCGCGGTGAGCCACTCCTCGGCCCACGCGGGAGGCTCGCAGTCGGTCACGGCCTCTTCCTCGCCCGCCCACATGAGCAGCAGCCCCAGCGCGTGCTTGCACGGGAACTTACGGCTCGGGCAGCTGCACTTGAAGGCCGGCGCGGCCGGACCGGCCGTGTCGACAACGGTCTGGTACGGCTTGCTGCCCTGGCACAGGCCCCACACTGCCCCGTCCCGTGTGCCGGTCTCCGGCCACGAGCCCGGTGTCGCGAGCCTGCTGCCCGCCTTTCGTGACGGCGCGTCGGGCGCGAGTGCGAGCACCTGATCCGACGTCCAGCGTTCCCCCTGCGGATTCATGCTCCAAACGCTACGAGCCCCCACTGACAATCGCCTTGACCAGCAGAGATCGCCCTGTCATGACCTTGACTTTACTTTCCCATTGCGGTTGATTGACGCGATCTTCCGGCTTTTCCGCACTCTTCACCAGGAGTCCGCCGTGCTCGCATCCCGCCTCCGCGCCATGGCCGCCACCGCGGTCTGCACGACCGCCCTGACCGCCGTCGCCGGCTGCGGTGCCGTGGACAAGGCCGTGGACAAGGAAGTCGGCCGGCACGTCGAGAAGGAGATGAAGAAGTACGAGGAGACCGAGTACCAGGTCACGTACGAAGTCACCGGCGGGGCGGTGGACTCGATCGCGTACGACGATGCGTCCGGCAAGGGCAGTGTCGACGCCGCGGGGGAGGGCGCGAAGGACGGCAAGGACGGCAAGGACGGGGCGGCTCCGAAGCTTCCGTGGCAGAAGACCGTCACGCTCAAGGGCAGCGCCGCGCCGACCGTCTGGGCCGTGGTCGCCGACGGCGGCGGCGAGGTGACCTGCTCGATCACCTACCAGGGCCGGCAGCTGACGAAGCGGACCGCGAAAGGGGCCTTCGAGTCCGCGCAGTGCGTGGCGATGTCGCCGCTGAAGTAGCAGGTCAGGGCCGGTTATCCGGTGATTGTCAGTGGTGTGGTGCAGGGTTGTTCACGCAAGCGGCCGGCGGAGGCGGGGTACCGGCCGCAGACTTTGCGACGAGGGGGAACCATGTCCGACAAGCACACCGCGGAGACCGCCGCAGACACCGGCGCCGACGGCTCCGCGCAGGCGCTGCGCCCCCATGCGGAGGACGCGTTCGCGGCGGAACTGAAGGCGCTGGCGGCGGCCGACGACCGGCCGCGGCCCGAACGGTGGCGGCTGTCGCCATGGGCGGTGGCGACGTACCTGCTCGGCGGCAGCCTGCCGGACGGCACACTCATCACACCGAAGTACGTGGGCCCGCGGCGGCTCGTCGAGGTCGCGGTGACGACCCTCGCGACCGACCGCGCGCTGCTGCTGCTCGGCGTGCCCGGCACGGCCAAGACCTGGGTGTCGGAACACCTGGCGGCGGCCGTCAGCGGCGACTCGACGCTGCTCGTGCAGGGCACCGCAGGCACGCCCGAAGAAGCCATCCGCTACGGCTGGAACTACGCGCAGCTGCTCGCCCACGGCCCGAGCCGGGACGCGCTGGTGCCGAGCCCCGTCATGCGGGCGATGGCCCAGGGCATGACCGCGCGCGTGGAGGAACTGACCCGCATCCCGGCCGACGTGCAGGACACGCTCATCACCGTACTGTCGGAGAAGACACTGCCGATCCCGGAGCTCGGCCAGGAGGTCCAGGCGGTACGCGGCTTCAACCTGATCGCCACGGCCAACGACCGCGACCGCGGGGTCAACGAACTCTCCAGCGCCCTGCGCCGCCGCTTCAACACGGTCGTCCTGCCGCTGCCCGCGACGCCCGAGGAGGAGGTCGACATCGTCTCCCGGCGCGTCGACCAGATCGGCCGCTCGCTGGACCTGCCGCCCGCCCCCGAGGGGACGGACGAGATCCGCCGCGTCGTCACGGTCTTCCGGGAGCTGCGCGACGGCGTCACCGCCGACGGACGCACCAAGGTCAAGTCGCCCTCGGGCACGCTGTCCACGGCCGAGGCCATCTCCGTGGTGACCAGCGGCCTGGCGCTCGCCGCGCACTTCGGCGACGGCGTACTGCGCTCCGCGGACGTGGCCTCGGGAATCCTCGGTGCCGTGATACGGGACCCGGCGGCCGACCGGGTGGTGTGGCAGGAGTACCTGGAAACCGTGGTGCGCGAGCGCGACGGCTGGAAGGACTTCTACCGCGCCTGCCGTGAGGCCGGCGCATGAACGCCCGGGAGGCCCAGCCGCTGCTGCTGGGGGTGCGGCACCACGGACCGGGCTCGGCGCGGGCGGTCAGGGCGGTCCTGGAGCGCCACACACCCCGCGCCCTGCTGATCGAGGGGCCGCCGGAGGCGGACGCGTTGGTGGCCCTGGCCGCCGACGAGGCGATGCGGCCGCCGGTCGCCCTGCTCGCCCACGTACCCGCCGACCCGGTGCGGGCGGCGTTCTGGCCGCTGGCCGAGTTCTCCCCGGAGTGGGTGGCGATCCGGTGGGCCCTCTCCCACGACGTACCGGTGCGCTTCATCGACCTGCCGGCGGCACACTCCCTGGCGCTCGGTGCGGATACGGACACAGATCCGGATACGGATGCGGGCGCGGGCGCGGGCGGTGACGAGGCGACCGGACGGGACGGCACGGCGGATGCCGACCGTGCGGCGGAGGCGCGGATCGATCCGGTGGCGGTGCTCGCCGAGACCGCCGGGTACGACGACCCGGAGCGCTGGTGGGAGGACGTGATCGAACACCGCGCCCACCGGAACGGGAACGAGAAAGGGGGCGCGGGCGGAGACGGAGAAGGGGACGCTGACGCGGGTCCGCAGGGCGCCATGGGCGGTGCCGATCCGCTCGCACCGTTCGAGGCGCTGGCCGAGGCGATGGAAGCGCTGCGCGAGGCCTACGGCGTCGGCGGACACGACCGCGACCTGGTGCGCGAGGCCCATATGCGGCTCCGGTTGCGCGAAGCACGCCGGGAGTTCGGAGACCACATCGCCGTGGTGTGCGGCGCTTGGCACGTCCCGGCGCTGGCCCGGCGCACGACCGTGACCGCCGACCGGCAGCTCCTCAAGGGCCTGCCCAAGGTGAAGCCCGAGGTGACGTGGGTGCCATGGACCCACCGCAGGCTCTCGCGCCGCAGCGGGTACGGCGCAGGGATCTCCTCACCCGGCTGGTACGGCCACCTCTTCAGCGCCCCAGACCGCCCCATGGAACGCTGGATGACCAAGGTGGCAGGGCTGCTGCGCGAGGAGGACTACGCCGTCTCCTCCGCCCACGTCATCGAGGCCGTACGGCTCGCCGAAGCGCTCGCCGCGATGCGCGGCCGCCCGCTGGCGGGGCTGGCCGAAGCCGGTGACGCGGTGCGCGCGGTGCTCGGCGAGGGGTCGGACGCGCCGTCCGCCCTGATCCACGACCGTCTGGTGGTGGGGGACGTACTGGGGGAGGTACCGGACAGCGCCCCGGCCGTGCCCCTCCAGCGGGACATCACCCGCAGCCAGCGGTCGCTGCGCCTCAAACCGGAGGCGGCGGAACGGGAACTGGACCTGGATCTCCGCAAGGAGACCGACGCAGGGCGGAGCCGGCTGCTGCACCGGCTGCGGCTGCTCGGCGTGCCGTGGGGCGAGCCCGTACGGACACGTGCGAGCACCGGCACGTTCCGGGAGAGCTGGCGCCTCCGGTGGGAGCCCGAACTGTCCGTACGGGCCGCCGAAGCCGGCATCTGGGGCACGACGGTGGCAGCCGCCGCGACCGCCAAGGCGGAGTCCGACGCCGTGGGCACCACCGCCCTCGCCGACGTCACCGCCCTGGCCGAACGCTGCCTGCTGGCCGCCCTCCCGGACGCGCTGCCCGTGGTCATGCGGGTGCTCACGGACCGGGCCGCGCTGGACGCGGACGTGGGGCACCTCGCCCAGGCGCTGCCGGCGCTGGTGCGTTCGGTCCGCTACGGCGACGTACGCGGCACGGACGCCACCGCGCTCGGCGAAGTGGCCACCGGGCTGGCCGAGCGGGTCTTCGTCGGCCTGCCACCGGCCTGCGCGGGCCTGGACGCGGACGGCGCCGCGGACATGCGTCGACACCTGGACGCGACCCACCACGCGGTGGGCCTTCTGGACGAAGGCTCGGCGAGTACTCCGGGGCTGGGGGCGGCGGGGGCCGGGTCGGGCGAGGGAGCGGGCGCGGGCGAGGGAGCGGGAGCCAGGTCCGCGACCGATGCCGCGGCCGGGGCCTGTGCCGAGCCCGATGCCGGGACCGGGACCGGGGCCGACCGTACGGTCCGGCGTGGTGGCCTGCGGGAGCGCTGGGCGGCGGTGCTGCGGAAGCTGGCCGAACGGGAGGCGGTGCCGGGCCTTCTGCGGGGGCGTGCGGTCCGGCTGCTGCTCGACGACGGGCGGCTCACGCCCGAAGACGCGGAACGGCTGATGGGGCTGGCCCTGTCACCGGGGACCCCGCCGGCCGAGGCGGCGGGCTGGATCGAGGGGTTCGCGGGCGGCGACGCCGGGGGGCTGCTCCTGGTGCACGACGAGCGGCTGCTGGCCCTGGTGGACGGCTGGCTGACCCACGTGCCGGCGGACGCGTTCACGGACGTACTGCCGTTGCTGCGGCGGACGTTCGCGGAGTACGACGCCGGAGTGTGCCGCACGCTCGGCGAGTTGGTGCGCCGCGGGCCGGCCGGGGCCGGCGGGAACGGCGCGGGGCAGGGCCCGGGCCACGGCGGCCAGGAAGCGGCGATACCGGGCTTCGGCCCCGGCCTGGACCGTGACCGGGCAGCGGCCGTACTGCCGACCCTGCGCACCCTGCTGGGCCTCACGGAGGGGATGGGGCCACACGGCGAGGAAGCGGAAGGGGCGGAGGCCAGGATGGATGAGGCGGGGGAACGGACGGGGGTGGCCGGATGAGCGACGCGCAGGAGCGGCTACGGCGGTGGCGGCTGGTGCTGGGAGGGGACGGCGCCGACGGGACCGGCTGCGAGCTGCGGGGGCAGGACGCCGCCATGGACGGGGCGCTCAGCGCGCTCTACGGAGGCCGCAGGCCGGACGGAACGGGTGGCGGGGGCCCGCGCGCGGCGGGCCTCGGTGCCTCGGCGCCGAATGTGGCCCGCTGGCTGGGGGACATCCGTACGTACTTCCCCACCTCCGTCGTCCAGGTCATGCAGCGCGACGCGATCGAACGGCTCGGCCTGTCCGCGCTGCTGCTGGAACCGGAGATGCTGGAGGCCGTCGAGGCCGACGTGCACCTGGTGGGGACCCTCCTCTCCCTCAACAAGGTCATGCCGGAGACGACGAAGGAGACCGCCCGGGCCGTGGTGCGCAAGGTCGTCGAACAGATGGAGAAACGGCTGTCGACGCGTACCCGCGCCACACTGACCGGCGCCCTGGACCGGTCCGCGCGCATCAGCCGTCCCCGGCACCGGGACATCGACTGGGACCGTACGATCCGCGCGAACCTCAAGAACTACCTCCCGGAACACCGCACGGTCGTCCCCGAACGGCTGATCGGCTACGGACGGGCCGCGCAGTCGGTGAAGAAGGACGTGGTGCTCTGCATCGACCAGTCCGGGTCGATGGCGGCCTCCGTCGTCTACGCCGCCGTGTTCGGCGCGGTGCTGGCGTCCGTGCGGGCCATCGCGACCCGGCTGGTCGTCTTCGACACCGCGGTGGTCGACCTGACGGACGAACTGGACGACCCGGTGGACGTGCTCTTCGGCACCCAGCTGGGCGGCGGCACGGACATCAACCGCGCGCTCGCGTACTGCCAGTCGCAGATCACCCGGCCCGCCGACACCGTCGTCGTACTGATCAGCGACCTCTACGAAGGCGGCATACGCGACGAGATGCTCAAACGCGTCGCGGTGATGAAGGCGTCCGGGGTGCAGTTCGTGACGCTGCTCGCGCTGTCGGACGAGGGGGCACCCGCCTACGACCGCGACCACGCGGCGGCCCTCGCGGCCCTCGGCGCACCCGCGTTCGCCTGTACGCCGGACCTCTTTCCGGAGGTGATGGCGGCCGCGATCGAGAAGCGGCCGCTGCCGATACCGGACATGACGGAGCAACGGTAACGAGAGCCTCAGGGGGCTTGCGTGGCCCCTGGCCTGTCGTGCAAGGATCAGGGCACCGCTCGATCACCGCGCTGCGCGTGACGCCGGTTCCCAGGCTGAACGGCCCCCGGGGCCGTGCCTCCGCGCCCGAGTACACGATTCCTGGCCGACCGCATCCCCGGTCGACCGTGTCGACCCACTGCCCACCGCTGCCCACTGCTGCCCGCTCCTGTCGGGGCCCGCGTCCCGTCACTCGTCGCGAAGGATCCGCCCGTGTCCGCTGTGCCGGCCCCGTTCGCCGCTGTGCGCCTGCCGCGCACCGTGGCGGTGCGCCGTGCGCTGCTGGCCGGGCTGTTCCTGGCGGGGTTCGTGGCGCTGGGGTTCGCGTTCGGGACCGGCGCCCATGCGGCGGACGGCCCGGCGGGCATGGAACCGCAGCTCGGGGCAGCCGCCCCGGCAGCTCCTCCGGCTCCGCGGACGTCCGGCAAGACAACGGCGGCAGCGGCCGACGCCGGGCGTGAACTGCAGCGCGGCGGCGAGTCCGCCGTGGGCACGGCGTCCGGGACACCGGTCGGCAAGGCCGTTCGGCCCGTGGCCGAGCGAACCGCTCCGGCTGTCGGACAGGCTGCCGGGCAGGCCGCTGGGTCGACTGCCGGGCAGGCCGTCGGGACAGTTGCCGAGCCGGTTACCGCGCCGGTGAGGGACGTGGTGCGCGAGGTGCGCCAGGCGGCGGACGCGGGCACGCTGCCGGTGGAGCTGCCGGACCGCATCCCCGGCCTCGACGGCGATGACGGCGCGGACAACGGGCCTGGTGACGGGCGCGGCGAGCAGCCGGGCCGGGAGCCCGGTCCGCAGCACGGCGCCGGTCCGCAGCGCGGTGGTGCCGGAGCCGCACAGGATGCCGCGCGCGTTGATACGGCGGTATGCGCGTCCGGTTGGGCGCGTACGGATGAGTTTCGGGACGCGTCGCCGCGCCCCGTACGGCACGCCGACTCCGCGACGGAGCGGCAGCCGGGCCAGGGCCACGGCGGCCTCCCCGGGCTCCCCGGCCAGCTCCCGCAGGGTCCCGCCTCGTCGGCCTTGCACACCGCCGGCGACGGTCACGGACCGCGTGGCGGAGACCAGTTCGCCGCCGTACCGGCCCATCCCGCGCTCTTCGGGCTGGTGCCCGGAGGCGTCCTCGCGGCGGCCGAGCCGCCCACGCGGCAGCGTGCCGCCGACATCCTCGAATTCCCGGGCTAGGGCGGACCTTCAGACCTCCAGCGTCTGAACTCCCCGTCCGCAGACGACACGTCTGCACAGGACCTGCCGCGCGGGGGCGGGACAGGTCTGCCCGTCGAACCCCCTGAATTCGAAGGACGTTTCACCATCATGCGTACGCACATCCGTCGTTCCATCGTCGTAGCCGCCGCCGCTTCCGGTCTGTGGGCCCTCGGCTCCGTCGCCGCCAACGCGGCCGACCTGCCCGGCACCGCCGACCTGCCCGCCACCGGCGCGGTCACCGGTGCGGTCACCGACACGGTGCAGGACAAGCTGCCGGCCGGCGACGTGACCGGCACCGCCAAGAAGACCGTGGACGGCGTGGCCGGCCAGGTCACCGGGCTCACCGGCGGCGACGTCCACACCCAGGACCTGCCCACCACCCCGAAGCTCCCCACGTCCCCGGAGCTGCCCGCCACCGGTGACCTGGGCAAGGCCGCGGACCTGGGTAAGGTCACGGACCTCGGCAAGGCCACCGGCCAGCTCCCCACCAATGGCCTCCCCACCGCTGACCTCCCCACCGACGCCGTCCAGGGCGCCCTGGGCACCGCCCGCCCCGTCGTCGACAGCACCACCGCCGACGTCCTGCCGCCTGTCGCCCAGCGCGCGGTCGGCAAGGTCGTGCCGGTCGCCCAGGGGGCCGTCGGCGGTGTCGGCCTGCTGGCCGGTGACGTGACGGGTCAGGCGACCCCGTTCGTGCAGGGCGTCGCGGGCGGTGCGCAGACCTTCGTGCAGGGCATGGCCACGGACGCCACCCCGTTCGCGCAGGGCCTGGCGGGCACCGTCACGAACGACGCCTCGGGCATCGCCGGCAGCGCCACCGCGGGCGTGCAGGGCGTGCTCCCGGGCCAGACCGTTCCCACCGTGCCTGCCGTGCCTGCTGCGCCCACCGCGCCGGCCGTGCCCGTCGACCTGACCAACCCCGCCAACATCCCGGCGCTGCCGACCCTCCCCGGTGCCTCGGCCCTGCCGACTCTTCCGGGTGCCTCGACCCTGCCGACCCTCCCGGTCCAAGGCGTCTGACCGTCCCCGGCGGGCGGCCGGGCGTACGCACAGGGTGGTGTGCCGTACGCCCGTACCGCCGTCCGTGACGGAGTGAGCGAGCAGCCGGGCGGCTCCCTCCCTTGGGGAGGGAGCCGCCCGGCTTCGCGCTGCGCGAGGGTCCGCCGGGCCCGGACAGCCCGGCCCGTCGTCCACCTGCCGACCGCGCCGGTACCCCTCTGTGATCTGTGACCGTCGTCTCTGTGACTGTTATCACCGCCGCAGTGTGATCTGCGATTTAGGGACCCTGGTCCTGCGGGGATAACCTGCGAGACGGACATGCCGCGTACCGGTCACCGTGTACGCCTCCCTCAGTGACAGCGCAGTCACGTTGCCCTTCGCGGCACGCCCATGCAGACAACGAACCGCGATCACTACGGCGATTCTGAGTAGACAAGGGACGGACGCGCGTGGACCTGTTCGAGTACCAGGCGAGGGACCTCTTCGCCAAGCACGGTGTACCGGTGCTGGCCGGTGAAGTCATCGACACGCCTGAGGCGGCACGCGCGGCGACCGAGCGCCTCGGCGGCAAGTCCGTCGTCAAGGCGCAGGTGAAGGTCGGCGGCCGCGGCAAGGCCGGCGGCGTGAAGCTGGCCGCGACCCCGGACGAGGCCGTCGCCCGAGCGACGGACATCCTCGGCATGGACATCAAGGGCCACACGGTCCACAAGGTGATGATCGCCGAGCTGTCCCCGGAGATCGAGGCGGAGTACTACGTCTCGTACCTCCTCGACCGCACCAACCGCACCTTCCTGGCCATGGCCTCGGTGCAGGGCGGCATGGACATCGAGGAGGTCGCGGAGAAGACCCCCGAGGCCCTCGCGAAGGTCGCGGTCAACGCCGTCGAAGGCGTGGACATCGAGAAGGCCCGCGAGATCGTGGCCCAGGCGAAGTTCCCGGCCGAGGTGGCCGAGGGTGTCGCCGAGGCCATGGTGACCCTGTGGGAGACCTTCGTCGCCGAGGACGCGCTCCTCGTCGAGGTCAACCCGCTGGTGAAGACCAAGGACGGCCGCATCCTGGCCCTGGACGGCAAGGTCTCGCTCGACGAGAACGCCGACTTCCGCCAGGCCGACCACGAGGCCCTGGAGGACAAGGCAGCGGCCAACCCGCTCGAAGCCGCTGCCAAGGCCAAGGGCCTGAACTACGTCAAGCTCGACGGCCAGGTCGGCATCATCGGCAACGGCGCGGGTCTCGTCATGAGCACCCTCGACGTCGTCGCGTACGCCGGTGAGAACCACGGCAACGTCAAGCCCGCCAATTTCCTCGACATCGGCGGCGGCGCCTCCGCCGAGGTCATGGCGAACGGCCTGGAGATCATCCTTGGCGACCCGGACGTCAAGTCCGTGTTCGTCAACGTCTTCGGCGGCATCACCGCCTGCGACGAGGTCGCCAACGGCATCGTCCAGGCCCTGGAGCTGCTCAAGTCCAAGGGCGAGGACGTCAACAAGCCGCTGGTCGTCCGCCTGGACGGCAACAACGCGGAGCTGGGTCGCAAGATCCTGAGCGACGCCAACCACCCGCTGGTCCAGCGCGTGGACACCATGGACGGCGCGGCCGACAAGGCCGCCGAGCTCGCCGCGGCTGCGAAGTAAGGGATAGAGGGAACCAGACCACCATGGCTATCTTCCTCACCAAGGACAGCAAGGTCATCGTCCAGGGCATGACCGGTGCCACGGGCATGAAGCACACCAAGCTCATGCTGGGCGACGGCACCGACATCGTCGGCGGCGTCAACCCGCGCAAGGCGGGCACCGAGGTCGACTTCGACGGGACCTCCGTACCCGTCTTCGGCTCCGTCGCCGAGGCGATGGAGAAGACCGGCGCCGACGTGTCCGTCATCTTCGTGCCGCCGAAGTTCGCCAAGGCCGCCGTCGTCGAGGCGATCGACGCCGAGATCGGCCTGGCCGTCGTGATCACCGAGGGCATCGCGGTGCACGACTCCGCCGCCTTCTGGGCGTACGCGTCGAGCAAGGGCAACAAGACCCGCATCATCGGTCCGAACTGCCCCGGCCTGATCACCCCCGGCCAGTCCAACGCCGGCATCATCCCGGGCGACATCACCAAGCCCGGCAAGATCGGTCTGGTGTCGAAGTCCGGCACGCTGACCTACCAGATGATGTACGAGCTGCGCGACATCGGCTTCACCTCGGCCGTCGGCATCGGTGGCGACCCGGTCATCGGCACCACCCACATCGACGCTCTGGAGGCCTTCGAGGCCGACCCGGAGACCGAGCTGATCGTCATGATCGGTGAGATCGGCGGCGACGCCGAGGAGCGTGCGGCCGACTTCATCAAGGCCAACGTCACCAAGCCGGTCGTCGGCTACGTCGCGGGCTTCACCGCGCCCGAGGGCAAGACCATGGGCCACGCCGGCGCCATCGTCTCCGGCTCCTCCGGCACCGCCCAGGCGAAGAAGGAGGCCCTGGAGGCCGCCGGCGTCAAGGTCGGCAAGACCCCGTCGGAGACCGCGCGCCTGGCGCGCGAGATCCTCGTCGGCTGATCGCGGCAGCGCATCGGGCGCGGGCCCGCACCCCGGAAGGGGTGCGGGCCCGCGCCTTTTGCGTGGCTGTGGGGCGCGGCGGTCTCGCCCGGGAGCACGTGAGCCCATGGCCGGTCATGTACGCGGCCGGACGACGGTCGCCGCCACCACCCATGCCACTGCCCCGGTGCATCAACACCGGGGCAGCGGAACAGCAGGTCAGCGGGCCGGGCCGATACCGCCCGCCGCTCAGCTCTTCTCGTAAGGCGATCGGACCGGGAAGTACGCCCCGAGGAAGGCGCGCAGGACGCGGTCCTGCTCGTCGGCGGGGACTTCGGCCTCCGCGGATTCGCCGATGCAGAACACGCTGTGGCTGCGGGTGGCGAGCATACGGCTGAGGCGGGAGTGGTGGGCGTAGTCACCTGCGTTGACGTACGAGCAGGAGATCGTCGACGGGGCGGAGCGGCCCGTCAGGTAGCCGTAGTGGTGGTGCAGCGAGGAGACGATGGACAGGTCCGTGGTCTCCCGGAAGCGGTTGGCCGCGGTGGCCGTGGTCTCCTCGGGGAACTTCTCGGCGATCTCGGCGAGGACGCTGCGGCGCAGCGGGTGTGGGGTGTGCAGGAAGCCGTGGGTGGCGGTACGCCCGAAGTGGCGCTGGAGCAGGGACCGATTGTTCTTGCCGGCCGCGAAGTACCCCTCGTCATCCTCGGACAGCTCGCTCGGGGGGACGGCGGTCGGCGAGCGGAAGAAGTTCGCCAGGCCGTTGCTGTTGAAGAAGGAGCGGGCGGTCAGGGGCCGGCCGAGGAACACGTCGTCGTTGAAGTAGAGGAAGTGCTCCGACAGGCCCTCGATGCGGTGCAGCTGGCTCTCGATGGCGTGCGAGTTGAAGGTGGGCAGCTGGGCCGGGTCGGCGAAGATCTCCCGGTGGCTGACGACCTTGATGCCGGGGTGCTCGGTGTTCAGCCAGGCGGGCGTCTGGTCGTCGGTGACGAGGTAGATGTTGCGCACCCACGGCGCGTACATCGCGAGCGAGCGCAGGGAGTAGCGCAGCTCGTCCCGGTTGCGGAAGCGCACGTCGCCGCTGTCCGCGTCGGCGCCGGTGCTGATGCCGGCGGCGCGCTTGGCGGCGTCACGGCGCTCGCGCCACTGGGGGTCGGCGTCGTCGACCCAGGTGTAGACGACGTCGACGGGGAAGTCGATGTCCCACATGAGCCGGTCGGTGAACGGCGCGAGGGTGGGGTGGTCCCGCTCGCCGACGCGCAGGGTGGCGTCGGCCTTGAGGGACGGGACACGGGGGCCGATGAGGGTGGTGCCGCGCGGGGCGCTGCGCCAGCCCGGCATTTCCTCGGTCTCGTCGTTCTCGGTCCAGAACTCGATGGTGCAGCCGAAGGCGGGGCCGTAGCGCAGGGTGCGGCTCTCGGTGGTCAGCGGCTTGAACACCCGCAGGCCGGCGATGTCACCGGCCTCGCGCAGCCGCTCGGCGAGCACGGCCCCTGGTGCCGCGCCGCGCGGGGTGATCAGCTCGGCGTACACGGGCTTGCCGTGCAGGTCGGCGGCGAGCGCTTCGAGGACCTGCGTACGGCGCTCCACCTCGACGGCGACGCGGTAGGAGGTGCCACCGTCCCGGAGCAGGACGTACGGGATGCCGTGGGCGGCCAGCGCGTCGGTGGCGATCTCCAGGTTCCACTCCGCCATGCGCGGGGCGAGGACGTCGTCGCGTACCTCGGCGAGCCGGCCGGCGGAGCGTACGAGGGTGCCGGTGCGGTCCTGGGCCTGGAGCAGCACCTCGCGGGCCTTCTGCTCGTCCGCGGAGGCGGACAGGACGCTGACGGGAGCGGCGATGTTGAAGCTGCGGCTGCCACCGGCCGCGGCGCGCCGCGCCGTGCGGTCGGCGCGCTCGGCCAGCCGGCGGGGGTCGTCGCGCCGGGCCACCAGGCGGGTGAACAGCTCTTCCCACCGCTTGGTGATCTCCTCGGCGCCGAAGCGTTCGTGCACCCCCTGGCGTGCGGCCGCGCCGTAGGAGCGGCGCAGGTCGTCGTCCTCCATGAGCTTGCTCATGGCGACGGCCAGCGACTCCTTGTCGCCGGCGGGGACGAGCAGTCCGTCGACGCCGTGCCGGACGATCTCGGCGGGGCCGGTGACGATGTCGTAGGCGACGACGGGCACGCCGGCGGCGAAGACCTCCAGCAGGACGAGGGGGAACGCCTCGTTGCGGGACGGCAGGACGGCCAGCCCGGCCTTGGCCCACTCCTGTTCCATGTCGGAGGACCGGCCGAGCAGCTGCACGCGGTCGTGCAGGGCCAGGCCGTCGATGATGCGGCGCAGTTTCACTTCCTGCGGCCCGTCACCGAAGATCCGCATCACCCAGCCGGGGTGCTCGTCGGCGATGGTGGCGAATGCCTCGATGGCCTGGTCGAGCTGCTTCTCCGGCGTCATGCGGGCGGCCAGCACGATGACCTTGCCGTCCAGGTCGGAGCGGGGCCGGAAGCCGCTGGGAACGGCGTTGGGGATGGCGGTCAGCTCGGGGGCGGCGGCCCCCAGCGAGTCGGCGAACCAGTCGTTGGTGCGCTCGGTGAGGGAGACCAGGGCGTCGACCCGGGGCGCGTACACGAGCAAGGGCTCGCCGCCGACGCCGCGCAGTTGAGAGGCGCGGTGTTCCTGGTGGACGGTGATCACGCGGGACGGCACGAGTTCGGCCGCGGCGGCCATCAGTGCCGGTGTGGTGGTGATCAGGACGTCGGTCTCCAGGGAGCCGAGCGCCGTGCTCATCTCGATGTCGGAGAGCCGGTCGAAGGTGGCTTCCCAGGCGGGCTTGATCAGTTCACTGGGCAGCGAGGTGAGGGTGCGGCACGCCTGTTCGTCCAGGTCGCTGGCGCGTACCGGCCTGTCGTAGGGGCCGGTGCGGTCGACGAGGTAGCGCCGGGGTATGGAGTGGCCGGCCGAGAAGAAGGGGTCCTCGCGGGTCTTGAAGACGCTGATGACCTCAACGTCGTGGCGCGGGGCGAGGTGCGCGGCCTGGGTGTAGGCGGCCATCTCCGTACCGCCCATCTCGTCACCCCAGGTGAGCAAGAACGTGATCTTCATCGGGCGGTTTCCTCGGTGGTGGTGTAGGCGGCACAGCTGACCGCGAAGGCTCCGGCGGCCGAGAGGTGGGCGTGCACGCGCAGCAGCGTGCCGTCCTCGACGGCGATGGTGCGGAAGGGAACTCGGAAGACTTTTTTGGGATGGCGCACGTCGGTGAGCCGGCGGCAGATCTTGATGCGGTTGCGGCCGCGGCGCAGCTGGATATCCCACATGCGCTGGGCGCGGGTCCCGCCGGCCATGGCGGCGAGCGGCACGTCGAAGGTGAAGTGGTCGCCGTCCCAGGTGAGGTCGACGGGGACGGTGGCTCCCGAGCCGCGGCGCACGGCCTCGGCTCGGTACTCGTCCCTGGGGCCGCGGGCGGCGAGCAGCCTGCCCCGCACCGTGATGCGGTCCCAGCGCAGCTCGTAGGTGTCCAGCTCGGCCTGTTCGCGCGGCTCGGAAACCTTGATCATCGCGAAGCCGTCGACGGAGCGCACCGGCCGGAAGACGGCGCCGCTGGTGGCGCTCGGCGGGTGCGGAAGGGTCGGGCCGTCGGAGGCGTACGGTTCGGCCGCCGTGACGCTGAACACGTGCTGGGCGCCGGATGTCTCACGCAGGGCGACGCTCAGCCGCCACACGCCGTCGTCGAGCCGCAGACCGTCGAGGCCGGCGTCGTGGCGGGCGTGGCGCAGCGACGCGGTGGCGGTGAGCAGGACGGTGCCGTCCGGCTGCCGTTCGGTCTCCATCGTGGCCATGCGTCGCTGGCCGCGGTGTTCCAGGACGAGGCGGGCCGCTTCCACGCCGGTGAGACCGGCCGGGCAGGGCACTGCGACGTTGAGGGTGCGTCCGCCGAGAACGGAGAGGTGGACCGGGCGCAGCGAGGCTCGGGGGCCGCGGGTGCCGAGCGCCGGGACGGTGTTCATCCGCTCCACGCGGCGGCGGACCCGGCCGGCCGTGCTGCGGGCGCGTTTGACCGCCCCTACTGCGTGGGACAGCAGAGCTTCGCTCATGGTGCTTCGCCTTCTCCTTCAGCATGCGGCCAGCGCATGGTGTCAAGGATGCATTGACGCAGCAAATCGTTCGATAGAGACAATAAGAGACCTAGATCACTTTGTGAGAAGGCATCCTGAGTGCCCTATACGTCCTCTTCGATGGTGTGGACGGCAGATCTACCCCGACATCCCCCACCTTTTTAGGATAAATGTAAGGTGAAGGAGTGATGAACGACCGGTAGGCCACCGTGTCGAGAGCAACTCCGCGACGGGGAGAACCAAGGGCATGAAGCAGAGCGAGGCGGCGCGCGCCGGGGGGCGCGCACCGGGGGGCAGACCGCAGGCCGCGCGCGGCGCGGCGCAGCATCCGGCCGGTGCCGTGCCCGGCGCCGACGGAGCCGTCAACGCCGAAGCGTCGCCCCTCGTCGCCGTCTACCGCAAGGTGATGCCCACGCGGGTGCGCCGGGCCATCGCCGGCCGGTACTCGCCCGAGATGCGGCGCAGCATCAAGCGTGCGCTGAGCACCGCCTCCGCCGGGCGTCCCCTGAACCAGGTGCGCGGCAGTGCCCTGACCACCCTCCACCGCTCGCTGATCACCGCCTCCGGCGGGACCGTCCTGACCGTCGACGGACGCCCCCGGGTCGGCTTCGTCGAGCCCCGGCTCTCCCCCGAGACCGCGCGCCGCGCCAACCTGGGCGCGGTCACCGCGACCCTGGAGGACGCGGGCATCGATTACTTCTGCGTCCGCAGCCGGCAGGACGGAGCGACCACCGTCGCGGTCTCCGCGGCCGACCGAGGCCGTACCCTGGCCGCCCTGCAGAAGCTCTGCCGCACGCTGCCCGCCTACTTCGGCCCGCAGCACGACGGGGACGGGCGGGTCACTCCCGCCTACCCCGCCGCGGGCTGGCGCCGTCACGCGCGCGCCGCGTCGCTGCGGCTGTTCTGGTACCGCACGGAGCGCACCCGCCGCCTGGTGCTGGGCCCCGAACACGGCTGCGACATCGAGTTCTGGAAGCCCGAGGACGGCCGGCTGACCGCTCCGCGGCGCAACGACGTCACCGAGTCCGTGGCCGCCGGCGCCGCCTCCGTCCAGGTCGAGGCCGCGACGTTCACCGCGCCTTACGGGACCCGGGACGTCTCCCCCCTCATGGTGCGTACGCGTGAGGAGTTCACCACCGTCCTGCCGCACGACATCGCCTTCCCCATCGATGTCGTCTACACCTGGGTCGACGGCGAGGACCCGGCCTGGCAGCGCCGCCGGGCCCGCTACTCGGGCACCGCGTACCACGAGGAAGCGGCCAACGCGGCGCGCTACGCCAACCACGACGAGCTGCGCTACTCCCTGCGCTCGCTCGCGATGTACGCGCCGTGGGTACGCAACATCTACCTCGTCACCGACGACCAGACGCCCGCCTGGCTCGACACCCGGCAGCCCGGGATCACCGTCGTCAGCCACCGCGAGATCTTCGCCGACTCCAGCGTGCTGCCGACGTTCAACTCGCACGCCATCGAGAGCCAGCTGCACCACATAGCGGGCCTCTCGGAGCACTTCCTGTACTTCAACGACGACGTGTTCCTGGGCGCCGAGATGCGGCCCAAGGACTTCTTCCTCGCGAACGGCCTGACCAAGTGCTTCCCGTCGCCCGCACTGGTGCCGCTCGGTCCGCCCTCCGCCGAGGACGTACCGGTCTCCATCGCGGGCAAGAACAACCGCGCGCTGATCCAGGAGCGCTTCGGCACCACGCCGGTGCGCAAGATGCGCCACGTACCGCACGCGCTGACCCGCACCGTCCTCGCCGAGATCGAGGAAGAGTTCGCCGAGCAGCACCAGCGGACCGCGGCCCAGCGGTTCCGCAGTGACGAGGACATCTCCATACCGTCCTCGCTGTACCACTACTACGCGTTCCACACCCGGCGCGCGCTGACCAGCGACCTTCCGTACGTCTACATCGACGTCTCGAAGCCGAACGCGGCGAACCGGCTCGACCGGCTCCTGCTGCACCGCGACAAGAGCGTCTTCTGCCTCAACGACACCCTGTCGACCGAGGCCGACTTCGAGCAGCGCACCGGGCTGCTGCACCCCTTCCTGGAGGCGTACTTCCCGGTGCCCAGCCGGTATGAGTCGCATGTCTGATCGGCTGGGAGCCGCCGCTCAGACCGCCCGTCCCAGCCGCCGTGCCGTCGCCCTGGGCCTCGCCGCCCTGACCGTGGCGGGGTGCGGCGCACCTGCCGAGCGACCGCGGGGTGGCGGCGGCAGCGCGCCGGCCGGCCGGCGCGGGGCGGTGGCCGCCGCCGACGACGGCACCAGCGGCGCCCGCATCATGCAGATCCTCGCCCACCCGGACGACGACCTGTACTTCATGAATCCCGATCTCCAGCAGTCCATCGACGCCAACGACCAGCTCGTCAGCGTCTACGTCAACTGCGGGGAGACCGGCGGGCGCAACAAGATCCCCGGCAGCACGATGCCGCCGAAGGCCGATGTGGCCGCCTACGCGGGCGCGCGCAGGCAGGGCCTCCGCCAGGCCTACTCGCTCATGGCGACCGGCCGGCCCGACGCGCGGTGGGACCTGAAGGCCGACAAGCTGCCCGACGGCACACTCATCGAGACCGATACGCTCGCGGACCACCCCGGCCTCCAGCTCGTCTTCCTCGGGCTGCGCCAGCACTCCTCCTACGGCCGCGGCCCGAGCCGCGGCCTGCCCGACCTGTGGACCGACCCGGCGATGGTCACCAGCACGCTCGTCAGCACCGGCTCACCCGTGCGCGACCCGCACCGGATCACCCGGGCGAGCCTGATCGACACCCTGGTCCACCTGCTGGAGCAGTACCGCCCCACGCTCGTACGGACCATGGACCCGGACCCGGACATGCAGGTCCACGACGGGAAACACCGGCTCCACCACGACCAGCACGGTTACTCGGACCATCCGGACCACACCGCCGCCGCACTGTTCACCTACGCCGCGCTCGCCCGCTACCAGGAGTCCGGGAAGGGCCGCCAGTACCTGGTGACCGCCTACCGCGGCTACTACAACGAACGCTGGCCGGACAACCTGCCCAAGCAACTGATCCGGGCCAAGGCCGATGTGCTGAACGCGTACGGCGGCAACCCCGGCTCCTGCGGATTCGCGGCCGGCTGCGGTGACTACGACGTCGGCCGGGACCGTTCCTACGGCACCGGCTGGCTGCAGCGCACCACGCCGCGCCACCCCGCCGCCGGTCCGCAGGCCCGCCCCGCGCCCGACGGGCGGCTGACCGCGTTCGCCGTACTGGCGGGCCAGGCCGCCATGTGGCAGGAGACCGGCCGCGGCAGCGGCAAGTGGGCCGCGCCCCGGCTGCTCGGTGGCGACGGGCTGCTGCCCGGCCTGACCGCGGCACTCACCGAGGACGGCCGCTGGCAGCTCTTCGCCGAGCGGATCGCCGCGCTCGGCCGCACACGACAGGACAACCGCCGCGAGATCGTCACCGCCGAACAGGCCCGCAAGGGCGGGCCGTTCGGCGCCTGGTCCTCGCTCGGCAACCCCGAGACCGACCCGGACCACGGCCGCCGCGTCGGTGGCCCCGTAGTGACCCGGGCCGCCGACGGCAGCACCTACCTCTTCGTCCGTACTTGGGCCAAGGGCGTCGCGGTCCGCCGGCGCACCGACGGGGAATGGGACGGCTGGACGGACCTGGGCGGCGCCGAGGTACAGGAAGGCCTGAGCGCCGTCACCGACCGCGAAGGACGGGTGCACCTGTTCGGTGCGGCGCACGACACCGTCCACCACTGGGCGCAGCAGCGTCCCGGCGGCGACTTCACGCTCCTGCCGACCGGACTGCCGGCGCCCGCCGACCCGCCCACGGCGCTGGCCCGCCCCGACGGCACGATTCTGCTCGCCTTCCGGGAAGCCGGCAGCGCCCGTCCGCTCGTCCACACCCTGCCCGCCGGCGGCGGCGCATGGCGGCCCGAGCAGGTGGATCTGGTCGCCCGGGGTTATGGCATGCTCGCCCTCCACCCCGCCCACGACGGCGTGCTGCTGGCATCCCGTAACAACAACGGCAGCACCAGCCTCGCGACCATCGGCACCCGCAAGACGCCACGCTGGTCCACCGTCGCCGGCCGGGTCACCGGCAGCATCTGCCTGACCGGCGCTGCCGACGCCCGCCCGGTCCTGGTCCGGCTGGCACCGGACGCGACGCTGCACAGTGAGACGGTGAAGGGCTGAAACCCCTCTAACGCGCCTCCGGGGCGAGGAGGCCCGACCGGGCCGTCTTCCGGTGCACCGCGCCGATGGCCGCGGCCTGCCGGGTGCGGTCGTGCCGTACCCGCTGCGTACCGGCCGTACGGGCCCCCTGGGCCTTGGCGCCCGGCGTGGCGGACGCGGACACGGCCGGGGGGCCGGCCTCGGGGTGCCCGGGGAACGTGCCCGCCTCGTTGACGAGGGTGAAGGCCGTCGCCGCCGCGATGACGGCCGTGAGCCCGAACGCGCCCTGCGTCATCCGGCTCACCGTCCGCTCGCTGCCGTTGCGTACGACCCGGGCGGGCGGCGGCGCCACCGGCTGTGTGGCTGCCAGCCCGGCCAGCCGTTCGCGCAGGATCTCCCTCTGGCGCGCCGGTGGCTCGGCCGCCAGGCCGAACTGTGGCACCCGGTCGGCGATGGCCAGGCGCGCGTGCAGCAGTCGCCCGGCCGTCGCGGGTGTACTGGCCTCCACCTCGGCTGCCGTCTCGCTCAGATCCAGGCCGAGACCGTCGTGCAGAAGCAGCGCCCGCCGGTAAGCGGTGGGCAGGCTGAGTACGGCGTCCCGCAGCGCTCGCTGCGGGGGAGTGGGGGGCGGCGGGGCGGGGGCCTTGGGTGACGGACGTTGCCCGGCTCGCACATCCGGGCGCATACGGTGCCAGGGCGACAGCGCGTACTCGTGCACCATGGCCCGCACCCGGCCCGCCGGGTCGGGATCGACCGCCACCTCGGGCCAGCGCTGCCAGGCCGCCTGGAACGACCGTTCAACGGCTTCCTGGGAGAGGTGGTAGTGACCGGTGAGCACGATCGCCTGGCGGGTCAGGTCGGGAGCGTGCCGTGCGTAGAGGGCGTCGAAGGCGGCTGCGGGGGTGGGGTGTGCAGGCCGGTTCTCCGGACCTGATGGGCCGTCAGAGGGGATGTGGGGGGCGGGCTCTGACGGGGCATCGGCGGTACCCGTTGTGCGCTCGGCGCGTCCAGGGCGTCCGGCACGTCTCGACGACATGAAAAGGTACATAAGCATATATTGAGCGACACGTCCGGTAATTGCCTGCTCCATGGCGGAAACGTGTGTTGTTGGCAGCATGGCGGGTGTGAGCCAATTGACCGACCGCGGCCCGACGTTGTCCTCGCGTGGCCGCGCCTCCACCCAGCGGTCCTCCGCGCTCGGCACCGCCTTCCTCGGCGGGGTGCTGGCGGCGGGGCTCGGGCTCGGGGCCTCCGCCGTCGCGGTACTGCTGCTCTGGGTGGTCTCCCCGTACCCGGACAGCGACCCGTCCCGTGCCCTGCACCTCGCCGCCGACCTGTGGTTTCTCGCCCACGGCAGCGACCTCGTACGGACCGTGGCCGCCTCCGGCGGCACCTCGCCCGTCGCCGTGACGCCACTGCTCCTGATGGCCCTGCCCCTCTGGCTGCTGTACCGGTCCGCCCGGCACATCCTCGAATCCCCTCCGCACCCCGCCCACCGTCCGAAGACCGCCAGCCCGAGCCTCCTCCACCCGGAGGACATCGACGAGGAGCCCACGCCCCGCCTCCTCCTCGGCTGGCTGCTGTCGGGATACCTGGTCGTCGCGGGCGCCGCCCTGCTGTACGCCTCGACGGGCCCGCTGTACGTCGAGGCCCTGAGCGCCCTGTTCTCCGTACCGGCCGTCGCCGCCGCGACCCTGGCCGTGGCGGGCTGGCGCTCCCTCGGCCGCGCCGCTTTCGTCCCGCTGCCCGGCCCGGTCCAGCGCGCCCATGACCGGCTGCCGGCCGGGCTGCGGGCCTCGCTGGAAGGCCGCCGGCTGAGCACCGCGGTGCGCGCGGGCGCGGCGGCCGCCCTGGTGCTGCTGCTCTGCGGCGCGCTGCTGGTGCTCCTCGCACTCGGATGGCACGCGCTCGCGGTCCGGTCCGAATTCCTCGCCCTCACCCACGACTGGGCGGGCCGGTGCACCGTACTGCTGCTCAGCCTCGTACTGCTGCCGAACGCCGTCGTATGGGGGCTGGCGTACGGCCTCGGCCCCGGCTTCACGCTCGGCGCGGGCAGCACGGTCGGCCCGCTCGGCGCCGCCGGATATCCGGTCCTGCCGCACTTCCCGCTGTTCGGCATGGTCCCCGAGGCGGGCGGCGCCGGGCCGCTGCACTGGCTGACCGCCGCGGTACCGCTCGCCGCCGGACTGGCGGTGGCCCGGTACGGCGCGCTCTCCGCGAAGGGGTACGCGGCTGCCGCACGCGCCGGTGCCACTGCCCTGTCCGGGAGCGGCGCCACGCCGGCCGAGCAGGCGACGGATACCGCGCGGACGCCGGACGCCGAGTGGACCGCCTGGCGGGAGACGGCCGTGGCCGCCGGGTACGCGGCTCTCGGCTGCGGGGTGGTGTCGGCGCTGCTCGCCGGGCTGGCGGGCGGCGCACTGGGCAACTCGGCACTGGCCCGCTTTGGGCCCGGCTGGTGGCAGACGGGGCTGGCCGCGCTGGGCTGGACGGCACTGATCGGCATCCCGGGCGCCCTTGTCGCGCGCGCCTGGTGGCTGCGCGGCGTGCCGCGCCCACCGAAGCCCGAACGGAAGCCGCGCGTGAAGCTCCGTACGCGGATGCGGCACGGGGTGAAGCGGCTCACCTTGGTGGTCGTCCATGCCACCGGGCGGTGGACGTGGGCCGCCTGCCGCTTCTGCTGGAGGGCACTGAGACGTACGGCCGGCAGGGCGGAACAGCACGACCACGCGTACGACCACGCGTACGACCGCGACCACGGTCACAGGCGCGGACATGGTCGCGACCCGAAGCTCGCCTACAGCAGCAGCCACGACGTAGGCCCGCACCCCTCCCCGGCCCCACCTCCACCTCTGACTGCACAAACCGCTCCACCGCCCCCGCCCACACCCTGGCACGACGCCAGCACCCGGCGGGCCCGCTGGTCGGCGCTCCGCGCCTCCTCCGGCGGCCTGATGACCGACTTCGAACCCACCGCACCGCCCCACGAAGCGCCGCCCTACGAGGCCGCACCCCACACAACACCGCCCCACGAGGAGGCCCCCGGAAACACCTCAGCCGCCGGCCCCGAGGGCGGCGGCTGAGACGGACGGCACCCGGCTTTCGACGCGGCGCGCTGCCGGGCTACTCCTGCTGGGCGCTGAGCAGCGGGCGCAGCTGCTCGGGGAGCAGCTTCTCGCAGGAGTGCTGGGCGGACCGGGTCAGGGAGTCGTTCACGCAGGTGAAGTAGTCGCGGTAGACGAACTGGAGCGTGAAGGTGGCCGCCACCATGGCCAGCGCCAATGTGGCGGTGACCAGCCCGGCCACCGCCGCGGTCGTCTGCGGGCGAGTGGAGACGGGCGCCGGTGCGTGGCCCGGTGCGGTGGCGCCGGAGTCCGTACGGGGTGCGGCCTGGCCCGAGACGTCGGCGGCCGTGGCGCGCGCGCTGCCGGACCGCGCGCCATTGCCCGTGCGTGCCGGTTTGGCGCGCAGGGAGCTGATGCCCCAGTACAGGGCGAGGGTCGCCAGCAGGAGCGCGATCTCCGGCAGGTTGAACAGGACGAAGAAGAAGCCCCACATGCCGGCGAGCAGTGCGTAGCGGGCGCGGCGCTGGGCGGGGTCGGTCGGGTCCCATCGCAGCCCGCCGGAACCGCCCTGGCCGCCTTGGCCACCCGGCCCCTGCTGGCTGCCGTTGCGGCCGCCCTGCCGCGTACCGAAGCCGCCGCCCTGGCGGCCCGGCTGCCGGCTGCTCCACTGGTTGCCCCAGGCGGGCGGCTGCCGGTCCCCGGAGCCGTCCTGGTCGCCGCCTTGGTCCCGGCCCTGCCCGTGGCGGGGCTGCCAGGGCTGGTCGGGGGCGTCGGCGGGCGGCGGCGCGAACGGGTTATCGCGGCCCTGCTCGCCCTGGCCCCGGTCCCGGCCCCGGCCCGCACCCTGATCCTGATCCCGGTCCCGGTCCTGTCCCGAGGGGTGGGAGTGGGCCCGCTCCCTGGCCGGACCGCCGGAGGTCCCGGCCCCCGCCGTCCCGCCGGAGTCCGACGGACCTGCTGAGGAGCCCGACGCGTCGGACGCCCCCGACGACCCGGACGTGCCCGACGAACCCGGAGCGCCGGCGGAGCCGGAGGACGGCTTGCGCTCGCGCAGCAGCGCCGCCCCTGGAGCGGCGGCGGGCTGGGGGCACCTCCCAGCGGTGGCCGGGAGAGGGAGGAGGAGGGCCGCGCGGCGGTGTCGGTCCGGCATCTGGAGTGTGTCTTCCCCTTGTCTCGTCCGTACGTCCGACGGGTGGGCCGGGCGGGCGGATACCACGAACAGCGTGCGTTCTCACGCCCGACGCTACCTCTCGCGTGCGCCCCCGTCCCGTGGGGGCCGCGCGGTGTGCCGGTATCGTTGCTGACGGTCGGCGCCTTCGTAGGGTTCCCCGGTTTTCGGCTACCCATGGTTTTGTACGACCGCACAACATCGCACACCGCCGTACAGCAGCACCGCGCGAGAAAGAGCCCCGCCGTGGCCTCCGCTTCCTCTTCATCCGCTGTTCCCGCCGCTCCCCCGGCCCGCATCGTCGTGCTCGTCTCCGGTTCCGGGACGAACCTGCAGGCGCTGCTCGACGGCATCGCCGCCGAGGGGGCTCTCGCGTACGGGGCCGAGGTGGTCGCGGTCGGCGCCGACCGCGACGGCATCGCCGGGCTGGAGCGCGCCACGCGGGCCGGGCTGCCGACCTTCGTGTGCCGGGTCAAGGACCACGCCGACCGGGCCGCCTGGGACCGCGCGCTGGCCGAGGCCGTCGCCGCGTACGAGCCGGACCTCGTCGTCTCGGCCGGTTTCATGAAGATCCTGGGCGCGGAGTTCCTCGCCCGGTACGGCGGGCGGATCATCAACACGCATCCGGCCCTGCTGCCGAGTTTTCCCGGTGCCCACGGCGTCCGCGAGGCCCTCGCGTACGGCGCCAAGGTCACCGGGTGCACCGTCCACTTCGTCGACGACGGCGTCGACACCGGCCCGGTCATCGCCCAGGGCGTGGTCGAGATCCGGGACGAGGACGACGAATCCGCGCTGCACGAGCGCATCAAGGAAGTCGAGCGCAAGCTGCTCGTCGAGGTCGTGGGGCTGCTGGCCCGGCACGGCTACCGCATTGAGGGACGAAAGGTACTGATCCCGTGACCGCCGAAGCAACGAAGCGGCCCGTACGCCGGGCGCTGGTCAGCGTCTACGACAAGACGGGCCTCGAAGAACTGGCCCAGGGGCTGCACACGGCGGGCGTCCAGCTCGTCTCGACCGGCTCGACGGCCGCGAAGATCGCGGCGGCCGGTGTGCCGGTGACCAAGGTCGAGGAGCTGACCGGCTTCCCCGAGTGCCTGGACGGCCGGGTCAAGACGCTGCACCCGAAGGTGCACGCGGGCATCCTCGCCGACCTGCGGCTGGAGGACCACCGCCGGCAGCTCGACGAGCTGGGTGTGGAGCCGTTCGACCTGGTGGTCGTCAACCTCTACCCGTTCAGCGACACCGTGGCCTCCGGCGCCGAGCCGGACGCGTGCGTGGAGCAGATCGACATCGGCGGGCCCTCGATGGTGCGCGCCGCCGCCAAGAACCACCCCTCGGTCGCCGTGGTCGTCAATCCGGACCGCTACGCGGACGTGCTGAAGGCGGTCGCCGACGGCGGCTTCGGTCTCCAGGAGCGCAGGCGGCTGGCGGCCGAGGCGTTCCGGCACACCGCCGAGTACGACGTGGCGGTGGCCTCCTGGTTCGCGGGTGACTACGCGGGCGACGGCGGCGAGTTCCCCGGCTTCCTCGGTGTGACGTACGAGCGCAAGAACGTGCTGCGCTACGGCGAGAACCCGCACCAGGCGGCCGCGCTCTACACCGGTGGCTGCGGCGGTCTGGCCGAGGCCGAGCAGCTGCACGGCAAGGAGATGTCGTACAACAACTACACGGACATCGACGCCGCGCGCCGGGCCGCGTACGACCACACCGAGCCCTGTGTGGCCATCATCAAGCACGCCAACCCGTGCGGCATCGCGATCGGTGACGACGTCGCCGAGGCGCACCGCAAGGCGCACGCCTGCGACTCGCTCTCCGCCTTCGGCGGCGTCATCGCCGTCAACCGCCCGGTGTCCGTGGCGATGGCCGAGCAGGTCGCGGAGATCTTCACCGAGGTCATCGTCGCCCCGGACTACGAGGACGGCGCGGTCGAGGTGCTGGCCCGCAAGAAGAACATCCGGGTGCTGCGCTGCCCGGAGGGCCCGCGGCCGCCGGCCGAGTTCAAGCCGATCGACGGCGGCGGCCTGGCCCAGGTCAAGGACGTGCTCCAGGCCGAGGGCGACGACCCGGCCAACTGGTCGCTGGCGGCCGGTGAGGCGCTGAGCGACGCCGAGCTGGCGGAACTGGCCTTCGCCTGGCGCGCGTCGCGCGCCGTGAAGTCCAACGCGATCCTGCTCGCCAAGGACGGCGCCACGGTCGGCGTCGGCATGGGCCAGGTCAACCGCGTGGACTCGGCGAAGCTGGCCGTGCAGCGGGCCGGCGAGGAGCGGGCGCGCGGCTCCTATGCCGCCTCCGACGCGTTCTTCCCGTTCCCGGACGGTCTGGAGGTGCTGCTGGAGGCGGGCGTCAAGGCCGTCGCGCAGCCCGGCGGTTCGGTCCGTGACGAGCAGGTGATCGAGGCGGCGAAGGCCGCGGGCGTGACGATGTACCTGACCGGGACGCGGCACTTCTTCCACTGAGCCGCACGGCCCGGTACGCCGCCGTACTGAGCCGTACTGAGCCGTACCGACGCGAAAGGCCCGTCTCCCGCGTACCGCGGGGGCGGGCCTTTCGCGTGTCCTGCGTGTCAGGTACGGAACCTCAGTACCGGGGACGCATGAACCACGCCTGGCTCTCCTGCTTCGCCGCGAAGACGATGATGAGGATCGACAGCACGAAGTTCGGGATGCCGTAGAGGCCGATGGCGAACGGAATGCTGCACAGGACCGACACGGCACCGAAGATGATGCTGCCGACGCGGATTCCGTTGCCGCCCTTGGCGTACTGGAGCGCCAGCACCAGGGCGATCGCCGCGTAGGCCGCCTGGAGGATCATGACGACGATCAGCGCGCCCTTGCCGACGGCGAACATGCTCGCGGTGTCCCCGCTGAAGCCGTTGTAGTTCGCCGAGGCGCTGCTCACCTGGTTCAGGGCGACGGTGACGCCGATGATGCCGAGGACACCGGTGGCGGCGAGGATGAAGAGCATGACGCGGGCGGCCTTGGTGCTGCCGGGCATCTGGTTCGGCGCGGGTATGCCGGGCATCCCGCCCGGACCCATCGGCCCCGCGGGGAACGGCGCGTAGGGCTGCTGCGGCTGCATCGGCTGCTGCTGCGGGTAGCCGTACTGGGGCTGGGGAGGGCCCTGAGGCTGGCCCTGCGGCGGGCCGTAGGGGTTCTGGTTCGGGTAGCTCACGCGTGTGTCCTTCGAGCGGTGTGACCTGGTGTCAGCCGGTGCTGCGCGGTTCCGGCGGTCCCGGGTGAGATAAGAGATCGATAAGAGCCTACGGGTCGGCGAAGGCCCCCTCGCGCCATTGTGCGTGAGGGGGCCCGGGGCCGGATGAGCTGCCGTACGGAGACCTACTGAGTACGGATGACCACCGTGCTGACGATCTTGTCGGCGAAGGTCTGGGACTTCTCGTCCCACAGCGGCCACCAGTAGCCGAGACCGCACAGCGGACCGTCCACCGCGTGGCAGATCTTGCGTCCGAAGGCCAGGCCGAAGCCGAGCGGCTGCCCGTTCGACTCGCGCACGACGCGGATGCCCAGGGCCTTCTTGCCCGGGGTCTGGCCGGTGGAGCCTTCCTTGGCGATCATGAAGATCATGCCGGCGAGGCCGAGCAGCGCGCCGAGCGCGATCAGGACGAGCGCGAAGGCGGGGGTGCCGACGGAGTCGTTGGCGTTGTTGTAGGCGTCCTGGATGCACTGGTAGTTGGTGCCGCAGTAGGACGTGTCCGGGATCGAGGTGGTCGTTTTGGCGGCGGCCACGATCATCCCGATGACGTAGAGGATGGTCGGGAGCAGGCCGAAGATCAGTCCGTCGAGCAGCGCCGCGCCCACCCGCGCACCCCAGCTCGCATAAGCCTGCGGCCCGCCCATTCCCGGCATTCCGGGCTGCCCGTACGGGGCACCCTGCTGCGGGTAGCCGTACGCCTGCTGCTGGGGCACCTGCGGCGGCTGGCCGTACGGGGCCTGCGGCTGCGGCGGGGCCTGCTGCGGGTAGCCGTAGCCCGGCTGGGGCTGTGCCTGCTGGGGGTAGCCGTATCCCGGCTGGCCCTGCGGCGCCTGGGGCGGCTGGCCGTACGGGGCCTGCGGCTGCTGGCCGTACGGGCCGGGCTGGCCCTGCGGCTGGCCGTAGGGATTGTTCGGGTCGCCAAAGCTCATTGGCTGGTTTCCTCCGTTGTTGTTTCAGTGGGGGACGACAGGGCGTGCTCGGAGGAAAGCTTGGATCAGTGGCCCGCCCCCCGATGATGCCTGCGGCACTGAACGGCAATCTTTCTAGTTGCGCAATATTCTTGTCCAGTCAAGGGGGGCAGGTGTTGTGCAAGTGCAATGATCGATTCCGCAATTGCATTTCGGTCATCTCCGGTCATCGCTCTTGTCAGCGGCCATAGCGCGCCCCGACAGCCCGCCCTGATTGGAACGGGAGTGGCTTCATCCGGGAGGATGGGGGTATGAGCGCCCAGATTCTCGATGGCAAGGCCACCGCCGCCGCGATCAAGTCCGAACTCGCCGTCCGCGTGGAGGCACTGAAGGCCCGGGGCATCACTCCCGGACTCGGCACCCTCCTGGTCGGCGACGACCCGGGAAGCCGCTGGTACGTCAACGGCAAGCACCGCGACTGTGCCCAGGTCGGCATCGCCTCCATCCAGAAGGAACTGCCGGACACCGCCACGCAGGAGGAGATCGAGGCCGTCGTACGGGAGCTGAACGAGGACCCGGCCTGCACCGGCTACATCGTCCAACTGCCGCTCCCCAAAGGCATCGACACCCACCGCGTCCTGGAGCTGATGGACCCGGCCAAGGACGCCGACGGCCTGCACCCGGTGAGCCTGGGCCGGCTGGTGCTGGGCATCGACGGGCCGCTGCCCTGCACCCCGTACGGCATCATCCAGCTGCTGCGCCACCACGGCGTGGTGATCAACGGGGCGAACGTGGTCGTGGTCGGCCGCGGCATCACCGTCGGGCGTTCGATTCCGCTGCTGCTGACCCGCAAGTCCGAGAACGCCACCGTCACCCAGTGCCACACCGGCACCCGTGACCTGGCCGCGCAGCTCAAGCAGGCCGACATCGTGGTCGCCGCCGCGGGTGTGCCGCACATCATCAAGCCCGAGGACGTCAAGCCGGGCGCGGCCGTGCTGGACGTCGGTGTCAGCCGCGACGAGAACGGCAAGATCGTCGGCGATGTGCACCCCGGCGTCGCCGAGGTGGCCGGCTGGATCTCCCCGAACCCGGGCGGCGTCGGCCCGATGACCCGCGCCCAGCTGCTGGTCAACGTCGTCGAGGCGGCCGAGCGCGCCGCGGGCTGAGCCCGCGGCACCGCACCTCCCGCAGCACCGGAACTTACGCAGCACCGGAACGGATACGGAAAGGGACAGCCACCCATGAGTGCCGAAGCGCACGCGGAAGGCGCCTCCGAGCCGCAGCGGCCGTCGCGCCGTTTCCCGCGGATCACCACCGACACCGCGCGGCCGGAGGGCGGCGCCCGTACCGCCCCCGGCAGCGCCGCCCCGCCCGCCCGCCAGTGGCCACTGCTGGCCGTCATGGGCGGCGTGGCCCTCGGGCTGTTCATCGTCGCCCTGGACGGCTTCCGGATCGGGACGCTCCTGATCGGACTGTCCCTGCTGGCCGGGGCGGTGCTGCGCCGGGTGCTGCCGAAGGTCGGCATGCTGGCCGTACGGTCCCGCTTCACGGACATGGCGATCTACGGCGGGCTGGGCCTGGCCATCGTCCTGCTGGCGCTGATGGCGCAGCCCAAGCCGTGGCTGAAGATCCCGTTCCTGGACGATCTGGTGCACTTCACGGTCTGGTGAGCCGGGCGGTACGCGGCTCTCCACGCCATTCGCGTGACGTCCGCCCGCGCGCCGCCCCCAGGGGCGGCCGGCGGGCCCCGCCGCCCGGTACCTTGGCGGCCCATGGCCAAGATCAAGGTTGCCCAGCCCGTCGTCGAGCTGGACGGCGACGAGATGACCCGCATCATCTGGTCCACCATCAGGAACAAACTGGTCCTGCCCTACCTCGACGTCGACCTGGACTACTTCGACCTGGGCATCGAGCACCGCGACGCCACCGGCGACCAGGTCACCGTCGACGCGGCCCACGCGATCAGGCGGCACGGCGTGGGCGTCAAGTGCGCCACCATCACCCCGGACGAGGCGCGGGTCGAGGAGTTCGGCCTCAAGGCGATGTACCGCTCGCCCAACGGCACCATCCGCAACATCCTCGGCGGCGTCATCTTCCGTGAGCCGATCATCATGCGGAACGTGCCCCGGCTCGTACCGGGCTGGACGGAGCCGATCGTGGTCGGCCGGCACGCCTTCGGCGACCAGTACCGCGCCACCGACCTCAGGATTCCCGGTCCCGGCACCCTCACCCTGACCTACACGCCCCAGGACGGCGGCGACCCGGTCGAGCTGGAGGTCCACGACTTCCCCGGGCCCGGCGTCGCGCTCGCCATGTACAACCACGACGAGTCGGTCCGCGACTTCGCGCGCGCGTCCTTCCGCTACGGCCTGGCCCGCTCGTACCCGGTGTACCTGTCCACCAAGAACACGATCCTCAAGAAGTACGACGGCCGGTTCAAGGACCTCTTCCAGCAGGTCTTCGACGCCGAGTTCAAGGCGGACTTCGACGCCCGGGGCCTGACGTACGAACACCGCCTGATCGACGACATGGTCGCCGCGGCCCTGAAGTGGCCGGGCGGCTACGTCTGGGCCTGCAAGAACTACGACGGGGACGTCCAGTCCGACGTCGTGGCCCAGGGCTTCGGCTCGCTCGGCCTGATGACCTCGGTCCTGATGTCCGCCGACGGCCGGACCGTCGAGGCCGAGGCCGCCCACGGCACGGTCACCCGGCACTACCGCCGCCACCAGCAAGGCAACTCCACCTCGACCAATCCGATCGCCTCGGTCTTCGCCTGGACCCGCGGGCTGGCCCACCGCGGCGAACTGGACGGCACCCCCGAAGTCGGCGCGTTCGCACGGACGCTGGAGCGGGTCTGCGTGGAGACCGTCGAGGGCGGCCGGATGACCAAGGACCTGGCGCTGCTCATCTCGAAGAACCAGCCGTACCTGACCACGGAGGAGTTCCTCGACGCGCTCGACATCGGGCTGCAGAAGGCGATGGCCGACGCCTGAGCGCGGGCCGGGTACGGCGGCAGTACGGCAGTAGGCCATTACGGCAGTACGTACAGTACGGCGGCCGTGGGCGATAACCGGCCCGCCACGGGCCGGAAGTGGGCGAAACCGTACGCCGACGTTCCGAAGATGTCCCGCGATCGGTGCCCGGCGGCGAGCGCCCGACGTCAACGCGGCTGCCGTGCCGCCCATTTGCCACGCCCTCCGGCGTGGGCAAGCGGAAGTGTACGGGCGTGCACGTCCGCATGTCCGTCGCGCGAACGCTCCCGTGCGCCTCGCAGAAGGGAACTGGCATCCTGACTCTGAGCATCCCTTTGGGTAATCACCGGGGCGGGCTGCGGGGGTCGCGCCCCGGCGAAGGAGTGGACGCAAGAGCACTGGACCGGCGCAACCAGGCGCATATGGGGGGTTAGGGGGAGGCAATGCCTCGCTGGAGGGCGCTACCGGAAGAACTCGATCCGCAGGTGAAGGAGTTCGCCAACCAGCTGCGCAGGCTCGTGGAGCGCAGCGGGCTGAGCGTGGCCGCCGTCGCGGACCGTACCGGTTACAGCAAGACCTCGTGGGAGCGCTACCTCAACGGGCGGCTGCTGCCGCCGCAGCGTGCGGTGGTGGCGCTGGCCGAGGCGACCGGTACACACGCCGGGCACCTCACCACGATGTGGGAGCTGGCCGAACGCGCCTGGAGCCGTTCGGAGATGCGGCACGACGTCACCATGGAGGCCATCCGGGTGGCGCAGGCGCGGGCCGCGCTCGGGGAGTTCGGCCCGGCGCCGGGCAAGGCGGCCAAGTCCCGCACCAAGGAGAAGGTCAAGGGCAAGGCCAAGGACCCGGCCACGGGCAAGGGTACCGAGCGGGACGCGGAGCAGGACGGAAGGTCCGGTTCCGGTGACGGACCGGCGTCCGCCGCACCGCCCCGG
Source organism: Streptomyces sp. NPDC033221 (assembly GCF_055577005.1). Classification (NCBI taxonomy): domain Bacteria; kingdom Bacillati; phylum Actinomycetota; class Actinomycetes; order Kitasatosporales; family Streptomycetaceae; genus Streptomyces; species Streptomyces sp. NPDC033221. The sequence continues at coordinate 32,870 of NZ_JBVIQN010000005.1, read as the reverse complement.
CGCGGTGACGAACTGCCGTCCGCTGCGGACTTCCCCGGCCTGGCCGCGTCGTCCGCGCCCCCGGCACCGGACGCGCCTCCGCTGAAGCCCATCGCGGACACCGGCCACACCGGCGACCCCGATGGCACCGGTGACCCCGACCGGCCGGACCGGGTGGTCTGGCCCCGCCTGACCAGCTACTCCGACGCCGCTCCCGTGCCCCCGCCGTCCCGGTACGAGACACCTTCGTACGACGTGCCGCGGCAGGACTCCGGCAGCCGCCCGACGGGCCCTGACGCGGCGCACCGGCCGGCGGAACCGGTACCGCCCGCGAGCCCTGCGGACGACACCGAACGGCAGCTCCGGCGCCGTCGCGTCACGATGTTCCTGGCCGGGGTCGTCGGCGCGCTGCTGGTGATCGCCGCCGCGGTGCTGCTGCTCGACATCGGCGGCGGCGAGAAGGGCAAGCAGGCGGCGCCCGCGCCGTCGGCGTCCCCGAGCAAGAAGCCGGTGCTGCCCGCCGGGGTGAAGTGCGCCGGGGCGGACTGCGCGGGCAAGGACCCCGAGGCGATGGGGTGCGGCGGCCGGAACGCCACCAGCCCGTCCCGGGGGTTCGCCGGAAGCTCCCTGATAGAGGTGCGCTACAGCAAGGTGTGCGGTGCCGCCTGGGCCCGTATCACCGCGGCCGCGCCGGGCGACCAGGCGTCGGTCAGCTCGGGGGGCCGGACCGAGAAGGCCGCCGCCGGGCAGGACGGCGACGCGTACACCGCGATGGTCCCGGTGTCCGGTGACCCGGCGAAGGTCGCCGGGTGCGGGACGACCGCGGCGGGCGTGAAGGGCTGCGCGAAGCCGGTGCCGTCGGGGTCGGGGGCGGGATCGGGGCGGAGCGCCGGGTGAGATGACCCGGGCAGGCACCGCATCCAGGAGGAAAGCCGCATACCAGCCGTTCCGGGAAGGTCCGTACGGCGGGGATTGCCCGCGCGGATCCGGGGCAGGGGCATGGATGACCCCCCACGGGTGCGGCACCATCGGGCGGCCGTCCGCGCTCCCCCCTCCTTGAGCGGGCGGCCGCCCGCCACGCACCCGCGGGGGCTCCGCAGGACCTCCGCGGGTGCCCCGGTGAGGCGTTCCACACCGGCCCGGGGGCAGTGCGGCGCGGCGGTCCGATAGCCTGACGGCCGGGTCTCTCGATACCAAGAGATCTCGGTAAACGGGCAGAGGTTCCCGCCGCCACCTACGCGGTAAGGGGGCTTGCCCCCAGAAAACATCGCGCAGGAGATCGCCATGACCCGCACTCCCGTCAATGTCACCGTCACCGGCGCGGCCGGCCAGATCGGTTACGCCCTCCTCTTCCGCATCGCCTCCGGTCATCTGCTCGGCGCGGACGTGCCGGTCAAGCTGCGCCTTCTGGAGATCCCGCAGGGGCTGAAGGCCGCCGAGGGCACCGCCATGGAGCTCGACGACTGCGCCTTCCCGCTGCTGCGCGGCATCGACATCTCCGACGACCCGAACGTGGCCTTCGACGGCGCGAACGTGGCCCTCCTCGTCGGCGCCCGCCCCCGTACCAAGGGCATGGAGCGCGGCGACCTGCTGGAGGCCAACGGCGGCATCTTCAAGCCGCAGGGCAAGGCCATCAACGACCACGCCGCGGACGACATCAAGGTCCTGGTCGTCGGCAACCCCGCCAACACCAACGCCCTGATCGCCCAGGCCGCCGCCCCGGACGTACCGGCCGAGCGCTTCACCGCGATGACCCGCCTGGACCACAACCGCGCCATCTCGCAGCTCGCGCAGAAGACCGGCACCCCGGTCTCCGAGATCAAGAAGCTGACGATCTGGGGCAACCACTCCGCGACCCAGTACCCGGACATCTTCCACGCCGAGGTCGCCGGCAAGAACGCCGCCGAGGCCGTGAACGACCAGGCATGGCTGGCCGACACCTTCATCCCGACCGTCGCCAAGCGCGGCGCCGCGATCATCGAGGCCCGGGGCGCCTCCTCGGCCGCCTCCGCCGCCAACGCCGCCATCGACCACGTGCACACCTGGGTCAACGGCACCGCGGACGGCGACTGGACCTCCATGGGCATCCCCTCGGACGGTTCGTACGGCGTCCCGGAGGGCCTGATCTCCTCCTTCCCGGTCACCACCAAGGACGGCAAGTACGAGATCGTCCAGGGCCTGGAGATCAACGACTTCTCGCGCGAGCGCATCGACGCGTCGGTCCAGGAGCTGGCCGAGGAGCGCGAGGCCGTCCGCGGTCTCGGTCTGCTCTGACCTCGGGCAGCACGCGCGTCCGCTGACGCGCCCCGTACGGCCGGAGCCCGTACGGAACCCCCGGGGTTCCGTACGGGCTCTGCCCTTGGTTTCACACCTTGGTGTGATCTTCCGGGCGCGCGCCTGACACGGCTCACCGGCCTCCCCTATGCTGCGGCGTTCATGACACACAACCCGTCCGTCACCATGGACGGTTGGTGCCCGGGGGGGAATCTGGTGACGCATCCGTACGTACCGCAGCAATCCGGCCCACAGGAGGGCTCACAGGAGGGCTCACAGGGCGGCCCGCGCGCCGTGGCGCCCCGGCCCCCCGGCGCCAGCGAGGCCACCCGGCTCCTGTGCGCGGGCACCTACCTCGACACGGCCTACCGCGACGCGGTGATCGACGAGCTGTACGTCCACGAAGAGCGCCTCGCGGCCCCGTCCCTCGGCTTCGACGCGGCCCGCGTGCTGGCCCACGCGCTGCGCGCCCGCCGCGTCGAACTGGCCTGGGCCGCCGCCGTACTGCTCCTGTGGATCGTGTCCGTCCCGCTCTCCTCCGGGCTGACCCTGCTCTACCTGCTGCCGGTCGTGCTGCTCTCGCTGGCCCCCTTCGTACGGGGCCGCGCCGCACGGCCGCCCTGGTACCGGCGGGCCGCCGGCTGGCTGCTGCGCTGGTACGGGCGCCTGAGCGCGCTGGGCGTGGTCATGGCGCTGCTGGCCATGGCGTTCGGTGGCGACGACTCCGGCGGGCCCGCGTACGGCTCCTCCGGCCCGTCCGAGAACCCGCTGACGCTGTTCCTGCCCGCCGGGCTCCTCGGGCAGGGCGCGGTCGCGGCGCAGCCGCTCCACGCCTGGCTCGCCCTGGCCCTCCTCGCCCTCCTGGCCTGGGCGGTCGGCGCGCAGCACGGCCAGGTCGCCAGGGTGCTGACCACCGAGCTGTCCCGGGACCGGTTCCCGGACGCCGCCGCCGACCCCGCCGAACGGGCCGACAACGGACGCTTCCAGCGGCTGCGCCACCGCATCCGCACCGAACAGCACGGCCCGCTGGTCATGTACCGCGCGGCCGACCCGTTCTGCGGCGCGGGCACGCCGTACCAGACCTGGTCCCTGTCGGTGGAGCTGCGACCGCGCAAGGACGCGGCGGCGGCCACGGCCGACGACGCCGGCGGCGGTCCGCTGCCGCTGGACAACGACACGGTCCTCCAGCGGATCATCCCCCTGGTGGCGGCGCTCCGCGAACCCTCCGCGCACGGCTCCCCGCAGGCCGCCGCCGCGGTGCGGGACCGGCTGCGCGAGCTGGAGATCGACGAGTGCGTCTTCCTGCCGGTGGCCGGGCTGCCGTCGCGGGGCGCCGCGCCGTACGGCCCCGAGGGCTTCGCCGCGCACCGCGCCCGCGCGGTCGAGGAGGGCGGCGAGACCCGGCGGCACTTCCTGCGCGTACGGGTCGGCGGCTGGGGCGAGGGCATCGTCACGACGGTCTTCGTACGGGTCCACACGCAGGGCGGCATGCTCATGCTGGAGGTCGCGCCGCACGTGCTGTGGCCGGTGCGCGCGCTGTACCGGGAAGCCGACCGGATCGCCCACCGCTACCGGCACAACAACCCCTTCGGCAAGGCCGTGTGGGCCCTCGCGCAGACCCCGCGCTCCGCCGGCCGCGCGGTGACGACCCTGTGGCGCGGCTTCGTCTCCGCCTGGAGCCTGCTCACGGGCGGCCACGGCGGCGCGCTGCCGGACGGCCCGGCGGCCTCGGTCCGCGAACTGGGCTCCGACGGGGACGCCTCGCTCTTCCAGGAGATGGACGTCACCCGCTACCTGAAGAGCATCCAGGACCGGGTGGCGAGCGGCGTACGGAGCGCGCTGTACGAAGCGGGCTGGCAGACGGACGAGTTCGAGCAGCGGATCGTCAACGTCACCAACGGCGGGGTGTTCATCGAGTCGGCGCAGGGCGCCATCGGCATCGGCGACCACAACACGATCAGCAGCAACGGCGGGCTGGGCGGCGCGGCCGGTGCCGCGGGCGGAGCGGCGTCCGGCGCGCCGGGCGGATCAGGCAAGGCCGCCAGGCCCGCCGACGCGGGCCGGTGAACGAACGGCACGGCCGGCACGGACCCACCCGGCACCGGGGCACAATCGTGACCACGGCCGGCACGCACGGCAGCGCACACGCACGGCAGCACGCACGCACGGCAGTACAGCGGACGAACGGGGAGGCAGACATGGCAACGGACGACGAACGCGACCGCGGCATCCACATCGGCAAGGTGCACGGCGCCTTCGCCATCGGTGACCACAACACGGTCACCCACCACGAGAACGTACCCGGCCGCCCCGGCACCGACCCCGCCCACGAGGAACTGCTCGCCGCCGTACGGCAGTTGCGCGAAGACCTGGCCAGGGTCATCGAAACACCGCAGATCACCCTGCTGACCGCCGAACTGGCCGACGCACAGGAAGAGATCGAGACCACCGGCCGGACCGCGCCCGGCCGGCTGGACCGGCTGCGCACCGCGCTGACGGACGCGAACGCGGTCACCACGATGCTGGCCTCCGGCGCCGCCGTGGCACAGGCCGTGGCCGGGCTGCTGGGAGGCTGAGCATGAGCGAGCAGGGGGGCGGCGCGGGCGGGGCGCGCTGGAACGACGAGGAGCAGCGCTGGGACACCGGCGGCCCGGCCGCCGCCGCGTACACGAGCCCGCCACCGTCGAAGCCCGGTCACCTGCCCGGCCCCGCTCCGGGGGACGGTTTCTTCACCGAGGCCACAGCCGACGCGACGCACCCACCGGCCTACCCGCCGCACCATCCGCCGGGCCACGACCCGGCGGCGGCGCCCGGCACCGGTCTGTCCGCCGCCCACCCGCGCTCCTGGCCGACGTCACTCGTCGTCGGCGCGGCGGTCGCCGTGGTCGCCGTGGGATTCGGCGGCGGATGGCTGCTGTGGGGCGGCGACGACGCCACCGTACGCTCCGGCCCCGGGGCGGCGGTCTCCTCCTCGGGACCGCACCGATCGACCGACGGGCCCGAGGAACCGACCGGCACCGCCACCGGCGACCCGTCGGCCGGCAGCCCCTCCGGAGCGCCCTCCGGCACCGTCCCGTCCGGCTACCGCCTGGCGCGGGACCGCGCCGGCTTCTCCCTGGCCGTACCGGAGAAGTGGCAGCGCTCGGAACGCAAGGACGGCATCTTCTACACCGCCCCCGACGAGCGCTACCTCCTCCAGATCTTCGAGGTCACCGAGCCCGACATCACCCCGTACGAAGCCCTCAAGGCGACCTCCCAGAGCCTCGCCGACAAGCCGGGCTATGTGGAGATGAGCCTGGGCCCCGCCGCGGACGTCGGCGTCAGCTCCGGCACCACCGAACTCGTCTACGCCTACGACAGCGAAAAACTGGGCGTCCGCGCCCGCGTCACCGACCGCGCTTTCACCGTCCCCGACGGCCGCCAGTTCGCCATCCTGGTCCTCGGCCCCGACGCCGACTGGCCGGCCCAGAGCCGCATCCAGCAGACCGCCTTGAAGTTCTTCGATCCGCGCGCTTCCTGATCTTGGGCCGCCTGACCTGTTGTGCGCCTGCTCAGCAATGTAGTACTTCTTATACATGAGCGAGCAGGTGCACAACAGGCTGGCGATGGTACGTGCCGAGCGCAAGGTGTCCCGGCAGGCGCTGGCCGACGCGGTCGGTGCCCACTACCAGACCATCGGCTACATCGAGCGCGGGCAGTACAACCCGAGCCTCGACCTCGCCCTGCGCATGGCCGAATTCTTCGAACTGCCGGTGGAGGCGCTGTTCTCACTCCGGCCGTTCCGCCCGCTCACCGACGAGGTTTACGGGAGGAAGCAGTGACGACCACCGGTACCAACCCCACGGCCCGCCGGGCACGTACGCGCTACGACGAGCGCATGTACACCATCATGAACCGCCGCGCGGGCGCGCCGCTGCACGCGACGGCCGGGCGGCGGCGTGCGGTCGTCGCCGTGCATGTGGTGCTCACCGGAGTGATTCTGGCCGTCGAATTCACCGGGTTCGCGACCGCCGCCCCCTGGCTCGTCCTCACCGTGCCGGTGCTCATCCTTCCCTGGTGCGTAGCCACCGGCGTGATCAACGCGGCCATCCGAGGCCTTCTCGACCTGCGGACCCACGTCCTGGACGAGCGCCAACTGGCCGAGCGCGACCGGGTGCGCGCCACGGCCAACCGCCTGACCTTGTACGTACTGGGATGCGGCGTGGCGGGTGGCATCGTGATCGGCGAACTCGGCGGGCTGACGGTCGGAGGGGCGGTTCTCCCCGTGCTGATTTCGGCGTTCGCCGTGCACTGGCTGATGCCGCTGTGGGTGGCCGGAATGACCGCTCAGGATGAACCGGCCGACGCAACGGACGAGTAGCCCAGCACCGCGCGGATCAAGCAGGCCGACGCCGCTGTCGTGGTGAGGGTGCGGACAAGGTTCCACCGGGCCCACCTGTCCTCGAAGTGGGCGCGCAGCGCGGAGAGCCCGCCCGGTGCGTGCGCGGAGTCGAGGGCGTTGTTCAAGGGGATGTTGACGGCGAACGTGATGACGAGCATCGCCGCGTAGAGGACGAGCGCGGCCGTCAGCCAGGGGAGGAAAGAGCGGGCGCCGGCGTGCAGGTGGAGGGCGATGGCGGCGGCTGTGAGCAGGGGCGCACCGGCGAAGGCGAGGCCGAACCAGCCGTTCAGGATGGCGGAGTTGATCCGCTGCATCGCGGTGACGAACGTCGCGTCATCGGCCTGCCGCAGGCCCGGCATCACGGCCACGGAGAACGCGAAGAAAAGGCCCGCGATCAGGCCCGTGGTCACGGTGGCGGCGAACAGTGTGGCGGTACGGATCGTGTCGTACATGGGCGGGCGGTCCTCTGGTCACGGTGTCCGGCGGCTCCGGCGCTCTCCCGCCCAGTCAACGGCCTCCCGCCCGGCCCGGGCCATGGCCGGACGGCTCGCTCGCATGTCCGTCCGTCCAGCCGTCCCGCTACGCTCACGCCATGGACGCCCTGACCGGCCTGCTGGACGGGCCGCGCGCCCGCGGCGCCTTCCTCATGCGCTCGGTTCTCGCCCCGCCCTGGTCGCTGCGCATCCAGGACGAGGCGCCGCTGACCCTGATGTCGGTGGTGCGGGGCGACGCGTGGGTGGTCCCCGGCGGAGGCCCGGAGGCCGCGGGCGGTACGGGCCCGGTCCGGCTGCTGCCCGGCGATGTGGCGGTCCTGCGCGGCCCGGATCCGTACACCGTCGCCGACGACCCCGCCACGCCGCCGCGCGTCGTCGTCCGCCCCGGCCAGGTGTCGGCCACTCCCCAGGGCGAGGCGCTGTGCGAGGCGATGGACCTCGGCGTACGGACCTGGGGTGACCGCCCCGACGGACCGGTGGTCCTGCTCAGCGGTACGTACCAGATGCGCGGTGAGGTCAACCAGCGACTGCTGCGGGCGCTGCCGCCGCTGGTGCGGCTGCCCGCCGACGCCTGGAACTCCCCACTCGTGCCGCTCCTGGAAGCGGAGATCGGCAGGGACGCGCCGGGCCAGGAAGCCGTCCTCGACCGGCTGCTGGACCTGCTGCTGACGGCCGCCCTGCGAGCGTGGTTCGCCAGGCCGGAGGCGGCGGCGCCAGGCGGCGGGCACGATCCGTACGGCGACCCCGTGGTGGGCCGTGCGCTGCGGCTGCTGCACGACGACCCGGCGCGGCCATGGACCGTCGCGGGCCTGGCGGCGGCGAGCGGCGTCTCCCGCGCGGCCCTGGGCCGCCGCTTCACCGAGCTGGTGGGCGAGCCCCCGATGACGTACCTGACCGGCCTGCGCCTGACCCTCGCCGCCGACCTCCTGCGCGAACCGGACGCCACCCTCGGCGCGGTCGCCCGCAAGGTCGGTTACGGCAGCCCGTTCGCCTTGAGCGCCGCGTTCAAGCGGGTGCGGGGGGTCAGTCCTCGGGATCATCGGCTGGGTGGCGGCGGGATGCCGCATACGACGGTCTGACGCGGCGGGCTGCTGTGTCAGACCCCGTGCGGCTGTGCGGGCGGTCGTTCGGGCCAGTCGTACATGTGTACGGGTTGGTCCTGCGGAGGGCCGTACGGGGGGCACCCGGCCCAGGCCGAACGGCGCACCGGGCATTCCGGACAGTGGCCCGTAAGGACCGACCGGTGACCCGGATCAGCCCCCGCAAACCTGCATTCCGGGGGCCGGAAGAGTGAGTCGGGTCACTTTCCTCGAAGGTTTCGGCATAGGTAAAGGGGTTCCGGGGAGGGGTCCTCGTTGCTGGTGTGAACCAGTGGCAACAAACCGGAAGTCGAAAGGCAGAACAGACGTGTCGGCAAGCGAGACGATTCACGTAGACGGGGTGTGGCGCTCCGCCGTATCCGGCGCCACGCGGGAGATTCTGGACCCCGCCGATGCGAAGACGCTCGAAGTCGTCGCGGAGGGTGGCGCCGAGGACGCCGACGCGGCGGTCGAGGCCGCGCGCCGCGCCTTCGACAACGGCGCGGGCCCGTGGCCCCGTACGCTCGTCGCGGAGCGGGCCGCGCTGCTGCGGCGGGTCGCCGACCTGCTGCAGCGGGACCGTGAGGTGATCGCCCTCATGGAGAGCCGGGACACCGGCAAGACCCTCGAAGAGGGCCGGGTGGACGTGGATGACGTCACCAACGCCTTCCGGTACTTCGCGGATCTGGTGATCAACGAGAGCGGCGGGCGTGTGGTGGACGCCGGGAGCCCGGACGTGCACAGCGTCGTCGTGCACGAGCCGGTCGGCGTCTGCGCGATGATCACGCCCTGGAACTACCCGCTGCTCCAGGCCAGCTGGAAGGTCGCCCCGGCGCTCGCCGCGGGAAACACCTTTGTGATCAAGCCGAGTGAGGTCACTCCGCTCTCCACGGTGTACCTGGTCAAGCTGCTGGTCGAAGCCGGCCTGCCGACCGGGGTCGCCAACATCGTGACCGGCGCGGGCCTGCCGGTCGGCCAGCGGCTCGCCGAGCACCCGGACGTGGACCTGTTCTCCTTCACGGGTGGGCTGGTCAGCGGTACGAAGGCCGGTTCGGCCGCGGTCGCGGGCGCGAAGAAGATCGCGCTGGAGCTGGGCGGCAAGAACCCGAACGTCGTGTTCGCCGACTCCTGCGCCACCGACGAAGGCTTCGACACCGCCGTCGACCAGGCACTGAACGCCGCGTTCATCCACAGCGGCCAGGTCTGCTCGGCCGGTGCCCGCCTGATCATCGAGGAGTCGGTGCGGGACCGTTTCGTCGCCGAACTGGCCCGCCGCGCCGAGAAGATCAAGCTGGGCCGCGGCACCGAAGAGGGTGTCGAGTGCGGCCCGCTGGTCTCGCAGCAGCAGCTGGAGAAGGTCGAGGCGTACGTGGCCTCCGCCCTGCAGGAGGGCGCTCAGCTGCGGTGCGGCGGACGCCGCCCGGAGGCCAGTGATGTCCGCCCGGCCACCGGCTACTTCTACAGCCCGACCATCCTGGACGGCTGCCACCGCGACATGAAGGTGATCCGCGAGGAGACCTTCGGGCCGATCCTGACCGTGGAGACGTTCACGACCGAGGACGAGGCCGTCGCGCTGGCCAACGACACCGAGTACGGCCTGGCCGGCGCCGTCTGGTCGGCCGACACCGCCCGCGCGCGCCGGGTCGCCGCCCGGCTGCGGCACGGCACCATCTGGATCAACGACTTCCACCCGTACCTCCCGCAGGCGGAGTGGGGCGGCTTCGGAAAGTCCGGCATCGGCCGGGAACTGGGCCCCGCGGGTCTGGACGAGTACCGCGAGAGCAAGCACGTTTACGAGAACCTCCGGCCGGAACCGGTTCGCTGGTTCGCGGGCTGAGGGCCCGTCTGTTCACAGCACGACGCACGCACGAACTTTGCAGAAGGAGCTCCACCTCATGCCCGTGTACGACTACGTGATCGTCGGCGGTGGCACCGCCGGTTCGGTGATCGCCTCCCGGCTCACCGAGGACCCGAACGTGAGTGTCGCCGTCATCGAAGGCGGCCCCTCGGACATCGACCGCGAGGACGTGCTGACGCTGCGCAAGTGGCTCGGTCTGCTCGGCGGTGACCTGGATTACGAATACACCACCACCGAACAGCCCCGCGGCAACTCGCACATCCTGCACAGCCGCGCCAAGGTGCTGGGCGGCTGCTCGTCGCACAACACCCTGATCTCCTTCAAGCCGCTGCCGTCCGACTGGGACGAGTGGGCGGCGGCGGGCGCCACCGGCTGGGGCGCCAAGGACATGGACCCGTACTTCGGCAAGCTGCGCAACAACATCGTGCGGGTGGCCAAGAAGGACCAGAACCAGATCGCCACCGACTGGATCGAGGCCACCAAGAGCGCGCTCGGCGTGCCGGAGGTCGTCGGCTTCAACGACCAGCCGTTCGAGGAGGGCGTCGGGTTCTTCGACCTGTCGTATCACCCGGAGAACAACAAGCGGTCCTCCGCCTCGGTCGCGTACCTGCATCCGCACATGGAGGCCGGTGACCGCCCCAACCTCACGCTGATGCTGGAGACCTGGGCGACCAGGCTGGAGCTGGACGGCACCACCGCCAAGGGCGTCCACGTCCGCACGAAGGACGGCGAGGAGGTCTACGTCGAGGCCGCGCGCGAGGTGCTGGTGTGCGCCGGCGCGGTGGACACCCCGCGGCTGCTGATGCACTCGGGCATCGGGCCGAAGCAGGACCTCGAAGCGCTGGGCATCGACTGCAAGGCCGATCTGCCGGGCGTCGGCGAGAACCTGATCGACCACCCGGAGTCGGTGATCGTCTGGGAGACCAACGGGCCGATCCCGGGGAACTCCGCGATGGACTCCGACGCGGGACTGTTCGTGAAGCGGGACGCGGACCACAAGGGTCCGGACCTGATGTTCCACTTCTACCAGATTCCGTTCACCGACAACCCGGAGCGGCTGGGCTACGAACGCCCCGAGCACGGTGTGTCGATGACGCCGAACATCCCCAAGTCGCGGGCGCGCGGGCGGCTGTACCTGACGTCCGCCGACCCCGAGGCCAAGCCCGCGCTCGACTTCAAGTACTTCGAGGACGAGGGCGACTACGACGGCAGGACCCTCGTGGACGGCATCAAGCTGGCCCGTAAGGTCGCCGAGGCCGAGCCGTTCAAGAAGTGGCTCAAGCGCGAGGTCTTCCCCGGCCCGGACGTGACCGACGACGAGCAGATCAGCGAGCTGGTCCGCAAGGCGGCGCACACCGTCTACCACCCCGCGGGCACCTGCAAGATGGGCGCCAAGGACGACACGATGGCGGTCGTCGACCCTGAGCTGAAGATCCGCGGTCTGTCCCGCATCCGGATCGCCGACGCGTCGGTCTTCCCGACGATGCCCGCCGTGAACCCGATGATCGGCGTGCTGATGGTGGGGGAGAAGGCCGCCGAGCTGCTGGTCGATTCCCCGGCCCAGGGAGGTGGTGCGTGATGGCCGCCGCCGCCCCCGAAGCCGGTATACCCCAGCCCCGCGAGGCCGCCGACAACCTGACGGCCGAGGACGCCCGTGACCCCCGGGATGTGGTCTTCTCCGTCCGCAACCTGTGGAAGGTCTTCGGCCCCAAGGCCGAGCGCGTCCCGGAGGACGCCGAGCTGACCGGTCTGTCCGCGCAGGAACTGCGTGAGCGGACCGGCTGCACGGCCGCCGTCCGCGACGTCAGCTTCGACGTCCACAAGGGTGAGGTCTTTGTCGTCATGGGCCTGTCGGGCTCCGGCAAGTCCACCCTGGTGCGCTGTCTGACCCGGCTCATCGAGCCGACCAGCGGCGGCCTGGACATGGACGGCGAGGACGTCCGCGCCATGGACAAGACCAAGCTGCGCGAACTGCGCCGCCGCCGCGCCGCGATGGTCTTCCAGCACTTCGGCCTGCTGCCGCACCGCTCGGTGATCGACAACGTTGCGTACGGCCTGGAGATCCAGGGCATGCCGCGTGGCGAACGCCGCGAGCGCGCCGCCGAGATGGTGGAGAAGGTCGGTCTCGCGGGGCTGGAGAACCGCCGCCCCGGCCAGCTGTCCGGTGGCCAGCAGCAGCGTGTCGGGCTCGCCCGCGCGCTCGCCGTGGACCCCGAAGTCCTGCTGTTCGACGAGCCGTTCAGTGCCCTCGACCCGCTGATCCGGCGGGACATGCAGGAAGAGGTCGTCCGGCTGCACGAGGACGAGGGCCGCACGATGGTCTTCATCACGCACGACCTCGCCGAGGCGCTGCGCATCGGTGACCGGATCGCCCTGATGCGCGACGGAAAAATCGTTCAACTCGGCACGCCCGAGGAGATCGTGGGCTCCCCGGCCGACGAGTACGTACGCGACTTCGTCCAGGACGTACCGCGTGAACAGGTGCTGACCGTACGGCGCGCCATGCGCCCGGCCGAGGACGGCGAGACGGAGACGGGAGCGGCGCTCGCGCCGGACACCCTGGTCGCCGACGCCATCGAGGCCGTCGCGCGCTCCGGCGGCGCTGCCCGCGTGATGGACGGCAAGCGCTGCCTGGGCATCGTGGACAGCGCCTGTCTGCTCAACATCGTCGCCCGGATAGACGCCGGGCAGGGCGAGGTGGCTGCCTGATGTCCGCGCACACCAGTACCGCCGACTCCGCCCTCGCGGCGGCCGGTTGGCCCCCGACCCGGCGGCCCGTGCGGGTCGCCCCCGCACAGGTACGGACGCTCGATCCGCCGACCCGGACCCGTACCGGCTCCCGTGAAGTCCCTGTAGTCCACTCCCTGACGGACCGGCTCCGCGCCGCCGTACAGCGCCGCTGGCACGAGGCCCAGCGCGCCGCGGCGATGCAGATACCGGCCGGCACGGTGAAGCGGGGGCGCGCATGACGGCCGCCACCCCCACCGCGCGCACCAGCGCCGCGCCCGACCAGCAGAGCGCGCTGCAGGCCGCCCTCCAGAGCCGTGGCCTGCGCAAGATCCTCATCCTCGCCGTCGCCGCGGCGGTCCTCGTACCGCTCGCCCACGCCAAGTGGTCCAGCGGCACCTGGCCGAGCGACCTGACCGTCGACCTGACCGGCCCGCTCGGCCGGACCAGCGACTGGATCATCGACAACCGCGACAGCCACCCGCTGTTCGTGTACTTCCTCGGCCACCTCAGCAACGCCGTCGTCATCTCCGTACGCGCCGTCTACCAGCTGCTGCTGTTGCTCGGCTGGACCGGCGTCACCGCGGGCGTGACCCTTGTCGCCTGGCGCGTCGCGGGCGTCCGCATCGCCGCGACCGCGCTGATCTCCTTCGTCGTCAGCGGCGCCCTGGACATGTGGCTGCCGACCATGCAGACCCTCGCCCTGATGATCGTGGCGGTCATCGCCTCGGTCGCCGTGGGCGCGCTGCTGGGACTGGCGGGCGGCCTCTCGGAGCGGCTGTTCAAGATCCTGCGGCCGGTGCTGGACACCATGCAGGTGCTGCCGGCCTTCGCGTATCTGCTGCCCGTCGTGCTGATCTTCGGCATCGGCGTGCCCGCCGCGCTGCTGGCCACCGTCGTGTACGCGGCTCCGCCGATGGCCCGGCTGACCGCGCTCGGCCTGCGCGGCGCCGACCCGGGCGTCCTGGAGGCCGTCTCCTCGCTCGGCGCGACCGGCCGGCAGCGGCTGCTGACCGCCCGGCTGCCGCTGGCCCGCAAGGAACTGCTGCTCGGCCTCAACCAGACGATCATGATGGCGCTGTCCATGGCCGTCATCGCCTCCATGATCGGCGCGGCCGGTCTCGGTGACCGCGTCTACCAGGCGCTCGCCTCGGTGGACGTCGGCGCCGCGCTCGCCGCCGCCGTACCGATCGTGCTGCTGGCCATCGTCATGGACCGTACGACCGCCGCCGCCGGTGAGCGGATGGGCGCCGACCCGGCCGCCCGCGGCCCGAAGCTGCTGCGCGGCTGGCGCGCCTGGGCCGGCATCGCCGTCCTCACCGCGCTGGTGACCGCCGCGGGCCGGCTGGCGGGCTCGACCGTCTGGCCGTCCGGCTGGACGGTGGCCATCGCCCGCCCGGTCAACGACTTCAAGGAGTGGATGGTCGACCACCTCTACTCCGGGGTCCCGGTCGTCGGCGGCACCGCCGACTGGGCCGCGCACTTCACCTCCTGGGTCCTGGACCCGCTGCGCGACGGCCTGACGGCGCTGCCCTGGTGGGGCGCGCTGCTGATCGTCGCCGCGCTGTCCTGGCTGATCGGCACCTGGCGCACCGCGCTGACCGCGACGCTCGCGATGGCCGCCATCGGCGTCCTCGGCGTCTGGAAGCCGTCCATGAACACCCTGTCCCAGGTCCTCGCCGCCCTCGCGGTGACCCTGGTGCTGGGCTTCGCCGTCGGCATCCTCGCCGCGGGCAGCAAGCGCCTGGAGGCGATCCTGCGCCCGGTGCTGGACGTCATGCAGACCATGCCGCAGTTCGTGTACCTGATCCCGGTGGTCGCGCTGTTCGCCGTGGGCCGCGCCCCGGCCGCTGCCGCCGCCGTCGTGTACGCGCTGCCCGCGGTCATCCGCATCACCACCCAGGGCCTGCGGCAGGTCGACCCGGCCGCCATGGAGTCCGCCCGCTCGCTCGGCGCCACCCGCTGGCAGACCCTGCGGCAGGTGCAGCTCCCGCTGGCCAGGCCCGCGCTGCTGCTGGCCGTCAACCAGGGCGTCGTCCTCGTCCTCGCCGTCGTCATCATCGGCGGCCTGGTGGGCGGTGGCGCGCTCGGCTACGACGTCGTCACCGGCCTGGCGACCGGCGACCTGGCCCTCGGCCTGGTCGCGGGTGTGGCCATCGTCTGCCTGGGCCTGATGCTCGACCGGGTCACCCAGCCGACGCAGCGCCGCACCACGGGGAAGGGAGCCTGACCATGTCCCGTACCCGTATACGCGTGCTGGGCGCCGCCGGGCTGGCGGGGGCGACGCTGCTCGCCCTCTCCGGCTGCGGCAAGGCCGACATGACCAAGCAGGGTTCGCCCTTCCAGGCGCCGGGCGGCTCCAAGTCCGTGACGCTGTCCACGCAGACCTGGGTCGGCGCGCAGGCCAATGTCGCGGTGGCCAAGTACCTGCTCGAACACGAGCTGGACTACCACGTCGACACGGTCCAGGTGGACGAGATCCCGGCCTGGGACGCGCTCAGCCAGGGCCGGGTGGACGCCATCCTGGAGGACTGGGGCCACCCGGAGCAGGAAAAGCGTTACATCAAGGACAAGAAGACGATCACGGCGGGCGGCGGCAACGGCGTCACCGGCCACATCGGGTGGTGGGTCCCCGAGTACTGGGCCGACAAGCACCCGGACGTGACCGACTGGAAGAACCTCAACAAGTACGCCGATCAGCTGCGCACCTCCGAGAGCGGCAGCAAGGGCCAGCTGATGGACGGCTCGCCGTCCTACGTCACCAACGACAAGGCGCTGGTGAAGAACCTCAAGCTGGACTACGAGGTCGTCTTCGCGGGTTCCGAGGCGGCGCAGATCACCCAGATCCAGCAGTTCGCCAAGCAGAAGAAGCCGTTCCTGACGTACTGGTACGAGCCGCAGTGGCTGTTCAACCAGGTGCCGATGGTCGAGGTGAAACTGCCGAAGTACACCGACGCCTGCGCGGAAAAGGGCACGAAGGACCCCGCGTCCATCGACTGCGCCTATCCGACGACACCGCTGCAGAAGTTCTTCAACACGGAATTCGCCAAGGGCGGCTCCGAGGCCGCGGCCTTCCTGAAGAACTTCAAGTGGTCCAAGGAAAACCAGAACGAGGTCTCCGAGATGATCGCCTCCGACGGCCTGTCCGCCGACGAGGCGGGCAAGCGGTGGGTGGAGAAACACCCGGAGGTCTGGAAGAAGTGGCTGCCGAAGAAGTAGCCACGCGGAACCGGTGAGGGCCGGGCGGGTCTGTCTTCGGACAGACCCGCCCGGCCCTTCCTCCTTCTCAAGGTGCACCGATTGCGGGGATCGCCTCCGGATAATCGGGGACATGCCTTCCACGCCGCTGCCGACGGCCCCGCCGTACGACGCCGACCGGCCGCGCCGGCGCAAGAGGCGCCGCCTGCTCCTCCTTCTGGAGGTGATCGCCGGGTTCGGTTACCTCGGCGTCCTCGGCCCCAACTCGTTCGGGTACTTCGAACTGCTGGCGGCCGAAAAGAAAATCGCCCTGTGCGCCATCGGGGCCGTGCTGCTGCCTGCCCGCCGGCGCTTTCCCGTCACCGTCCTGCTGGTCCTCGCCGCGTTCGCCGGCGCCCTGCCGGTGGTCGGGATGATGACCGCCCTCGTCGCCTACGACGCCATCCGGCGCACCGACAACCCCCGCCGCCGTACCGTCGTCCTCCTCACCGCCACCGCCATCCCCCTGCTCACCGCCGTCGTCGGCACGGTCCTGACCGGGTACGCGAGCTGGCGCTACGGCGTCGCCCAGGGCATCGTGGTCGGCGGCGTCGGCATCCTCGTACCCGGCCTGGTCGGCAGCTCGCGCGGACAGCAGGACCGCCTGCTGGTCGCCCTGCGGGAACGCGCCGCCGCCGCGGAGGAGGCCCGGCGGCTGATCGACAGCGCGTCCCGCGTCGAGGAGCGTTCCCGTATCGCCGCCGAGATGCACGACCTGGTGGGTCACCGGCTCAGTCTGATCTCGCTGCACAGCGGCGGTCTGGAGATGGCACTGGCCACCAAGGCGCCCGAACTGAAGGAGGAGGCCGCGCAGGTCCGCGCGGCCACCCGGGACGCCATGAACGAACTGCGCGCGGTCCTCGGCGTCCTCGGCCCGCTGGGCCGCGACACCGGCACCGAGGCCCTCACCGATGCCACCGGCACCCGCGCGGACATCGACGCGCTGGCCGAGGAGTCCCGCGCCGCGGGCATCACCGTCGCCGTCCACTGGCAGGGGCCCGACCTGGACGGCCTGGAGCCCCGCGTACGGCGCGCGGTGCACCGCGTCGTCCGGGAGTCGCTGACCAACGTCCACCGGTACGCGGCCGGCGCGGCCGTCGGACTGGCCGTGGAGCACACCGCCGAGCGGGTACGCGTCACCGTACGCAACGGCCCGCCACCGACGCCCCCGGAAGCCACCACCGGACTCGGCACCGGACGCGGACTGACCGGCCTGCGCGAACGCGTCGGCCTGCTCGGCGGCGAACTGCGGACCGGACCGACCGGAGCGGGCGGCTTCCTCGTCGAGGCGGCGGTCCCCGCACACCCCGCCTCATCGTCGGCGAACGCCACCCGCCCGGAGGACTCGCCCGCCTACCTGGCCGCCGAGGAGGACCGGCGCTCCGGCGCCCTGCCCGGCGTCCTGCGCCACCTGCCCGGCCTCGCGACCGGCATCCTCGGCCTCGTCGGCGTCGGCACGATGCTGGCGTTCGGCCTGACCCTGGTGCAGGACGCGCGACACCAGCCGCAGCCGCCCTCCCCGAGCGACATCCACGTCGGCATGGGCCGCGAGGAGGTCGAGCAGGCGATGTACTCCGACAGCGGCCTCGCCCGCGCCGCCGCCGCGGGCCACGAACCGCCCCGGCCGGCCGGCACCCAATGCGTCTTCCCGTACACCGGGGACGAACCGGTCGGCGGACGCGTGGAGATCACCCGGTACTGCTTCCGCGGCGACGTACTGACCGACATCGACACGTTCTTCGTACGGGTCGACCCCTGAACCGGTGCTGTGTCACTCCCGGCACCGGATTCGTCCCGGCCCCGGCAGCCAGGGAAGACGCGGAGAAAGCCGACTCCCCGGACCCACCACCCATCCCATTAGCCTGTGCACATGAGCGATCTCGATCACCATCTCGATCCCCACGGCACGCGTGCCGCACAGCCCGTACGAGTGCTCCTCGCGGACGACGAGGAGATGATCAGGGCGGGCGTGCGCCTCATCCTGCGGCACGCCGAGGACATCGAGGTGGTCGCGGAGGCCGCCAATGGCGCCGAGGCGGTCGAACTGGCCGCCCGTACCCCGGTCGACGTGGCCCTCGTCGATATCCGGATGCCGGTCCTGGACGGCCTCGCCGCCATCGAGCAGCTCGTCCGGCTCGACCCCAAGCCGCAGGTCGTCATGCTCACCACCTTCGGCGACGAGGAGAACGTCACCCGCGCCCTGCAGGCCGGCGCCAGCGGCTTCCTGCTCAAGGACGAGGGCCCGCAGGAACTGATCAGTGCCGTACGGGCCGCGGCGGCCGGCGACGCGGTGCTCTCGCCCGGCGTGACCGGCCATGTCGTCAAGCGGATGCTGCAAGGCGGCGGAGGCGGCCGGACCGGCGCGGGCGTCGGCACCGACGAGCGGCTGGCCGCGCTGACCGACCGGGAGCGGGAGGTGCTGGCGATGCTCGGCCAGGGCCTGTCGAACCTGGACATCGGCAGCCGCCTGGAGATCGGCCTGGGCACGGTCAAGACCCACGTCGGACGCATCCTCGACAAGACCGGCACACAGAGCCGGGTACAGGCGGCGCTGCTGGCCCACCAGTCGGGGCTGGCTGGCTGAAGCGGAGCGCGCGCTCAGCCTGCCCAGTCGCCGAGTTCCAGGCCGTACTCCACCTCGCCGTGCTCCGACCCCTCAATGGGGTCCGGCCAGTCCTCGTAAAACGTCCGTACGTACCGCAGTCCCGCCTTCTCCATGACCCGCCGCGACGCGGTGTTGACGGCCATGGTGGTGCCCATGACGCGCTGGGCCCCGCACACCGTGAACGCCGCGCGGACCAGCGCGCGGGCGCCCTCGGTCGCGTAACCGCGTCCCCACGCCGACGGGAACAGCCGGTACCCCAGTTCCACTTCACCACCGTTGCCCCGGTTCGCGGGGACGAGCTCGAACCAGCCCAGGAAGCCCCCGGCGACCGCGTCCTCGGCCGCCCAGTACCCGAGCAGCTTCCGGGGCCCGTGCCGGGCGAGCATCACCGGCAGCGTCCTCTCCAGCACCTCCGCACGCGGTACGGGCCGGCCGTCGCCCAGGAACCGCATGACGCCCGGGTCGCCGTGCAGCGCGACGACGTGGGGCGCGTCGTCCTCGGTCAGCCACCGCAGCCGCATCCGCCGTGTCCGAAGATCACGGTCGGCAAAAATCTCCATCGTGAGCGCAACCCCTCGTCACAGGCCCTGCGTGGACCAGAGGCATAGTAGAGGCGCCCCCGGCCGGGGGCATGTCAAATACATGACGCATCTCCGGACGCACCAGGGGGAAACCGCTCCATGCCTGCCATACGCCGTACCGCAGCGGCCGCCGCCGCGGCGGTCGCCCTGTTCGCCACCGCGACCGCCTGCGGGCCGGGCGACGACAAGGCCGCCGCCGCGCCGCGCAGTTCGGCCGCCGCGGACAAGGGCGGCGGGGCGGACGCGGGCGGCTCCGACCTGCCGAGCGGACTGCCCACCAGCCTCGACGACGTCAAGAAGTGGCAGAAGGGCGGCTGGAAGGACTGGGACCAGTGGGCCCGCAAGGCCTCCGAGTTCGCCAACCCCGTCATCAAGGACCTGTGGAACCCGTCCCGGATGGCCGAGGCCAGGAACGCCCCGGACGTCACCACCCAGAGCGCCGGTGACGCCGGCGGCAGCGACCCGGAACCGCGCCCGGTCCAGGCCCGGCAGGTGGCCCGCCCCTACCACCAGCACATGGCCCCCATAGGCAAGATCATGTTCGACAGCCCACAGGGCCCGATGGTCTGCTCCGGCACCGTCGTCGAGGACCCGGCGCACCCCGGCAAGTCGAACCTGGTGTGGACGGCGGGCCACTGCGTGCACACCGGCAAGAGCGGCGGCTGGATGCGCAACATCGTCTTCGTGCCGTCCTACAACGACGAGGGCCTGCCCATGAGCCAGGTCGGCCGGGCCCCGGCACAGGAGGTCGCGCCGTACGGGGTGTGGTGGGCGAACTGGGTCACCACCTCCGGCGAGTGGATCGACATGGGCAGCACCAAGTCCGGCAACGGCGGCTCTGCGTACGACTTCGCCGTCCTGCACGTCAAGCCGGAACGCGGCGGCGGCAAGTCCCTCCAGGAGACCGTCGGCGCGGCACTGCCGGTCTGGTTCGGCGCCCCGTCCGCCGACCGGGTCAGCGGCCTCCAGGCCTTCGGCTACCCGGCGGCACCCCCGTACGACGGCGCCCGCATGATGAACTGCCCCGCCCGCCCCGGCCGCCTCACGATGGCCCAAGGCACCCCCACCATGTACCGCATCGGCTGCACGATGACCGGCGGCACCTCCGGCGGCGGCTGGTTCACCAATTACGGCGGCCGCACGTACCTCGTCTCCAACAGCTCCATCGGCTCCCTGAACCACACGTGGCTGGCGGGGCCGCACTTGGGCGCGGAGGCGAAGCGGGTCTTTGAGGGGATCAGTCGTAAGTTCGCGTGAGGCTCAGCGGGCAACGACCAACAGCGTGCCCGACCGCTCTCCGTCCGGTGCCGGCAGGGTGCGTGTGTCCACATGGGCGAAGCCTGCCCGCTTGAGGTGATCGGCCCAGGTCCCGGGCGGGTACTGCCAGCGCGGTACGGCCAGCTCTCGCTCACGGCCCTCCAGCCACTTGCCCCGCAAGGCCTGCGGACCGTACGCGTGCGGTGACGGCTCGGCCTGGGAGAACGCGAATACGCCGCCGGGAGCCAGCCGGGCCGCGATGAGCGGGAGGAGCTGATCGGGGTCGGTGAACCAGACAGCTCCCCACACCGAGTAGATCGCGTCGTACGTCCCCGGGGCCTCGGTGAGATAAGAGCACGCCTCACCGTGGACGAAGTCCAGGTTCGGCAGGCCCTGCCACCAGGCGCGGGCACGGGCGATCTGGACGGCGGAGAGGTCGACGCCGGTCACCCGTAC
This sequence comes from Streptomyces sp. NPDC033221, assembly GCF_055577005.1. Lineage (NCBI taxonomy): Bacteria > Bacillati > Actinomycetota > Actinomycetes > Kitasatosporales > Streptomycetaceae > Streptomyces > Streptomyces sp. NPDC033221. Next base: position 11,942 of record NZ_JBVIQN010000005.1, on the reverse strand, counting down.
GCCGCGTTCGGCCAGGTGTGCGGCTTCCCTGCCTTCAGCCGGCCCGAGGTCCAGAGCGCGACGGGGCGAGCCGAGGAGTTCGGCTCCGGGTCCGTGGCCGGGATACTGCGTCCATTCGAACCGGCCGGTGTCTGGCCGCGGCTGAGGCCCGTCGCCCCGGTGCGGCTTGTACGTGTCCCAGTATTCGGCCGGGGTTCGTGGCGCGCGGGGCATACGGCTCCTCAGGAGGGCGGACGGGACCTGGCACCGTACCGGCCCGCCCTGCTCCTCGCGGTGGTTCGCCGCGAAGTCACCCGAGCAGCCGTCGGCCCGGGAGCGCCAAGCGTTCCCGGGCCGACGGCGTGCAGGCGGTCAGTGGCACTCCTCCCCCGGACGACACGGGCCGCACGCGGCGTAGTCGCGCTCCCACAGCTTCCAGTCCACCTCGAAGCCGGCGTCGGCGATCACCTTGGCAGTGCGTTCCACACTGCCGTCGTACTTGAACGCGATCTCCGGGATGTGCTCCAGGAACTTCCCGTCGAAGTGCTGGTGGCAGAAGTCGCGGTAATTCTTCGTGTCCAGGATGAACACGTGGACCGCCAGATCGACGAGGCGGCCGCAGCACAGCTCCAGATGCTGGCCCCACTTCTCCATCGCGGTGATCAGGTACGAGACCGCGGCCCCGAACAGCCGGTTCGCCATCACCTCGTCCACCGGGTGATCCCGCATCAGGAGCTGGATCTGCCGGTCCCACACCTCGCGTGTCAGGTAGTCCCGCGGATCACGGGCCTGCATCCTGGTCTCGGCCACTGTCGCCATCGTGCCCTCCTGCGTGCTGCGACTGCTCGGCCCGTCGTGGGCCGCACGACCACGACACCACCGTGCGTGGCCGAGCGGGCACCAACTTGCTTCTTGCGCATGCGATTTGCGGATACTGCACACGACGTCGACGCAGACAGGTTGAGTCACTACCGTGAAACGGGCCCCGGCCCCTGGCGTGGGAGGTGCTGTGCCCAACGACTCCCTATGGTCCTCCGAGAAGGTCCGCTTCCTCGTGGCCGCCCGGCACGCCGGCGGGCTCGTCAAGGTCGGGCGTACCGCGCGCGGGTGGCGTCAGCAGGACTTGGGCGGGCGCCTGGGGTGCTCGACCTCCACGGTCTCCCGGCTCGAAGCACGTAGCTGCCCCTGCGACCTGCGTCTGCTGTGACGCGCCGCCGAAGAGGTGGGGGTGCCAATGGGTGTTCTCACGGCGTCGCTCGCCCTCGGTGGCGCGTCGGCCACTAGGGTGGCGCTCGATGGTCCACGAGCCCAGGAGGACCCGATGCACCGCCGCACCCTGCTCGCCGCCGCCGGACTCGCGGCCCCCGCGCAGTTCCTGATCGGCGTCGATGCCGCGCTGGCGGGCGTTCCCGACCCCAGCGGCTCCGCCGCACCCCTCGACCAGCGCCTTGCCCGTGCCCGCGGCCTGTTCGACGCCGGCTGGCACGCCCGGTTGCTGGAGGAGCTGCCCGGCCTGCTCGGTGACGCGCACGTGGCCGCCCGCTCGCGCCACGACCTTGCCCTGGCCCGCCTGTCCACTGGCTACAGCCTCCTCTCCCAGGTCCTCACCAAAATCGGCCGCTACGAACAGTCCCGTCAGGCCGCCGACCGGGCCACCGTCTACGCGGACCTTTCCGGCTCACCACTCGCGGCCGCGGCCGCCGCGCGCGAGATGAGCATCGCCCTGCGCCACCAGGACCAGCCTGCCGCCGCCCAGCGCCTGATCCTCAAGGCCGCGGACCAAGTCGAAGCCACCGGGCTCACCAGCAGTGCCCAGACCTCGGCGTACGCCCAGATGCTGTGTACGCAGGCCTACTGCGCGGCCCGCGCAGGCGATCGAGGCCAGGCCCTGGCCACGATCGGCGAGGCTCAGAGCGCCGCCCGCCTCCTGCCCGAGCGGGCTCCGTCCGAGCGTCTGTTTCCGTTGACCCCGGCGGCCGTCCACCTGTACGCCGTCGGCGTGCACTGGGCTCTTGGCGACGCCGGCGCCGCCTTGGAAGTCGGCGCCAACCTGCGGGAGCAGCAGTTCCCCACGCCCGAGCGAAAAGCCCGGATGCACACCGACTTGGCACGGGCCTGGTGGCAGATGGCCAAGCCCGAACCGGCTGCCGAGGCGCTGCTGCACGCCGTACGAGCATCGCGCGGCGAAGTCCGCGACCGGCCCGCTATCCGGCGCATCGTCACCGACCTGGCCCAGCGCCACCCACGCGCGGCCGGAGTCCGCGAGCTGTCGGCTGCCGTCACCACCTCGCGTTGACGCTGTGAGCGGCGACTGGTGCATGCATTACGCATGAAGATGCCCGCCCCTCCGGCGTGAGAGCGGCGGGGCCGAGGTCAGCTGGCGGTGTGCCGGGCGAACTCGACGAGCCCGGGCCATGCGTCCGCGCTGAGCGTCAGGCGTGGGCCGTTGGGGTTCTTGGAGTCGCGGACGGGGATGACGCCGTGTGCGGTGAGGAGGTTGGTGGCGGTTTCTATGCAGGCGCCGCCGTTGTTGCTGTGCGAGGACTTGAACCAGCGGGGGGATTCGGTGGTCACGGGGTGCCCTTTCGTAGCTGTTCGATCGAGGCCAGGGATGACGCTTGGGAGAGCGTTCCAGCTCGACGCCGGTGCTAGGCCGTCAACAGGCGTATGTCGCGGCCCGCTTGGGCGAAACCTGCAGGAAAGCGAAAGCCCCGCCGCTCCGGTGGGGGAGTGACGGGGCCGTGGCTGCTCTGCCGAGGTCAGGCGGCAGCGTGCCGGGCGAACTCGACCAGTCCGGCCCACGCGTTCGCGCTGAGTGTCAGATGCGGGCCGTTGGGGTTCTTGGAGTCGCGAACGGGGACAACGCCGTGCGAGACGACGAGGTTGGTGGCGATCTCTATGCACTGGCCGCCGTTTTCGCTGTACGAGGACTTGAACCAGCGGGGGGATTCGGTGGTCACGGGGTGCCCTTTCGTAACTGTTCGGTCATGGCCACAGAAGCCGACTGTGAGAGGGCTCCGGCCTGCATCTGATGGTAGAGCGTCAGTATGGGAAGCACTGAGGTGCAGTCCCGTTCAAGGTGCCCCCGCTGGGCTGACTCGGCGTACGACATCAGTGAGCGGTCCGGCAGCGTCAACACTGTGACCGGCAGACTGAACGGCCTATCTGTTCCCATGGCGAACGGAGCCACCTGGAAGATGGAGGTGGGTAGCTTGGCGAAATCGATCAGTCGCGCCAACTGGGCGTTCATCACAGCGGGTGCACCGACAGGACGGCGTAGGCAGCTCTCGTCTAGCACGGCTAGTACGAGCGGTGGGGGCGTCCGGAGTAACACAGCTTGACGCTCGGAGACGAGTGCAACCCGCTCGTCAGCCTGCTCGGCCGTAATCACGCCCCGCCTGACCGCACTCTCGGCTAGGGCGTATGTGTACTCCGGTGTTTGGAGGAGGCCAGGGATAACGCCCACTTCGTACAGACGAATCTCTGCCGCGCGTCCCTCGTGCCCCACAAACTCCGGGAACCCCTCCAACAGTGAACCGTGCCTGATCTCGCGCCACTGCCGCTCGAACGTGTCTGTTGTCCCCTCCGTGCCGAAGACGCGGTCAGCGCTACGCGAGAAGCGCAAGGTTGGCACTTTCCGACCGGTTTCGACGGCTGAGATATGCGTGCTGGAGTACCCCATCCGCTCGGCTAGGTCCTCCTGCTTCCACCCGCGGCCCTCGCGCGAGCTGCGCAGGCGCGCTCCAAAGGCCGCCTGCGGACTACTGTCCGGGTTCAACTCCTTGCGGTTCACGCGGTCATCGCCAACTTTCCTGCCGGGACTGACACGTTGAATGGTTCCCGACTGTAGGACACGCTGAGCCTCTCCAGTAGTGGAACCGCTACGGAGAGGAGCGAACCTTGTCTCGAAAGAGTGAACCTGACCCACTCCCCAGTCGGGAGCACCTCACTCGGCTCATGCGCTCACGCGGAAGCGACGGCGTGCTCATTCTGCGCACCAGTAACGGCAGTGCCAGGCCCAACGCCCCCCGAACGGAGAGTCCTTTCATGACGAACCCCGCCTCCGCGCCGACGTACCTGGAGATCCAGATCACCGGCATCCGGAAACACGTCGCCGAATGCGTCACCGAAATCGGCGGCACGGAGTGTGGCGCCCGCTCTTCCGTCTGGGACGCACCCGTACAGGCGAACGGCTGGATGCGTGAGCACGCGGCCATGACCGGGCACCGGCAGTTCGAGAAGCACACGGAAGAGCCTGTCAGCGTCTTTTCCAGGCCTGCCAGGAGGCAGCTGAAATGAGATCCACTGGCAGGGGACGGCTGGGGAAACATCCCCCAAGCGGCGGCACCGGGCGCAATGCTGCGTCCCTCACCTACCGGAGGCGTGCTCATGGCTTGGATCTGCCCACGCTGCAATTGCGCTGAAGGGAACGCCTATGTAGCCAACGAAGATGGACTGACCCCATTCCCTTGTCTGCACTGCGACAAGAATGCCGTCTATCCGGCTCCGCCGGAAAGGCAAGCGATCGGGGCTGCGTCATGCCGGACTCATCGGTGTACAGGGATGGTGCGTGACGTCTTCGAGTATGGCGCGAAATGCAGGCTCTACCGGGTCACCCGGGCCCCATGTCAGCAGTGCGGACAGTGAGCTTTTTCCAACCTCAGGTTGAGGCGTGACAAAGGGCGGGGATGGTCTTCACGGTGGCGCTGACTCGGTTGGTGCTAATGGTGGGTGAGGCCGCCAGCAGCCGACCTGCCGCATCGGCGATGACCGACCACGCTGAGCCGGGCTCGTCGGACATGGCGGCGCCGACCCGGCTGAGAGCTACCGCGGAGCTGCGCGCCGACCGGTGACCGGTCGGCGCGGGCCCGGTCTACCGGTTCGCGGCTTCGCGAGAGGCGATCCGGTTCGTGCGACCGACCGCGCGGCCCACCGCGTTGCGCACCGCGAGGCCCGGCCGGGTGCGGGGCACCATGAGGCTGGAGAGCAGACCGACGCGTCGCTGCCGCGGACCTATCTCACGGCGGAGCCGCGACTCGTAGGCGGCGAAGGCGCGGACGTGATCACCGGGATGGGCGGCGAGCTCTTCTGCGAGGGCGTACGCGCCCGCCATCGCCATGCTGGACCCGTCACCCAGCAGGGCTGTCGCCGCCGCCGCGTCCCCGAGCAGGACGACCCGTCCGCGGGACCACGAGGGCATCCGGAGGGTGGTCAGGGGGTCGAAGAACGGAGCCGGGTGGTCGAGGAACGCCGCCACGAGTTCCGGTGCCCGCCACCCCACGTCGGCGTAGGCGTCGGCCACGGTCTGCTTGTGAAGGGCAATGTTCTTGCGGTCGTGGGGCGCCGGCTGTGCGGCCCGGAAGGTGAAGATCGCGAGCGGGGTGGTCCGCGAGGGGTGGAGGACCAGCATCCGGTTCGGCACGGTCAGCATCGTCATCTCGGTCGGGTCCTCGATGGCGTCGGGTTCCAGCGGGACGGTCGCGCCGTACAGGCCCAGGTCGCTCGCGAACTGCCGCTCGGGTCCGAATACCAGGCGCCGTACGGTGGAGTGCATCCCGTCGGCACCGACTATCAAGTCGAAGCGCCGTGGCGCGGACCGCCGGAAGGTCACGTCCACCCCGCCTTCGTCCTGGTCGAGAGCGGTGACCGTGTCGTCGAACAAGAACTCGGCCTCGGTCTGCGCCGACCGGTGGAGCACCTCGGACAGGTCGGCTCGGGTCACCTCGACCGTCGGAGCCTTGTCCGAGGTGAGCGGGAGTTGCAGGATTCGCCTGCCGCCGGGGTCGAGCAGGGTCAGTGACCGATTGCGGGTGGCGAGCCCGCGCAGCTGCGGGAGGATGCCCATGCGGTCGGCGACCGGGATCGCGGGCCCCTTCACGACGATCGCGCTACCACCGGAGCGCAGCTGCCGGGCATGTTCGACGACCGTTGGCCGGTAGCCATTCCGGGAGAGCCAGTATGCGAGTGCGGGCCCTGCGATTCCGGCACCGACTATCAGCACCTCGGGCTTCTTCATGACGATGACCTCTCGGAGTGTCGATGATGGCCAGCTCCCCGGCGAGTGCCGGGGCCGGCTCTCAGGGCGCGGCGGCGCGGGGCAGCACAACCGGAACGAAGGTACGAAAGATTTCGTACCTCAGTGGAGCACATATTTCAGGTACGATTCAAGTCGTACCTGAAGGGGGTGCCGCGTGGCCGGGAAGAACCTGGTCGGCCCGGAGGCCGATGCGCTCGATCTGGGGGCGGTGTTTCGCGCCCTCGCCGACGAGCACCGTCGTTCGGTGATGACGGAGTTGGCCGCCGACCGCAGCGACAGCGAGCGGGGCTGCAACTCGTTCGATCTTCCGATCTCGAAGCAGACCCAGACCCACCACTTCCGGGTCCTGCGCGAGGCAGGTCTCATTGACGAGATCGACTACGGCAACCGCAAGGGCATCCGACTACGACGCGCGGACATCGAGAAGAGATTTCCCGGGCTGCTCACGCTCCTGGGCGCAGAGTCCCCGGGCGGTACTGCTCCTCGCTGAACACGGCTGAGCAGCCCGGAAGGAGTCCGAGTCGGCCCTGAGCTGCGATCTCGACCGGATCCGGCTCGCGCCCGGCTCGCAGGTAGCCGAGCACGACGCGGACACGAATGGATCGGTGTCGCTTCGACCACCGTGCCGCGCTCGTGATCGGCGCCGAGCTCTTCCGCACGCTCTCTCACGCCAACACCCACTGAAATATCCTCAACCTGCGTGCGGAGCAGGGCCACTGGGGATGAGGGCGGGGGGCCGGGCATGAGAAGCTCCTGTTAGACGGGTGCGTGTCGAGTCCGAGCCGTCCTGCCAGGAGCTTTCCGCATGCTTGTCTACCCAGCCGGAGTCGACCTGTCCACCTCCGCTCTGCGCTTCCTCGCCCGTGAGCTGACCGCACGTCGTCTTGCGCAAGGGACACGATGGCACCGGCTGGCCGCCGGACAGCAGGCGCTGCTCGTGCTGTGAGGACAGCCTCCGGCAAGGCGTTCGTGATCCTGGACGGCACGTTGCTGCCGATCGACCGGATCGCCGCCGACCGACCCTTCTACTCCGGGAAACACAAGAAGCACGGCATGAACGTGCAGGTGATCGCCGACGCGGCGGGACGGTTGCTGTGGGCGTCGCCCGCGCTGCCCGGATCTGTCCACGACATCAAGGCCGCCCGAACCCACGGCATCATCGGTGCCCTGGCGGGGGCCGGGGTGGAATGCCGGGCCGACAAGGCCTACGCCCTCGCCGAGCCGGCCTGCTCACGGCCATGGGCCGGGCCGACGACCGGCCCGGCCCATGGTGTTCGTGCAGCTGTCAGATGTCAGCTCGGCTGACAGAGGTCAGTACCTGTCAGTACCAGATGGTGTGCTTCCAGATGATGTTGCGTGCTGTCGTGCCGGTGTCCAGGCCGTGCGCGGGCCGGTCGGTGACGAAGTACTCGCGGAAGCTGGACTGCGGGTTGCGGGACATCATGGTGTTGCTCTTCGTCCAGTCGCCGTCGACCTGGGACCACAGGTCGACCAGCGTGGTGGCGACGCGGGCCTCGCAGGCGTCGCCCGGGTCGATGCCGCTGGTGGAGCGGTCGTTGGCGAGGTTCTGGGAGGCTCCGTTGCCCCAGTAGAAGGTGGTGTCGTTGAACGTGTGGAACGCCACCGCGTCGGCGAATCCCTCGGTCCAGCCGCAGCTGGCGGAGGAGGTGCGGCTGACGTAGTGGGGCGAGCAGTTGGTCACCTGCGGCCACCAGCCCTTGTAGAGCTTGCCCATCAGGGCGTGGCCCGCCTCGTGGACGGTGGTGTGCTCGGAGTCGGGGTCGTCGTCCGCGAGGTGGATCCTGTCCTCGCCGCCGTTCCAGTACGTGCCGTCGGTGGAGCCGGGGTACCACTGGACGGTGATCGGGGTGCAGCGGCCGTCCTGCTGGCTGGACGCCCAGCAGTTGGTGGTGGAACCGCGGTTCCACCACAGCTTGTTGAGGGTGTCCAGGGCATGCCAGGCGCGGCTCTGTCCCTGGTTGGCGTACACGTTGCCCAGGCCGGTGCTGCGCGAGATGTTGTTCAGCGCGTACGAGGTCGTGGCGTAGCGACTGCCGTTGTAGTCGACCACCGACCACATCCGGCCGGCCTGCGTCTGGAACTCCACCCAGGCCGCGGAGGTGACGGCGGTGCTGGGGGTGTAACAGAGGTTGAACTGGCCGTTTCCGTTGCCGGTCATGCCCGTGGCGAGCTTCTGCGTGGCGCCGTTGGCGGTCGGCTTGCCCCACAGGGTGACGTTGGCATTGCTGACCGGTTCGTCCCGGTTGGCCTTGGCGTTCCAGTTGCCGCCCTCGGCGGACTGGAAGCGGTTGCGGAACGTGCCATTGACGCAGACCTGGGCGCGCGCGGCCGGGGCGGTGGCCGCCGCGGCGCGGGCCGGGGCGGGGGTCTTGGGGGTGACCTTGCGCGGCTTGCGCTGGCCGGGGCCGGGACCGTCGACCTTGGTTGTGCGGCCCTTGGTGACCGAGACGCCCTTGTCGGAGGAGCCCTTGGCGGTGCCGACGGTCAGTTCCACCGAGTCGTGTCCGGCGCGGCGCGGGTCGGGGCGGTCGATGTCGCTGACGTCCGCCTGGATCTGGGCGGGTCCGGCGGCCACGGCCTTGACCTTGAGCTTGACGGTGCGGGTGCCGGGTGTGAGGGCGAGCCGCTGGGTGGTGCGCTGGCCGAAGGTGTCCGTGGCGGGCGCGGTGAGGCCGGCGTCCTTGTCGGATATTCGCAGCGTGGGCGGCAGCTGGACGGCCAGGCCGGCGTTCTTGACGTCGGCCTGCGCCTTGACGTCCACGGTGAGGGTGGCCTGCTGGCCGACGGCGGGCAGGTGGTCGAGAGAGGCGGTGACGCCGAGGCAGCTGCTGGGTGCTTCGGAGTGCTGGTCGGCGGAGCGGATCGTGCAGGTGCCGCTCGGGGCGGCCTGGTCGGCCGGGGCGGTCGTACCGAAAGCGGACGGTACGACGACAACGGCCAGGCAGGCGCCGACGCCTGCCAGTGCGGTCAGCGGGACGGGCTTCAGAACCCGTCTCTTCAAGGCCCGTTTCCGGGACATGGGCAAACCTTTCCGCGGCACACACGGCCAGGATCTGGCCGACCAGATCCGGTCCACGCGGGCACCGCTGTGGGGGAGTTGCGCACTGCCGCCCGGGGTGCAGCCACGTTCGACCAACGAGGTAGGCATGGGCCAAAGCAACACTCTGGGTGACAGAGATCGAAACCATACACCGATGCCCTGCGCATGTCATTCCGCGGCGGAGGGGGAGCGGCGGGCCTGAACTAGGCCTGTGACCAGCAGTGTTGTTGGATAACGAAAATGCTCGGTGTTGGGAATCACGCGTGTGGGACTGTGTTGCGAGTTGGCGGATTTGCTACTCAGCGTGATTGGCGGGCTTCGGTTCGGTGGTGGTGGTCGTGCTGAGCGTGCGCCGGTTTCGTCTGCGCAAGAAGGAGTCAAGAAAGGGTTCAGCCCCCGGGTCGAAGCTGCGACCTGGGGGCTGAACTCTTTCTTCTTGTCAGGCGGAGGGCGGCTGAGGGGCCTCTGCTCGTCGCCAGTGCTGGGCCTTGTCCTTGCCCTCCCGTACGACGAGGCCCAGCTCGGCCAGCTCGGCCCTGAGCTGTTCGGCGTCCTTTTTCTCGCCCTTCTTCAAGGCGTGCGCGCGAGCCTTGAGCAGGGCGTGCGCGCCGCTCGACAGTTCGGGCTGCGCCGGGACCCAGCGGCGGAAGTCGGCGGCGTACGGATCGCCGTCCGGCCGCCACGGGTAGCCGTGCCGTTTGAAGGCGGCCCCGAACCGTTCTGCGTTGAAGTCTCCTTGGAGGTTGAGGAGTTCGGCGGAGTCGTGGCCGAGTGCCACCAAATTCTTGCCGTCCTTGAAGATTGCGGCGGTCGCCGCGCGCTGTACCGCCCGGGTGTTCCCGGCGAGGGTCAGGGCCGCCTGCTCGGGTCCGATGTCTGCGCTGATGTACTCCCGTTCGGCGGCGAACGCGAGGCCCAGGCCGCTGAGGAGGCCGACGCCCAGGGCGATGATCGACACCAGCGGTTCGGGTGCCGACGCGACCAGCTTGAACGGGCCCTGCATCGGGGCCCAGGGCAGTGACGCCACCCAGCCCGCCGCCCTGCTGAGCAGCCATAGTGCCACTGCCCCTATGAGGGGGAAGCCCGCCCACGCCAGGACGCGGTCGCCGGTGGTGGGGCCGACGGTGGTGGAACCGACGGCCGTGGGGCCGGCGCTCGTGGGGCCGGTGGTGGTCCGGTCGGGCGTCGGCCGCGGGTCCTTGGGCAGGGAAGCCTTGGGCGCGGCGGCCTGGGCCTTGGGCGACGGTTTGTCGGAGGACATCGGCCGGTTCTCCCTCTGATGTGATGCGGTGCGGGACGGTTCAGGTGCCGGACGGGGTTGGTACGCCGGTGGACGGCGGGGGCGCTCCGGATGCGTCGCCGCCGGTCAGCCACGTGATGATGCGCCGTAGTTCGGCCGCGTGCGCCTCGGGGGCGAAGTCCGGTTCGCCGGCGGAGAGGTAGGCGGCGTCCAGCAGGCCCTGGATCCAGGTGGCGACCCGTTCGGGTGGGAAGGGGAGGGGGCGGCCCTCCTCGGCGAGGCGTGCCGTCAGGGTTTCGAGGGCGGCTCGTACCTGCGCGGTGTCGGCCATGATCAGCCGGGCGAACTCCTCGTCCCGGTTGACCTGGAAGACGACCGCGGCCGCGAGCCCTGGTACGAGCGGGTCGGCGAGATCGGTGAGCAGGTGGTCCACGAGGAGACGGATGCCGTCTTCCGGCCGGTCCTGGGCGAGCGCACGGGCGCACGCCTCGGCGTTGCGCGGCACGTCGTCGGCGAACAGTGCGTGGAAGATGTCGCGTTTGGTGGCGAAGTAGTGGAAGAGCGTGCCCGAACCGATCCCGGCGGCGCGGCAGATGCGCGCGGTGGAGGTGCCGTCGACGCCGTGCGCGGCGAATTCCTGAGCGGCGGCGGCGAGGATGTGGGCCCGTTTGCGGGCGTGCTCTTCGGGGTTGACGGTGCGCATCGCCGTCAATAGTAGAGCGGCCACTCCAGTAAAGCGAGCAAAAGGAGATCGTCAACCAAGGGTTGACGATTGGGGGTCGTCAACTTACGGTTGACGCATGACGCAACCCACCGGCAGCACCCCTCCGATCCGCCTCGACGACCTGATCGAAACCATCAAGAAGGTCCACCCCGACGCGCTGGACCAGCTGACCGACGCGGTGCTCGCCGCCGAGCACCTCGGCGAGGTCGCCGACCACCTGATCGGCCACTTCGTGGACCAGGCCCGCCGTTCGGGCGCCTCCTGGACGGACATCGGCAAGAGCATGGGCGTCACCAAGCAGGCGGCCCAGAAGCGGTTCGTGCCCAAGACGCCCGGCGAGGCGTCCGACCTCGACCCCAGCCAGGGGTTCAGCCGGTACACGGACCGGGCCCGGAACGTTGTGGTGACCTCGCAGAACGAGGCCCACGGCGCGGGCAACCCCGAGATCAGCCCGCTGCACCTGGTGCTCGGGCTGCTGGCCGAGCCGGAGGGCCTGGCGGCGCGCGCGATCGTGGCGCAGGGCGTGACGCTGGACGCCGTACGGCAGCGGGTGACCGAGGCGCTGCCGGCCGCGGCCGGGAAGATGCCCGCGCTGATTCCGTTCGACGCGCAGGCGAAGAAGGCGCTGGAGCTCACCTTCCGCGAGGCGCTGCGACTGGGCCACAACTACGTCGGCACCGAGCACATCCTGCTCGCACTGCTGGAACTGGAGGACGGCGAGGGCGTGCTGAGCGGCCTCGGCATCACCAAGGCAGCGTCCGAGGCCGACGTCACGGCGGCCCTGGCCGAGATCGTCGCGGCCAGGGCGAAGCGGCCGTGACCGCGCGGGGGTGGCGGCCTGTGCGCCGCCACCCCCCCCCCCCAATTTCCCCCACCCCGAGCACCCCCCCCCTCCTCCCTC